>NZ_JBJJMM010000017.1:0-147442 GCF_046231795.1 Pseudomonas sp. KCJK9016 | reverse complement strand
TTCCCGGCTTTTCCTGAATAAATGCCAATAGGGTCCCGCCGCGCATGGATAAGACCTACCAGCCGCACGCCATTGAAACTTCCTGGTACAACACCTGGGAGTCCGAGAACTACTTCGCCCCGCAAGGCGCGGGCGACTCCTACACCATCATGATCCCGCCGCCGAACGTCACCGGCAGCCTGCACATGGGTCACGGTTTCAACAACGCGATCATGGACGCCCTGATCCGTTTCCGCCGCATGCAAGGTCGCAACACGCTGTGGCAGCCGGGCACCGACCACGCCGGCATCGCCACACAGATGCTGGTGGAACGTCAACTCGAAGCCCAGGGCCAGAACCGCCACGATCTGGGCCGGGAAAAATTCCTCGAGAAAGTCTGGGAGTGGAAGGATCAGTCCGGCGGCAACATCAGCCGCCAGATCCGCCGTCTCGGTTCGTCCGTGGACTGGAGCCGCGAGCGCTTCACCATGGACGACGGCCTCTCGGAAGCCGTTAAAGAAGCGTTCGTGCGCCTGCACGAAGACGGCCTGATCTATCGCGGCAAGCGTCTGGTCAACTGGGACACCAAGCTGCACACGGCGATTTCCGACCTCGAAGTGGAGAACCACGACGAGAAAGGCTTCCTCTGGAACCTTAAATATCCGTTGGCGGACGGCGCAAAAACCGCCGAAGGCAAGGATTTCCTGATCGTCGCGACCACCCGTCCGGAAACCATGCTCGGCGACTCCGCCGTCGCGGTGAACCCGAACGACGAGCGCTACAAGGCCCTGATCGGGCAGTTTGTTGATTTGCCGTTCACAGGCCGCCGTATCCCGATCATCGCCGACGATTACTGCGATCCTGAATTCGGCACCGGCTGCGTGAAAATCACCCCGGCCCACGATTTCAACGACTACGAAGTCGGCAAGCGCCACAACCTGCCGCTGCTGAACATCTTCGACAAGAATGCCAACGTGCTGCCGGCAGCGCAGGTGTTCAACCTCGATGGCACGCTGAACGACAGCATCGACGGCAAGATTCCGGCCGAGTACGCCGGTCTCGAGCGTTTCGAGGCACGCAAGCAAATCGTGGCCGCGTTCGACGCCGCCGGCCTGCTGGTCAGCGTCGATGATCATGCCCTGAAAGTGCCGAAAGGCGACCGCTCCGGCACCGTCATCGAGCCGTGGCTGACCGACCAGTGGTACGTGTCCACCAAGCCGCTGGCCGAGCCTGCAATTGCTGCCGTCGAGGATGGCCGCATCCAGTTCGTGCCGAAGCAATACGAAAACATGTACTTCTCGTGGATGCGCGACATCCAGGACTGGTGCATCAGCCGTCAGCTGTGGTGGGGTCACCGGATTCCGGCCTGGTATGACGAGTCGGGCAAGGTCTACGTCGGTCGCGACGAAGCCGAAGTACGCGCCAAACACAACCTTGGTCCGGACGTTGCGCTGCAACAGGACAACGACGTTCTCGACACCTGGTTCAGTTCGGGCCTGTGGACCTTCTCCACCCTGGGCTGGCCGGAAAAGACCGAGTTCCTGAAGAAATTCCACTCCACCGACGTGCTGGTCACTGGTTTCGACATCATTTTCTTCTGGGTCGCCCGGATGATCATGCTGACCATGCACCTGATCAAGAACGAGGACGGCACGCCGCAGGTTCCGTTCAAGACCGTTTACGTGCACGGTCTGGTGCGTGATGGCCAGGGCCAGAAAATGTCCAAGTCCAAGGGCAACGTCCTGGACCCGCTGGACATCATCGACGGCATCGAGCTCGAAACCCTGGTGCAGAAACGCACCTCCGGCCTGATGCAGCCGAAACTGGCGAAGAAGATCGAGAAGCAGACCCGCGAAGAGTTCGCCGACGGTATCGCCAGCTACGGCACCGATGCCCTGCGCTTCACCTTCTGCTCGCTGGCGTCCACCGGTCGCGACATCAAGTTCGACATGGGCCGCGTCGAAGGCTATCGCAACTTCTGCAACAAGATCTGGAACGCTGCGCGCTATGTTCTGGACAAGGGCGAAGACTGCGGCCAGAACGGCGAAGCCTACGAACTCTCGCTGGCGGATCGCTGGATCATCTCGCAACTGCAACGCACCGAAGCCGAAGTGACCCGTCAACTGGATCAGTTCCGTTTCGACCTGGCGGCGCAAGCGCTGTACGAATTCATCTGGAACCAGTACTGCGACTGGTACCTGGAATTGTCCAAGCCTGTGCTGTGGGACGAGAATGCGCCGGTCGAGCGTCAGCGCGGTACCCGCCGTACGCTGGTTCGGGTACTGGAAGTGGCGCTGCGTCTGGCCCATCCGTTCATGCCGTTCATCACTGAAGAAATCTGGCAGCGCATCGCGCCGCTGGCCGGCATTCAGGGCAAGACCATCATGCTGCAGGCGTGGCCGGTGGCCAATGAAGAGCGCATCGATCCGGCGGCCGAAGACGACATCGAATGGCTCAAGGGCCTGATGCTCGGCACCCGCAACATCCGTGGCGAAATGAACATCGGTCCGGGCAAACCGCTGCCGATCTACTTGAAAAACGTCACCGCCGAAGACCAGCGCCGCCTGACCGAGAACGAAGCGCTGCTGAAGAAGCTGGCGCGTCTGGAATCGATCACCGTACTGGCCGCTGGCGAAGAAGCGCCGCTGTCCGCCACCGCACTGGTCGGCGAGATGGAAGTGCTGGTGCCGATGGCCGGCCTGATCGACAAGAACGCCGAGCTGGCGCGCCTGGACAAGGAAATCCTGCGTCTGCAGGGTGAAGTCCAGCGCGTCGGCGGCAAGCTGTCCAACGCCGGTTTCGTTGACAAGGCTCCAGCCGAGGTCATCGAGAAGGAACGCGCCAAG
Source organism: Pseudomonas sp. KCJK9016 (assembly GCF_046231795.1). NCBI lineage: Bacteria > Pseudomonadati > Pseudomonadota > Gammaproteobacteria > Pseudomonadales > Pseudomonadaceae > Pseudomonas > Pseudomonas sp. KCJK9016. Next base: position 144,617 of record NZ_JBJJMM010000017.1, on the reverse strand, counting down.
CTGGCCGAAGCTGAACAGGCGCTGGGCAAGCTGGCCGAGCAGCACGCGCGGATTGCCAGCCTGTAACGGCCATTCGCAATGAAACAGGGAGGCCCGCAAGGCCTCCCTTTTTTGTGCCCGGCACTTTTCCGGACACCAATGCGATTCCCTGTGGAACAATACCCGCCACTTTCAGCCACACCCGATGTCAACCACGCCCATGAATGCCCCCCGCACACCGAAACCTGCGCGCAAGAAGCCTCAGCCCACGTCCCCGGCCAAGGCCGTCGAGCCGCGTGAAAAGGCTGCCCTGCACCCGCGCAACCGCCACCAGGGTCGCTACGATTTCCCGGCGTTGATCAAGAGCATGCCGGAACTGGCGAAGTTCGTGATCATCAACCCGTACGGCAAGGAAAGCATCGACTTCGCCAACCCCGATGCGGTGCGCGTGTTCAATCGGGCGCTGCTCAAAGCGTTTTACGGCATCGCTTACTGGGACATTCCCGCCGATTACCTGTGCCCGCCGGTGCCGGGACGAGCGGATTACGCGCATTTCCTCGCCGACCTGCTGGCCGGCAACAACGACGGCGTGATCCCCCGCGGCGCTTCGGTAAAGGTGCTGGACATCGGCACGGGCGCCAACTGCATTTACCCGTTGATCGGCCACAGCGAGTATCGCTGGCACTTTCTCGGCTCCGATATCGATGCCACGGCCATCGCGTCAGCCAGGACCATTGTCCAGGCCAACGGGTTGAGCAAGGCGATCCAGATTCGCCAGCAGGCCAATCGCAAACAGATTTTGGCGGGGTTGCTGGAAGCGGGTGAGCAGTTCGAGCTGACCATGTGCAACCCGCCGTTCCACGCCTCTCTCGAAGAGGCCACCCGTGGCAGCACCCGCAAGTGGCGCGCCTTGGGCAAAGCCGACCCGAAGCGCAAGTTGCCGGTGCTCAACTTTGGCGGACAAGCGGCGGAATTGTGGTGCGAGGGGGGTGAAGTGCGGTTCGTGACGCAACTGATCAGTGAGAGCGCACAGGTCGCGCAACAGGTGCTGTGGTTCAGCACGCTGGTATCGAAGGCGTCGAACCTGCCGGCCATTCATTCGGCGCTGAACAAGGTCGGCGCGCTGCAAAGCCAGGTCGTGGAAATGGGCCAGGGCCAGAAGCAGAGCCGTTTCGTTGCCTGGACGTTCCAGACTCCGACGCAGCAGCAAGCCTGGCGCAAGGCCCGCTGGGGCGAGTCCCCAATGACGTAGACCGTTTTCTGCAGATACAAAAAAACCGTGCCCGGATCGCTCCGGCGCACGGTTTTTTTACATCGCTGCGTCTTACTTGTTCACAGCGTCGGTCAGGCCTTTGGCCACAACCAGCTTGATCACTTTCTTGGCAGGGATTTCGATGGCAGCGCCAGTCGACGGGTTACGGCCAGTGCGGGCAGGACGCTCGGTCACTTTCAGCTTGCCGATACCTGGCAAAGTGATTTCGGCACCGTTTTCCAGCTGATCGGCAACGATTTGACCCAGTTGGTCCAGAGCGGCACGCGCGGTGGTTTTCGGCGCGTCGATAGCTTCGGCGATGTCGGCGATCAGTTGGTCTTTAGTAAGAGCCATGTGGTGTTCCTTCCCTATCAAATTCATATGGATTGCAGAGTGCAGTGTCAGCCATCGAGCCCGATCTTCTGGATCTGGCACCCTCGGCGATAACCACGACGAGTCGGGGTTATAGATGCCGAAATCAAGGTTTGGTTCGACCTGACAAAAGCTGAATGCATGCTTGTCGCGGTGACTTCGCACAAGACCGGGCAAAACTAGCACAGAGACAAGGAAATATCCGCCTCTGACTAGCCAAATGGTCAGGTTTATTGCGCTAAATCGGTAAATAAATGCATAAGCGCGGCCCCGTGACCCCGAATTGCCCTTCATCCCGCGCCAAAACCAGAGGTTGCGGTACACTGAGCGCTTTTTCGGGGGAGCCCGCCCTCCTCCCTTCCACTTGCCGAGAAGCCCATGCCGATCCGTCATTGCATCGTCCACCTGATCGACAAAAAACCCGATGGCACGCCTGCCGTTCTGCACGCTCGCGATTCTGAACTGGCCGAGTCAGCCGCCATCGAGAACATGCTCGCCGACCTCAACGAGAGCTATAACGCCAAACAAGGCAAAGCCTGGGGTCTGTTCCATCCGGAATCGGGCGCATTCCCGTTCAGCGGCTGGCTGAAGGAATACATGGACGGTGGCAAGGATTTCACCGCGTTCAGCAAAGTCGCGGTCGAGCATCTGCAAAAGCTGATGGAAGAGTCGAACCTGTCGGTGGGCGGCCACGTACTGTTCGCCCATTACCAGCAAGGCATGACCGATTACCTGGCCATCGCCCTGCTGCACCACAGCGAAGGCGTGGCGGTGACCGATGAGCTGGATGTGACGCCATCCCGCCATCTCGACCTCGGTCAACTGCACCTGGCGGCGCGGATCAACGTCTCCGAGTGGCAGAACAACAAACAGTCCAAGCAGTACATCTCGTTCATCAAGGGCAAGAACGGCAAGAAGGTCTCGGAATACTTCCGCGACTTCATCGGCTGCCAGGAAGGCGTCGACGGCCCGGGCGAGACCCGCACGCTGCTCAAGGCCTTCAGCGACTTCGTCGAGAGCGAAGACCTGCCGGAAGACTCCGCCCGCGAGAAGACCAAGACCCTGGTTGAATATGCCAGCAGCCAGGCCAAGCTCGGCGAGCCAATGGGCCTTGAAGAACTCTCGGAGCTGATCGATGAAGATCGCCCGAAAGCCTTCTACGATCACATCCGCAACAAAGATTACGGCCTGTCGCCGGAGATCCCTGCGGACAAGCGCACGCTCAACCAGTTCCGCCGCTTCACCGGTCGTGCCGAAGGCCTGTCGATCAGCTTCGAAGCGCACCTGCTGGGCTCGAAGATCGAATACGACGAAGAAGCCGGCACGCTGGTCATCAAAGGCTTGCCAACCTCGCTCACCGATCAGCTGAAGCGCCGCAACTGATGCTCGGCAATGTGCTGAAGAAGGTTGCGCTGGTTCTGCTGGTGGTTGTGGTCTATCAGAACTGGGGCAAGATCGAGCGGGTGTTCAACCCGTCGCAGATGGCCTCCGAGCAGGTCCGCGCCAACGCCAGGGTCGTGCTGTATGCCACGGACTGGTGCGGCTACTGCAAGCAGACCAAGCGTTTTCTTGATCAGAAAGGCATTCCGTTCAAGGAATTCGATATCGAGAAGGATGCCGAGGCGCGCAAGGCCTACGAAGCACTGGGCGGGCGCGGGATTCCGCTGATCGACGTCAATGGCACGTTGATTCGCGGGTTTGATCCGGACGACATTCTCGCCGCACTGAAATGAACGAGGGAGCCAATCGGCTCCCTCGCTCGTTTCAGCGTTTCTCGATCCGGAAACCGAATCGCGGAAAGTGCACATGCACCAGACCGGCACGCTCGTCTTCACGGCGCAGAATCAGCTCTTCACGACCAGCAAACACCAGCTCGCCGGCAACCGGATCTACGCCGTAGTCAGTGGCCGCGATCACGACTTGCTGGCCCGCTGCAAATCCGTTCGGATCGCCAAACTGCTCATCAGGCAATGCCGCCGGCTTCGAACGGCGTGCGACCTCCAGCGCCTCCTCGGAACTCATCGCACTGGCCGCCCCGTGACCGAAGCCCAGCACCCGCCCGAGCCATGCGGACACTGCCGGATAGTCGTCCACCAGTGGCGCGGTGACGTGGGTCGCCTTGAGGAACCACAGCGGATGCGCCATGGCGAAGTCGGCAATCGATGGCTCACCGAACAGGAAATCCCCATCTTCACGCTGCAGTTGCTGCTCCAGGCGCGCCATGATCGTCGGCCATTGATGTTTGGCCTGCTCGGCTGACAGCCTGGTCGCGCTGCCGCCACTGAACAGCCCGGCACGATCGGCGAGGAAGGCTTTGATCGCTTCCGGCGGCAATTTGCCGAAACGCACCGCCACCGATTCAGGCTGGAACACTAGGCTTACCGTGTGCTGGAACACCACAGAATCAGCCCAGGCGGCAAAACTGGCGGCGACCATTTCCTGACCTTCCGGGAAAAACGAAGGCTGGGCCTTTTCCTGCTCGAGACGCCGGGCGATCAGTGCAGTGTCGCAATAGATGTCGGCGCCGATCTGCAGCACCGGTGTCTTGCGATAGCCGCCGGTCAGGGCGGTCAGGTCAGGCTTGGGCATGACTGGCGAGATATGCACCGAACGCCAGGACAGGCCCTTGAACCCCAGCAGCAGCCGGGCCTTTTCAGCAAAAGGAGAAGTCGGGTAATGATGAAGGATCAATTCGGACATGCTCGGCTCCGCCGCACAGGAAGTGAAACGGCAGCTTAGCGCGCAATGGGTTCGCAGCATACGGATCCGGCTGATGGGAACCGATCAGTCAGGTTGATAACGCATCCGGGAGTACTCGAAAAAACCGTCTCAGCCGAGGCCGAGACGGTTTCCCACATCAATGGCCCTACATCAGCTCATCGAAGTGATCTCGCAGGAACTCGTAAAAGCGAAACGCTTTGAACGACCTCCATACGAGGCTCAGAGTACGCAGCAAAAGCTTCATACGTTTTGGCCTCCGGTTGGGGGCCAAACCTCCAGCGTGCTTACCGGACCACGTACGCCTTCGGAAGACACGTCAATATCTCCTGTGAGGCGGCCGGTTGTGATACCCCCTGAAAAATCATTCCGGCACGGGAGCAACTCCGTGTCAGAGGGCATGAAACCGTTACGCCAATCGGCCAGACCTCAATGGTTGCACTGCCATGTGAGCGGACGGATCGTAGCCGGGTTTCTGAACCTTCGCTTAAACAAATAAACTCAAAATTGAGTTTATTTGGCAGGCGTGCCTTCAGGCTTGCTCAGTGACGCAAAGAGGAATATTCTCCGCCTACGTCAATGTCTCCTGTGAGATCAGTAAACCCGGCCGCAAACCGAGGTTTACAGAAAAACCGCCCCGCAAAGGCGGTTTTTTTTCGCCTGTCGTTTGCCTGAAAGCGCCGCTTCGATGTGCAGGGTTTTCTACCGTTCGCACCTGATCAGTCCGGCCGATAAGACGCCACCAGACATTCCTTCGCACTCTTCCTGAGCTTCTTGATCAACCGCTCCTGGCGCAGCGCATCACTCTTGTCACGGCATCGCTCGGTATAGACCAGCGCCATCGCCGGGCTTGAGAGAAAGAATCGGGCGCCCTTGCCGCTCTGGTGCTTGGCAAAACGGCGCACGGGATCGTCGCTGATCCCGCAGTAAAGCGAACCGTTGGCGGCGCGGACGAGGTAGACGAACCAGGACTTGCTCGCTGGAACGTCGGCTTCGGGAGGGTTTTCGCTAAGACTGGTCACTGTGCACTAAAGGCGTTTGAGGAACAGGTCGCGATCTTATCAGCGACTCGCCTGAAATGCCTTCAGCCCTTTCAGCGCCTGGACGCGGACAGCGTTGCGTACCAGAGGCGTCCAGCCCAGCAGCAGGCCTTTGAAACCCAGCGCCTGGCGGGACCAGCGCCACAGGTCGAAGTGGTCGTGATGTTCAGAGATCTTGCCGTCGCGGAAGACGAAGCGCGCCTGGATGTCGTTGATCACGACGTTGCCGGTCTGGCTGAACAGGTAGGTCGCCACCCAGTGGGCGCCGCCGTTGCGTTCGTCGGCACGGACGTTGTCGAAGGTCAGGGAGAAGTCCTTGGCCCGGGTGGTGAGCATGCGCCACATGTCACCTGCATCGTGGCCGCGCAGCTCGCCGAAGGCCGGATCGCTGAACACCACGTCGTCGGTGTAACAGGCCGCCATGGCCTCGGCGTCAAGTCGCTGGAAAGCCTGGTAGAAACGGGTGATCAGGGCGCTGTGGGCTTCTTCGCTCATGGGCAATCTCCGGGAAATGTACAGATTGCCAGCACGATAATCCGCAAACGCCCGAAACACTATCGGCATTCGCATGACGAATACCGACAGTGTGTGCAATTCAGACCTTTTCGCTTTCCACCTGTACGTACAACGCACGCCCGGCACCGAGACCGGCGAGGATCGCACCCGCACCGACGATGCCGAAGATCCAGCCCACGGCGTTCCAGCCACCGGTCCAATCGTGCACCACGCCGACCGCGAACGGCCCCATGGACGCGAGGGTGTAACCGAAGCCCTGGGACATACTCGACAGATTGGCCGCGACGTGAGAATCCTTCGAGCGTAACACGATCAGGGTCAGCGCCAGACTGAACGTGCCGCCCTGCCCCAGTCCCAGCAGGATCGCCCAGCCCCACAGGCCTTCGATTGGTGCATAGAGGCAACCGAACAGACCGCCGAGGGTCAGCGCCATCACCACCACGATCGCCAGACGCTGGTCCTTGCCGCGAGTGGCAAGCCATGGCGCCGCCAGGGAACTGGCGAGCTGGATGATCACCGAACCGGACAGCACCAGACCGGCCTGGGTCGGCGTCAGCCCGCGACCGATGAGGATCGACGGCAACCAGCCGAATACGATGTAGGCCAGCGATGATTGCAGACCCATGTACAAGGTCACCTGCCAGGCCAGTGGGTCACGCAGCAAACCGCGCACGCGATACGCGACATTGTGTGCACCGTGCTTCTGGCCGATTTGCGGCAGCCAGAACAGCGCCGCGACCAGTGCCGGAATCACCCAGAAGCCCAGGCCCATGGCCCAGCTGTGATCGAAATGCTCGCTCAACGGCACGGTCGAACCTGCCGCCATTGCCGCGCCCAGGCACAAAGCCATGGTGTACACGCCGGTCATGGTGCCGGCATGCTTTGCAAAATCGCGTTTGACGATACCCGGCAGCAACACGCCGATGATGCCGATACTGGCGCCACCCAGAACGCTGCCGGCAAACAGACCGATTTCGCCGAAATTGCTGCGCAGGATGATGCCTGCTGCAAGTGTCAGCAGAATTCCCAATACGACCCGTTCGGCGCCGAAGCGCCTGGCCAGCACCGGTGCCAGCGGCGCGAACAGACCAAGGCACAGCACCGGCAATGTCGTCAGCAATCCCGCCTGGGCAGCGGACAAGCCAAGACTTTTCGACACCTCACTGAGCAGCGGCGCCATGCTCGACAGCGCCGGACGCAGGTTCAACGCCACAAGCACCAACCCCAGCAACAACAACCATGGACGACGCACCAGCGGATGGCTTTGCTGCACCTGCTCGTCATCGGCCTCGGCATCGATCAGCAACTCCTCCAGTTCGGCGGTGCGCTTGGGGGTATTGATTGCTTCAGGGCGGGACATGGTTTTCTCGGTTTCAAGGTTCATTGATCAGTTGCCTCGACAGGGCCTTGGCCCGTTCCGGGTCACGCTGTTCGACGGCTTCGAACAGAGCGATGTGCAAATCGAAGACTTCCTGTCGACGAGGGACGATGTTCAGGGTCTGACGCAATTGCGCGCCGACGATGCTGGAGAAATAGCGGTACAACTCGCTGAGGGTCGGATTGTGCGCGGCGTCCACCAACCGCCGGTGAAACACCAGGTCACAGGCGATGTAGCTGTCGAGATCGCCGTGATAGTGGCTGCCGGCAACGCCAAGCGCCTCGCGCAGGCCAGCCAGATCCTCATCGGTGCGACGCAACGCCGCCAGACCGATGGCCTCGACTTCAAGGATGTGCCGGGTTTCCCGGGCCTGATCCAGCGAGCATCTGGAGAGCGCCTTGAGCGTGTCCATCGGATCGACCACCGCCCGCAGGTAACTGCCGTCGCCCTGCCGGATCTCGATCAACCCGGAGAACGCCAGCACCCGCATCGCTTCGCGCACGGTATTGCGGCTGATGCCGAGTTCGGCGCACAGCTCGGGCTCGGTGGGGAGCCGCTGACCGACCTGCCAGGTGCCATCGGTGATGCGCTGGCGCAATTGATCCAGCGCCTGATCGACCAGGGATCGTTTGATCAATAAAGAGTTTTCAGACATGGAATTCGCCCTGTCATCCAATCATGGGATGAATTTGCTGACAGGGTAGTCAGATTTTTCAATCAGGGCAACCGGCAAGATCCGGGCAAAAATAAACCCGGAACTGAGTCCGGGTTTATTTCAGCGCCTGAATCCGATCAATGCAGGATCTGGCTCAGGAACAGTTTGGTCCGGTCATTCTGCGGATTGTCGAAGAAGTCGTTCGGTGCCGCCTGCTCGACGATTTCGCCCTTGTCCATGAAGATCACGCGATTGGCCACGGTGCGGGCGAAGCCCATTTCGTGGGTCACGCACAGCATGGTCATGCCGTCTTCGGCCAGACCGATCATGGTGTCGAGCACCTCCTTCACCATCTCCGGGTCGAGTGCCGAGGTCGGTTCGTCGAACAGCATGATTTTCGGTTTCATGCACAGCGCACGGGCGATCGCCACACGCTGCTGCTGACCACCGGACAACTGCCCCGGAAACTTGTGCGCCTGCTCCGGAATGCGTACGCGTTCCAGATAGTGCATGGCGATTTCCTCGGCCTTGCGCTTGGGCATCTTGCGCACCCACATCGGCGCCAAAGTGCAGTTCTGCAGAATGGTCAGGTGCGGGAACAGGTTGAAGTGCTGGAACACCATGCCGACTTCGCGGCGGATCGCTTCGATCTGCTTGAGATCGTTGGTCAGTTCCACGCCGTCGACCACGATGCGGCCCTGCTGGTGCTCTTCCAGACGGTTCAGGCAGCGGATGGTGGTGGACTTGCCGGAACCCGACGGACCGCACAGCACGATGCGTTCGCCCTGACGGACATTCAGGTTGATGTCTTTCAGCACGTGGAACTGGCCGTACCACTTGTTCACGCCCTGCATCTGAATGATGCCTTCCGGGCCGACTGGCTTTTTGATTGCTTCGCTCATCGAAAAAACTCCTAACGCTTGTGGCCAGTGTCGAGCTTGCGTTCCAGATGCATGGAATAGCGCGACATGCCAAAACAGAAAATCCAGAACACCAGGGCGGCGAACACGTAGCCTTCGGTGGCCATGCCCAGCCATTTCGGATCGGCAGCGGCTTGCTTGACGCTGTTGAGCAGGTCAAAGAGGCCGATGATGATCACCAGGCTGGTGTCCTTGAACAGCGCGATGAAGGTGTTGACGATGCCGGGAATCACCAGTTTCAGGGCTTGCGGCAGAATCACCAGGCCCATGGCGCGCCAGTAGCCGAGGCCCATCGCGGCCGCGGCTTCGTACTGCCCCTTGGGAATCGCTTGCAAACCGCCGCGCACCACTTCGGCGACGTAGGCCGACTGGAACAGGATCACGCCGATCAGCGCCCGCAGCAGTTTGTCGAAGTTCATGCCTTCAGGCAGGAACAGCGGCAGCATCACCGAGGACATGAACAGCACGGTGATCAGCGGCACGCCGCGCCAGAACTCGATGAACGTCACGCAGACCACGCGAATGGCCGGCATGTTCGAGCGGCGTCCCAGCGCCAGCATGATCCCCAGCGGCAACGCGCCGGCGATACCGACGGTGGCGATCACCAGGGTCAGCATCAGGCCGCCCCACTGGCTGGTGGCAACCGCGCTCAAACCGAGCACGCCGCCATGCAGCAGGCACCAGGCAACGATTGGATACACCACCAGGAAGCTCAGGCCGTACACCGCTTTGCGCGGCACACGCTTGATGAACAGCGGGGCCACACCGATGACCGCCAGCCACACGGTCAGGTCCACTCGCCAGCGCAGTTCCGCCGGGTAGTAGCCATACATGAACTGGCCGAAACGCTGCTCGATGAAGACCCAGCAGGCGCCTGCCTTGGTGCAGTCGGCACGGGTGGTGCCGACCCAGTTGGCATCGAAAATCGCCCAGCTGAGCAGCGGAGGAACCACCAGGTAAATGAGATAGAACGCAAACAGGGTCAACAGCGTATTGAGCCAGCTGGAGAACATGTTCGCGCGGATCCACGCCATCGGGCCGAAGACCTTGGCCGGCGGCGGCATGTCGGGTTTGAAAGTATGAGTACTCATGCGCTATTCCTTACCGCTCGATCAGCGCAATGCGCTTGTTGTACCAGTTCATCAGCAGGGAAATGCTGATACTGATCGCCAGGTACACGCTCATGGTGATGGCAATGACTTCGATCGCCTGACCGGTCTGGTTCAGCACGGTGCCGGCGAACAGCGAAACCATTTCCGGATAACCGATACCGGCCGCCAGCGAGGAGTTCTTCGCCAGGTTCAGGTATTGGCTGGTCAGCGGCGGAATGATCACCCGCAGCGCTTGCGGAATGATCACCTTGCGCAGCGTCGGGCCGTTGCGCAGGCCCAGGGAACGCGCCGCTTCGGTCTGGCCGTGGCTGACCGACTTGATCCCCGAACGCACGATCTCGGCGATGAACGCTGCGGTGTACACGGTCAAGGCCAGAGTCAGAGCCAGCAGCTCCGGGATCAATACCCAGCCACCGACGAAGTTGAAGCCTTGCAGTTTCGGCAATTCCCAGTGCAACGGAGCGCCGAATACCAGCGCGCACAGCGTCGGGATCACCAGGAAAATTGCCACACCGGCCCAGAACTTGTGGAACGGTTCGCCGGTTTCTTCAAAGCGCCTGGTGGCCCAGCGGCTCATCAGCACGATGGCAACGATGGCTACCACAATGCTGACCACGAACGCCCAGAAGCCGTCGGCCATCTGTGCGGCCGGCATGTTCAGACCACGGCTGCTGACGAAGAAGGTGTCGCCGAAGTTGTGGCTGTTGCGCGGCCCCGGCATGGTCAGGAACACCGCGAAATACCAGAACAGGATTTGCAGCAGCGGCGGAATGTTGCGGAAGACTTCCACATACACGGTCGCCAGTTTGCTGATGATCCAGTTCGGCGACAGCCGCGCCACACCGATGATGAAGCCCAGCAGGGTCGCCAGGATCACGCCGATGAAGGTCACCAGCAACGTGTTGAGCAGGCCGATCACGAACACGCGGGCATAGCTGTCCGCTTCGGTGTAGGAAATCAGGTGTTGAGCGATGCCGAACCCGGCACTGCGCTCCAGAAAGCTGAACCCGGACGTGATGCCCCGGTGCTGCAGGTTGGTCTGGGTGTTATCGAACAGATACCAGCCCATGGCGACCACCGCCACGACGGTGATGATCTGGAATAGCCACGCACGCACACGCGGATCGCTGAGGCTGAACCTCTGCTTTGGTGCGCCGATTGAATTTTGCATGAAGTGCCCCGGAAAAAATGGAACAGAACATCACCCGGCGGCTGGCCCGCCGGGTGATAGAACCATTAGCGCACTGGTGGTGCGTACTGAATGCCGCCGTTGTTCCACAGCGCGTTCAGGCCACGGTCGATTTCCAGCGGAGTGCTCTTGCCGAGGTTTTTCTCGAAGATTTCACCGTAGTTGCCGACTTGCTTGACGATCTGTACGACCCAGTCCTTCGGCAGTTTCAGGTCCTTGCCGTACTCGCCGTCAGCACCCAGCAGACGGGCAACGTCCGGGTTATTGGTGGACTTGGCTTCGGCTTCAACGTTTTTCGACGTGATGCCGGCTTCTTCAGCGTTGAGCAGCGCGTAGCCGACCCAGCGCACGATCTTGTTCCACTCATCGTCACCGTTACGCACGACCGGGCCCAGAGGCTCCTTGGAGATGGTTTCCGGCAGAACCACGTAGTCCTTCGGCGAAGCCAGCTTGCTGCGCTGGGCGAACAACTGGGACTTGTCGGAGGTCAGCACGTCGCAACGACCGGACTCCAGCGACTTGGCGCTTTCATCGGAGGTGTCGAAAGTGATCGGGGTGTACTTCAGGCCGTTGGCGCGGAAGTAGTCGGACACGTTCAGCTCGGTGGTGGTACCGGCCTGAATGCAGATGGTCGCGCCGTCGAGTTCCTTGGCACTTTTCACGCCCAGCTTGTTGTTGGCCAGGAAGCCCACGCCGTCGTAGTAAGTGATGAAGCCCGGGAAAAACAGACCCATGCCCGCGTCACGGGAGCTGGTCATGGTGGTGTTGCGCGACAGGATGTCGATCTCGCCGGACTGCAGCGCGGTGAAGCGCTCCTTGGCGTTCAACTGACTGAACTTGACCTTGGTCGAATCGCCGAACACGGCAGCGGCCACGGCACGGCAGACATCAGCATCGATACCGACGATCTTGCCAGTGGAATCCGGAACCGAGAAGCCTGGCAGGCCATCACTGACGCCACACTGCACGTAACCTTTCTTCTGCACTGCATCCAGGGTTGCACCCGCCTGAGCGAACCCGCTGACACCCAATACTGCAGCTGCAGTCACGATCGCCAGCGTGGATTTCAACATCTTCATTCAAACCTCCAGTTTTGCTCTTGTTGTGTCGGAGCTTGAGTCCAGTCGCACCCTTTTGAGGCGTTGTTGACCCGTGTTGGCTTTTTATAGGATCAACCGACGCAGGACCTTCGCTATGAGTCTAGTAGGAGAAAATCCACATCATGGACAACTCACTTCTCACCAGTCGGCCGAACGGGCGGTAGCCCTTTCACGTTCGCTAAGCCCGTTGCGGCCATTGGCGAACATCCATCACCGGATTCTTTGCTATCCCGTCGCCGGGCGTTCACTGATAGTGTTACCGCCAGGCGCGAGATCGATTGCACGACTGACTCATAGCAAAGCCCGTACCACACCGCTCGCTGAAGCGATTGAGCGACAGGTCAATAGCAAAACTTGTAGCCTTGCGACATCTTCTTAACGGATCAACCGGGCGCGCACCTCCATCACGCACTTAATGAGAGCGCCCGCACATTTTTGGAGCAGCCATGACCGAGCCCTTGATTCTTCAGCCTGTTAAGCCCGCAGACGCCTGCGTGATCTGGCTGCACGGCCTCGGCGCCGACCGCTATGACTTTCTGCCGGTAGCCGAAGCGCTGCAGGAAAGCCTGCTCAGCACGCGCTTCGTCCTGCCTCAGGCACCGACCCGCCCGGTGACCATCAATGGCGGATATGCCATGCCGAGCTGGTACGACATCAAGGCCATGAGCCCGGCCCGGGCCATCGACCGTGATGAACTGGAAGCCTCCGCCAACCGCGTCATCGAATTGATCGAAGAGCAGCGCAGCAGCGGAATAGACGCATCGCGGATTTTCCTGGCCGGTTTTTCCCAGGGGGGCGCCGTGGTGCTGCATACCGCTTACCTGAAATGGCAGGGTCCTCTGGGAGGGGTGTTGGCGTTGTCGACTTACGCACCGACCTTCAGTGACGAGCTGGAGCTGTCAGCCAGCCAGCAGCGCATTCCTGCCCTGTGCCTGCACGGCCAGCATGATGGCGTCGTGCAAAACTCGATGGGACGCAGTGCCTACGAGCATCTGAAGAAGCATGGTGTCACCGTGACATGGCAGGAATACCCAATGGAGCACGAAGTGTTACCCGAAGAAATTCGCGACATCGGCGTGTGGCTGAGCGAGCGCCTGCGCTGATCGTTCCGGGATCGATTTTCCGATGGTCGGTCCCCTTTGATCATCCCACTACGCCGCGCCCGTTTCTTGCATTACACTGGCCGGCGTACATTCCTTAACCAATTGATGAGATGACCGTGCTCAAAGCACTCAAGAAGATGTTCGGTAAAAGCGAGGCCGAGCAGCTCGCACCCGCTTCCGGTTCGCCATCGCAGGCCCCCGGCCATCGCAGCGATGCCAGACCGGCCGACCGCCAGGCTCCCGCAGCCACACCGAAACGCGAACCGAAAACCGCCCCTGCCGCCGCACCTGTCAGTGAACCGGCCCGCAGCGAAACACCAAAACCGGCCAGACCACGCCGCGAACCGAAGCCCAAGGCGCCGGTCATTCCCTGGAAACTCGAAGACTTCGTCGTCGAGCCACAGGAAGGCAAGACCCGTTTCCACGATTTCAAACTCGCCCCGGAACTGATGCACGCCATCCACGACCTGGGTTTTCCGTATTGCACGCCGATCCAGGCTCAGGTGCTGGGTTATACACTCGCCGGCAAAGACGCCATCGGCCGCGCCCAGACCGGCACCGGCAAGACCGCCGCGTTCCTGATCTCGATCATCACCCAGCTATTGCAGACCCCGCCGCCGAAAGAGCGCTACATGGGTGAGCCACGGGCGCTGATCATCGCGCCGACCCGCGAGCTGGTGGTGCAGATCGCCAAGGATGCCGCCGACCTCACCAAGTACACCGGCCTCAATGTGATGACGTTCGTCGGCGGTATGGACTTCGACAAGCAGCTCAAGCAGCTCGAAGCCCGTCACTGCGATATCCTCGTCGCGACCCCGGGCCGTCTGCTCGACTTCAACCAGCGTGGCGACGTGCATCTGGACATGGTCGAAGTGATGGTGCTGGACGAAGCCGACCGTATGCTCGACATGGGTTTCATCCCGCAGGTCCGACAGATCATTCGCCAGACCCCGCCAAAAAGCGAACGTCAGACCCTGCTGTTCTCCGCGACCTTCACCGATGACGTGATGAACCTCGCCAAACAATGGACCACCGACCCGGCCATCGTCGAAATCGAGGTCACCAACGTGGCCAACGAAAACGTCGAACAGCACATCTACGCGGTGGCCGGTGCCGACAAATACAAACTGCTCTTCAACCTGGTCAACGACAACGGCTGGGAGCGGGTGATCGTGTTCGCCAACCGCAAGGACGAAGTGCGACGCATCGAAGAACGCCTGGTACGTGACGGCATCAACGCCGCGCAATTGTCCGGCGACGTGCCTCAGCACAAGCGAATCAAAACGCTGGAAGGCTTTCGCGAAGGCAGGATCCGCGTGCTGGTCGCCACCGACGTGGCCGGTCGCGGCATTCACATCGACGGCATCAGCCACGTGATCAACTTCACCCTGCCGGAAGTCCCGGACGACTACGTGCACCGCATCGGCCGAACCGGCCGGGCTGGCGCCGATGGCGTTTCGATCAGCTTCGCCGGTGAAGACGACTCCTATCAGTTGCCGTCCATCGAAGAAAAACTCGGTCGCAAGATCAGCTGTGAAACGCCACCGACCCACCTGCTGCGGGCCGTTGAGCGCAAGCGCCCACAGTAAGCGAAGCCATAAAGAGAAGCGCAGCCGGCAACGGACTGCGCTTTTTTTTCGCCCGGATATTGTTCAACAAAACTAAAAGTCCATAATGGACAAATTAGTTTAGGTGCAGTCTCCGGAGTTCAGCATGTCCATCAAGCCGTACGTAATTGATCAAACCCAGGCACGAGAGCTTCTGGCCCGGATCGATGTGCCGCAGATCCTGCGCAAGCTCTTCCGCGACCTGGCAGCCGGACACGCCGTGCAACCGGCGCAGCAACTGGTGGAATTCCCCCAGGGCGCCGGGGACTTTATCAACTATCTGGGCGTACTGGCCGAAGATGGCGTGTACGGGGTCAAGACGTCACCGTACATCGTTCGCGAACAAGGCCCGCTGGTAACGGCATGGACGCTGCTGATGTCGATGCAGACCGGCCAGCCGCTGCTGCTCTGCGATGCCGGTGAACTGACCACCGCCCGTACTGCAGCGACCACCGCCGTAGCGGTCGACGCCCTCGCGCCCTTGAAGGCCTCGCGTCTGGCAATCATCGGCAGCGGCAAGGTCGCCCAGGCACATCTGCATTACGCCAAGAATCTGCGCGACTGGCAGAGCATCCGCGTGTACTCGCCCACCCTGAGCGAAAACCCGGCAACCGCCAGCCTGCTGCAAACTCTCGATCCCCGGGTGAGCATCGCCGACAGCCGCGAAACCGCCATCGCCGAGGCTGACGTCATCTTGCTCTGCACCTCTTCCGCGGGACCTGTAATCGACCCGGCAACCCTGAGCAAACCGGCGCTGATCACCTCGATCAGCACCAACGCACCCCGCGCCCACGAAGTGCCGCCGCAGTGCCTCAACGATATGCAGGTGTTCTGCGACTATCGTCTGACCACACCGGGTTCGGCTGGCGAGATGTTGATCGCTGGCGAACGGCATGGCTGGGACAAAAATGCGATCGTCGGTGACCTGGCGGACCTGCTCAGCGAAAAAGTGCAGCGTCCGGATTACCACCGTCACGTGTTCTTCCGCTCCATCGGTCTGGGCCTGGAAGACATCGCCCTGGCCAACGCCGTCTATCAATTGCAGCGCTGACACCGGAGATTTTCATGAGTCATGCAGATTTCATCATCATCGGCGGCGGGATTGCCGGCGCCTCCACCGGTTTCTGGCTGTCGCAACACGGCAAGGTTGTGGTGCTGGAGCGCGAATCGCACCCGGCCTATCACTCCACCGGGCGTTCGGCCGCGCTGTTCACCGCCGCTTACGGAACGCCGCAGGTTCGGGCACTGACCCAGGCCAGCCGGGCGTTTTTTGATCACCCGCCCAGTGGCTTCTGTGAACATCCGTTGCTGACCCCGCGTGGCGAAATGACCGTGGATTTCACCGGTGACGCCGCCGAACTGAACAATCAATACCTCAGCGCCAAAGCCACGGTGCCGCAGATGCAGTTGCTCAGCGCGGAAGAAGCCTGCGTGCGGTTGCCGATTCTGCGTCGGGAAAAGGTCCACGGTGCGATCTACGACCCGACCGCCAGCGACATCGACACCGACGCGCTTCATCAGGGCTATCTGCGCGGCATTCGCCGCAACAACGGGCAAGTCCTGACCGATTGCGAAGTGCTCGGGCTGAACCGTGATGCCGACGGCATCTGGCAAGTGCAGACCAACGGCCAGACCTTCAGCGCTCCCATCGTGATCAACGCAGCCGGTGCCTGGGCCGACAGAATCGGCAACCTGGCGGGCGCCCGACCGCTGGGCCTGCAACCGAAACGCCGCGCCGCGTTCATCTTCGCCGGCCCCGAAGGCGTGGACATTCACCACTGGCCGATGCTGGTCAGCCTCGACGAATCGTTCTACATGAAGCCCGACGCCGGCATGTTCCTCGGCTCCCCGGCCAACGCCGACCCGGTCGAGCCCCACGACGTGCAACCGGAAGAACTGGACATCGCCATGGGTATCTACCAGATCGAAGAAGCGACGACCCTGACCATCCGCCGCCCGACCCGTACCTGGGCCGGCCTGCGCAGTTTTGTCGCTGATGGCGACTTGTTGGCCGGGTTCGATCCGCAGGTGCCCGGGCTGTTCTGGGTCGCGGCCCAGGGTGGCTACGGCATTCAGACGTCGCCGGCGATGGGCATGGCCAGCGCCGCTCTGGTACGTCATCAGCCGTTGCCCGAGCACCTGGAACAGTTCGGCCTGACGGCGGCCATGCTCTCGCCTGCCCGTCTGACCTGAGCCTTCGTCCGGATGACTCGCCCGACGGATTGCGGCACACTCGCAACGCCCCCGGACCACGGGGGCGTTGACGTTGCCTGGAGCTCCACAGTTATGACCGCCCCCGAACACACGCCCGAGCCGAATGACGCCGCGCTGGATAACTTCCGCGCCATCGCCGACGCCATCGCCACCCTGTTCTTTCCCCACGCCGAAGTGGTGCTGCATGACCTGCGCACGCAGAAGGTCGACTACATTGCCAACAACCTGTCCAAACGGGTGATCGGCGATGAATCGTCACTGGAGGACATGCTCAGCGACGACGTCAGCGAACGGAACATCGGCCCGTACGAAAAGCTCAACTGGGACGGCCAGAAGATTCGCAGCCTGAGCACCGTGCTGCGCGACAGCGAGGGGCGTCCGCTGGCGGTGCTGTGCATCAACCTGAATATTTCGCTGTTCGAGAACGCCAAGGCGGCGCTGGACCTGTTCCTCTCGCCGAGCA
Source organism: Pseudomonas sp. KCJK9016 (assembly GCF_046231795.1). Lineage (NCBI taxonomy): Bacteria > Pseudomonadati > Pseudomonadota > Gammaproteobacteria > Pseudomonadales > Pseudomonadaceae > Pseudomonas > Pseudomonas sp. KCJK9016. Next base: position 126,999 of record NZ_JBJJMM010000017.1, on the reverse strand, counting down.
AACTGATTCCGCAACCGGACTCGCTGTTTCGCGATGACTGGCAGGAGCGGATCAACACCTTCCTGCACGCGTGGCTACGGGAACGGCAACTGAGCCTGAATCTGCTGACCCGCGATCACAAACGCGAACTGGTGCTGGCGCTGCACGCCGAGGGGGCGTTCAAGGGCAAGAGCGCCTCGAACTACGTGGCCAATGTGCTGAACATGGGGCGGGCGACGGTGTACAAGCATTTGAAGGAATTGAAGGGCTGAAAATCTTCATTGGCCGTTCCGGTCCCTTCGCGAGCGGGCTCGCTCCCACACTGGAACTGTGGCGTCTACACATCCCTGTGGGAGCGAGCCTGCTCGCGAAGGCGGCAGATCAGTCGCCGTAGATGTCCGACTTGAAGTACTTCTCGGAAATCTTCTGATACTCGCCACTGGCACGAATACCGTCGATGGCGCTGTTCAACTGGCTGACCAGTTCAGTGTTGCCCTTGCGCACAGCGATCCCCGCGCCCTCGCCCACGTATTTCGGATCCTTAAGCTCCGGCCCGACAAACGCATACCCCTTGCCCCGCGGCATCGACAGGAAGTCGGTCAGCGGAATGGTGTCGGCAAAAATCGCATCGAGACGCCCGGCCGCCAGGTCCATGTAGATTTCTTCGTTGTTGCCATAGCGCTTGACGTTGATGCCCTTGGGCTCGAACACCTCAGTGGCGTAGCGATCGGTGGTCGTGGCGCGCTGCACACCGACGGTCTTGCCCTTGAGGCTGGCGTACTGGTCATCGACCGTGGCGCCTTCCTTCATCACCAGTCGCGACGAGGTGAAATAGTACTTGTGGGTGAAGTCCACCGACTTCTTGCGATCTTCGTTGATGGTCATGGACGACAGCGCCATGTCGATTTTCTTCACCTTCAGGGAAGGAATCAGACCGTCGAACTCGCCCTCGACCCACACGCATTTGACTTGCATCTGTGCGCACAGGGCATTGCCGATGTCGTAGTCAAAACCGACGATCTCACCCTTGTCGGTTTTCGAGGCGAAGGGCGGATACGCCGCTTCGATGCCGATGCGCAGGGTTTTCTCGGCGGCAAACGCGCTGCTGCACGCCAACAGGCTCAGCGCCAGACCGGTGATCAGGGGGAGTTTCTTCATGTTCGTTCTCTCGCGGGTTGTTGTTGGTTTGGCAAGACAGAAGAAAGAGCTGAAACGGAAAACGCTTTATTTGTACTTGTAAATCCATACTGGACTTTTACGTACAGATCGTCAATCAGACAAGCGGGATTGCACTTGTCCACTAGTCGGGACGAAATCCGAGAATGGCGGCGTTACAGATGACGCCATCGCGAGCAGGCTCGCTCCCACAGGGAAATGCATTCCACAGCGGGAGCGAGCCTGCTCGCGATGACTGATTGAGTGTCGCTGCGGGACTTATTTGCTCCAGCGATCCGCCGCCGCATGATCGCTGTCACGACCCTCGACCCAACGCGGACCGTCGCTGGTGTTCTCTTTCTTCCAGAACGGCGCACGGGTTTTCAGGTAATCCATGACAAAGGCGCAGGCGTCGAATGCCGCCTGACGGTGGGCGCTGGCGGCACCGACGAACACGATAGGTTCGCCCGGCTCCAGCGCGCCGATGCGGTGCAGCACTTCCAGCTTCAACAACGGCCAGCGCTGTTCGGCCTCGACGGCGATCTTGCCCAAGGCCTTTTCGGTCATGCCCGGATAGTGTTCGAGGAACATGCCGGCGACATCGAGGCCATCATTGAAGTCGCGCACGTAACCGACAAAACTCACCACCGCGCCGACGCCAACATTGGCCGCGTGCATCGCGTTGACTTCAGCGCCGGGATCGAACGCCGTGGACTGCACACGAATCGCCATGTTTCAGCCTCCGGTCACAGTGGGGAAGAACGCCACTTCGTCGCCATCGACCACCGGCTCGTCGAGCTGGCACAGGTCTTCGTTGCGCGCGCACATCAGGTTCTGTTCGCTCAGCACCTCGGCGCCATCACGGCTGGCGAGCAATGCGCGAACGTCTTCTACCGTCGCAAAATCGCCCTCGACCTTCACCGAATCCACGCCCAGCGCTTCGCGGTAACGGGCAAAAAACTTCACGGTCAGGTTCATGGCTGCTCCGCCTGGAAATGCCCGCTCTTGCCGCCGACTTTCTCCAGCAGGCGCACGCTTTCGATGGTCATGCCGCGATCCACGGCCTTGCACATGTCGTAGATGGTCAGCGCGGCGACGCTGGCGGCGGTCAGCGCTTCCATCTCCACGCCGGTCTGCCCGGACAGCTTGCAACGGGCCACGATGCGCACCGCGTCGTCGCCTTCGGCGCTGAGTTCGACCTTGACGCCGGTGAGCATCAGCGGGTGGCACAGGGGAATCAGGTCACTGGTTTTCTTCGCCGCCTGAATGCCGGCGATGCGCGCCACGGCAAACACGTCGCCCTTGGGATGGCCGCCGCTGACGATCATCTGCAGGGTGTCGGGCAGCATGCGCACCAGCGCTTGGGCCGTCGCCTCGCGGAACGTCACGGCTTTTTCGGTGACGTCGACCATGTTGGCGCGACCTTGGGAATCGAGATGAGTCAGCACGGGATTACTCCTGATCAGGAGCGTCGATTGTAAACCTGAGGGTCAGAATTGCGCACACAAAAAACCGGGCGACTTTGCAGTCGCCCGGTTCCATTTGGCGGGTTACAGATGCGATTCGGCGTATTCAGCCAGAATCGAGCGAGGCACCCCTTGCAGCGTGATGTGTACACCGTTGGGGAAGTCTTTGAAACGTTCGGTCAGGTAGGTCAGCCCGGAGCTGGTCGCGGACAGGTAAGGGGTGTCGATCTGTGCCAGGTTGCCCAGGCACACCACTTTGGAACCGGCGCCGGCCCGGGTGATGATGGTTTTCATCTGGTGCGGCGTGAGGTTCTGGCATTCGTCGATCAGGATCAGGCTCTGCTGGAAGCTACGACCGCGAATGTAATTGAGCGATTTGAACTGCAACGGCACTTTGCTGAGGATGTAGTCGACGCTGCCATGGGTGTTTTCATCGTCCATGTGCAAGGCTTCGAGGTTGTCGGTGATGGCGCCCAGCCAGGGCTCCATTTTTTCCGCTTCGGTGCCGGGCAGGAAGCCGATTTCCTGATCCAGGCCCTGCACGCTGCGGGTGGCGATGATGCGCCGGTAACGCTTGCTGACCATGGTCTGCTCGATCGCAGCGGCCAGCGCCAGGATGGTCTTGCCGGAACCGGCGGCGCCGGACAGGTTGACCAGATGGATGTCCGGGTCGAGCAAGGCGTACAGCGCCAGGCTCTGATAGATGTCACGCGGCTTGAGGCCCCAGGCTTCCTGATGCAGCAGCGGTTCCTGGTGCAGATCGAGGATCAGCAGACGGTCCTCTTCAATCTCCTTGATCCAGCCGACGAAACCCTGCTCATCGATGATGAACTCGTTGATGTGCACGGCCGGCAGGTTGTCGGTCAATTGCACCTGGTGCCAGGTGCGGCCATGGTCCTGACGGGTTTCGACCTTGCTCACACGGTCCCAGAAGGAGCCGGTCATGTTGTGATAGCCGTTGGGCAGCAGGGACACGTCGTCGACCAGCTGGTCGGTGCTGTAGTCCTCGGCGTCGATTCCACAGGCCCGCGCCTTGAGGCGCATGTTGATGTCTTTGGTGACCAGCACCACCGGTTTCTTCGGTTCGCGGGTGTGCAGGTCGATCAACTGGTTGATGATTTTGTTGTCGTTCAGATGCTCGGGCAGAATCAGGTTCGATTCGGCCTGCTTGCTCATCAGAATCGACAGCAAGCCCTTCGGTCCGCTCTTGCCACGCTGGATCGGCACCCCTTGTTCGACGTCCTCGGGCGTGGCATCGCCCAAGGTCTTGTCGATCAGCCGGATCGCCTGACGGCATTCGGCGGCGACGCTGTGATGGCCGCTCTTGAGCTTGTCCAGCTCTTCGAGCACGGTCATCGGGATCGCGACGTGGTGTTCTTCGAAATTCAGCAGGGCATTCGGATCGTGAATCAGTACGTTGGTATCGAGTACATAAAGGATTGGCTGGTTGGAGGAAGGGCTACGTCCGTGATCATCCATACTCGGTCACCTTTGTGGGAGCCATTCGACGCAATACCTGGGCGGTGCTGCGCCTCGAAGTGACTGCCGAATCCGCCTGCGAAGCTTTTGTTCGGAATAGCAGGCGAATTGCACACAAAATGGGTCTTGGAAGACGCCACCTGTGTTGCAGGTTTCGGCGGTCTGACTTCGTAATACTCCAAAACCCGTGACAGAAAAAAGCACTTTGACGCTTTTTTGAAGTTTATTTTGCAAAGTGACGAAAAGCCCTTGGCGGACTGCCCTGCCCCCGTTAGAGTCGGAAGTCCGCCAGCCTCCAATTCCGCAAAAAATTCACCCCAGGCCCAATGTTTACGGGCTCCTGTCGTTTTTTCTTCAGCGAAACGCGTCCTGACAGTCTTCCCAGCCGATGCCGCTTTGCGCGGTCTGCGTGATCAGCCACGGCAACGCCGTCTTCACCGCATCCTGCTTCATGTTGAAATTGATCACGCCGTGACGCCACAACAGCATCAGGGTCAGCACCCGCTGCGCGCTCGGGTTGCCCTTGAGCTTGCCGGCGCCGTCCTGGGCATCGATGTCCCACAGCGCCACTTGCAGGCCCTGATTGCGCAAGAAACTGCCCGCATCGCTGCGACGCTGGCCATCTGGCGGACGGAACAACGGCACGTAGTTTTCCGGCAGCTTGCTCTTCACCAGATCGCTGCTGCGGCGCACCGAGTCCTGCCAGTCCTGCCAGTGGCTGTGAGAGCGGAACTCCCAGCCCTGCACGCCCACGCAGAGTTTCGAAAATTCCGATTGCAGGTTGTTCACCGAGCGATCCGCCAGCCGCGCCTGCACATCCTTGCCCAGCAAAAAGAAGGTGCCGCTCAGATTGGATTTGCGCAGGTAATCGGCGATCCAGTCGGTGTTGTCCGGCAGCAGGTTCGCGGCACTGTCGAAGCTCAACAGGAACAAGCGGTCGTGCATGTCGTCGCCGTTGCGCTCGTAGTCACCGAAGTGATCGACTTCGCTGGTGGTCTGTGGCGACAGCGCCGCCTTGCGCAGCAATTCATCCAGGTACTGTTGATGGAAGATCCGGCTCGGCTCGGCCCACTTCGTGTAATAGCTTTCATCGCTGACCACGAACTTGGCCGCCTGCTCGCGCAGGGTCGGCAGGTCTTCGACGAGGAAACAGAACGAGGCGTCCTGGTCGCAGCTCTGCTGGGCATGGTTGTAGCTGGTCAGCAAACGCTGCCACAGACGCTCGCGCAGGCTGTTGATCGCGTCCAGATTGACCGTGCGCAACCCCAGACGCTGAGCCATCGCGGCCTCATCCAGCGCTTCGCTGCCCAACAACCCCCGGGCGAACATCAGGACTTCCGCCCGCGAGGCGACGTCGAACAGAGTCGGGTTGTCGAGCGTCTCCGGCCAGGTGCTGCGATCGAGCGTGGCAATATCGCCCGGCGCCGCGACGGCACCGACGCTCAATAGCCACGCGGTGAAAAAAAGAACAATGCGCAAAGGGGTGTCTCCATAACAAAACCCGCGCGGCACTATAGCCGATCCCACACGATTCCCCTCAACCACGCTCCCACAAGGAATTGAAGGTGAGCCGCCGATCACCTATGGACCTGATAGCTGGAGTCAACCCGGCCAACCCCCTAGAATCGCCCCCACGATCAAAGGAGACGACTTCATGCTGATGGTGATTTCCCCCGCCAAGACCCTCGATTACGAAACACCGCCGGCGACCCCGCGCTTCACTCAACCGCAATACCTCGACCATTCCCAGGAGCTGATCCAGCAGTTGCGCGAGCTGACACCTGCACAGATCAGCGAACTGATGCATGTCTCCGACAAGATCGGCGGCCTCAATGCTGCACGCTTCGGCAGCTGGACACCTGCATTTACCCCGGCCAACGCCAAACAGGCGCTGCTCGCGTTCAAGGGTGACGTTTACACCGGGCTCGACGCCCAGAGTTTCAGCGAAGCCGATTTCGATTATGCGCAACAGCACCTGCGCATGCTTTCCGGCCTCTACGGCCTGCTGCGTCCGCTCGACCTGATGCAGCCGTATCGTCTGGAAATGGGCACGAAACTGGCCAATGCCCGGGGCAAGGACCTGTACGCCTTCTGGGGTACACGCATCAGCCAATGGCTGAACGAAGCGCTGGCCGAGCAAGGCGATGACGTGCTGCTCAATCTGGCGTCCAACGAGTACTTCTCGGCGGTCAAGCGCACGGCCCTGAACGCGCGGATCATCAACACCGAATTCAAGGACCTGAAGAACGGCCAGTACAAGATCATCAGCTTCTACGCCAAGAAAGCTCGCGGCCTGATGAGTCGTTTCGTGATCCAGGAACGCATCAACGATCCGGCCGCCCTCAAACAGTTCGACGTGCAGGGATATCGCTACAGCGCCGAACAGTCGAAACCGGACAATCTGGTGTTTCTGCGCGATCACGCACCTGAATAAAGCATGCCCATTGCACGACTCTTTTTATAAAGAGTCGTGCACCTCGCACGACGTCAAAAAAACCTCCCTTCTTTTCGCCGTTTTATTGGCGCCATAAAAACACCGCCCTCATTTCTATCTTTTCTTTCACTCGACAGATGTCATTTTTTTCAGTAGTGGCACCAGATTTTTTTTCGAGTAGTGGCACAAAACCATCCAGGGCGATTATCTGCCTGTCAATAAAGGGCGAAATCGAAAGTGCTATCAATATGAAAGCAGTGCCATCTTTCTCAATATTTCAAGAAATTTCAAAATTCGCGATGGGCGGACCGGAACTATGTCAAAACGCATAGCTCATACCACCGGTAACGATTATCGCCGAGCTTGTACGAGATAACTTACTCAGAGATCCAGACCATGTAACCAAGTTGTCACGGCAACTTGCCCGGCTGGGATTACAACTCTGGACAACTATCGAAAGACAGGAGATACGCACCATCCATATCCCCTGCAAGGCCAGGACCGCGCCCTTGTAAACGTGTTCGCCAGAACACCTGAACGCCCGATCTACAGGCCTTCCGCCTGACATCGGGCGTGCAACACAAGATTGCACAAGTATCCCTTGTTCAAGGGATCGGCTGCATTACAGGGCACGTCATAACAACAAGGCCTGGTTGCGCACATCTTGAGTGCACTTATTTAGACACTCGAAACTTAGTATGCCTGCACACGGCATTGTGACGCCTGCAAGTCACACTTTCGAGTGCACTAAAACCGCTGAACACCATTAACTCCGGCCCTCTAACGGCCTGATATATACAGAGGTAATTGCGATGCGCATCAGCATATTTGGTTTGGGTTACGTCGGTGCAGTATGTGCCGGTTGCCTGTCTGCACGAGGCCACGACGTAGTTGGCGTCGATGTTGCCAAAGACAAGATCGACATGATCAACGCGGGCAAATCCCCCATTGTCGAACCGGGCCTGGGCGAGTTGCTGGCACAAGGGATCAAGACCGGTCGTCTGCGCGGTACAACCAACTTTGCCGAGGCGATTCGTGACACAGACCTGTCGATGATCTGCGTCGGCACGCCGAGCAAAAAGAACGGCGACCTGGAACTGAACTACATCGAGGCGGTGTGCCGCGAGATCGGTTTTGTCCTGCGTGAAAAATCCACCCGCCACACCATCGTCGTGCGCAGCACCGTGCTGCCGGGCACCGTCGCCAACGTGGTGATCCCGATCCTCGAAGACTGCTCGGGCAAGAAAGCCGGTGTCGATTTCGGCGTGGCGGTCAACCCGGAATTCCTGCGCGAATCCACCGCGATCGCCGACTACGACCAGCCACCGATGACCGTTATCGGCGAGTTCGACAAGGCCTCCGGCGACGTTCTGCAATCGCTGTACGAAGAACTCGATGCACCGATCATCCGCAAGGACATCGCCGTCGCCGAGATGATCAAGTACACCTGCAACGTCTGGCACGCCACCAAAGTGACCTTCGCCAACGAGATCGGCAACATCGCCAAAGCGGTGGGCGTCGATGGCCGTGAGGTGATGGACGTGGTCTGCCAGGACAAGACCCTCAACCTGTCCCAGTACTACATGCGCCCGGGCTTCGCCTTCGGCGGCTCGTGCCTGCCGAAAGACGTGCGTGCCCTGACCTACCGCGCCGGTTCCCTGGACGTCGAAGCGCCGCTGCTCAACTCGCTGATGCGCAGCAACGAATCGCAAGTGCAGAACGCCTTCGACATCGTGGAAAGCCACGACAAACGCAAAGTCGCCCTGCTCGGCCTGAGCTTCAAGGCCGGCACCGACGACCTGCGCGAAAGCCCGCTGGTGGAACTGGCCGAGATGCTGATCGGCAAGGGCTATGACCTGAGCATCTACGACAGCAACGTCCAGTACGCCCGTGTCCACGGCGCGAACAAGGATTACATCGAGTCGAAGATCCCTCACGTGTCGTCGCTGCTCAATGCGGACTTCGACTCGGTGATCGACAACTCCGACGTGATCATTCTGGGCAACCGCGACGAGAAATTCCGCGCCCTGGCCCAGGAAGCACCGCACGGCAAACAGGTGATCGACCTGGTCGGCTTCATGGCCAAAGGCACCGATGCCGGCACTCGCACCGAAGGGATCTGCTGGTAAGGCAGCCCCAGGCGACAAGCCTCGAGCTGCAGACCCAGGCGTTTCACTTGCAGCTCGAAGCTTGAAGCTTGTCGCTCAAAGCTCCCCTCACCTTCGGATGACGGTCATGTCCAAGCTCAAACATTTTTTTCTGCAATCCGCCGGCTGGCTGCTGTTTCTGAGCCTGCTGATGGGCCTGGCGCTGATGCTGCCCGCGTCCACGTTCGACTCCGAGTCGAAGGACTTTATTTTCCTGATTGGCGCCGTGGGTATCTGGCGCTACTCGATGGGTGCAACGCACTTTGTGCGCGGCATGATTTTTCTCTACATCGTCTACCCGCACCTGCGCCGCAAGGTTCGCAAGCTGGGCAAGGCGGCGGATCCGTCCCATGTGTTCCTGATGGTGACCAGTTTCCGTATCGATGCGTTGACCACCGCGCAGGTTTACAGCTCGGTGATCCGCGAGGCCATCGACTGCGAACTGCCGACCACCGTGGTCTGTTCCATCGTCGAAATGTCCGATGAGCTGCTGGTCAAGGCCCTGTGGGCACGGATGAATCCACCGGACCGGGTCAAGCTCGACTTCGTGCGCATTCCCGGCACCGGCAAACGCGATGGCCTGGCCTACGGCTTCCGTGCGATCTCCCGTCACCTGCCGGACGACCGCGCCGTGGTCGCCGTAATCGACGGCGACACCGTGCTCGCCGAAGGCGTGGTGCGCAAGACCGTGCCGTGGTTCCAGATGTTCGGCAACGTCGGCGGCCTGACCACCAACGAATTCTGCGAAGTGCGCGGCGGCTACATCATGAGCGAATGGCACAAGCTGCGTTTCGCCCAGCGCCACATCAACATGTGTTCGATGGCCCTGTCCAAGCGCGTGCTGACCATGACCGGGCGCATGTCGGTTTTCCGCGCCAGCGTGGTCACCAACCCGGACTTCATCGCCGACGTTGAAAGCGACTCGCTGCAACACTGGCGCCTGGGTCGTTTCAAGTTCCTGACCGGTGACGACAAGTCGAGCTGGTTCAGCCTGATGCGCCTGGGCTACGACACCTTCTACGTGCCGGACGCGGCGATCAACACCGTTGAACACCCGCCGGAAAAGAGCTTCATCAAGGCCAGCCGCAAGCTGATGTTCCGCTGGTACGGCAACAACCTGCGGCAAAACTCGCGGGCGCTGGGTCTGGGCGTGAAACGTCTCGGCGCTTTCACTTCGGTGGTGCTGTTCGACCAGCGTGTTTCGATGTGGACGTCCCTGCTCGGCCTGACCGTGGCGATCATCGCCAGCTTCAAATATGGCGGCGCGTTCATCCTCGCCTACCTGCTGTGGATCGGCATCACCCGCCTGATTCTGACCCTGCTGCTGTCGTGCTCCGGTCACCGGATCGGCCCGGCCTACCCGCTGATTCTCTATTACAACCAGATCGTTGGCGCGCTGGTGAAGATCTACGTGTTCTTCCGCCTCGATCAGCAATCCTGGACCCGCCAGCCCACTTCCCTGACCCGTGATCTCGCCAGCTTTCAACGTTGGTTCAACACCTGGTCGTCTCGGACCATGACCTTCTCCGCCGGCAGCATTTTCGTCGCCGTGCTGCTGATGATGGTCTGACCTGCCCCTCTTGAATTAACAAGGAAATCGCCCCCATGAATACCGCCGTCAACGTCAACGTAGTGCATGAATCCGAAGCCCAGCGTCAGCACGCCCGGGTGAAAATCCCGGCCAAGCTGCGGTTCTTCGGGCCTGACCGCACCCCGGTCGAAGCGCGGGTCATCGACCTGTCCGCCGGCGGCCTGGCGTTCAATGCCGGGCAACAGCCGCTGACCGTCGGCGAGGTGTACAAGGCACGCCTGCAGTTCGTCATCGACAACCTCGGCATTGCCATGGACGTTGAACTGCAGGTGCGCTCCTTCGACCGCCAGACCGGCCGTGCCGGTTGCCAGTTCCAGAACCTCGAACCGCAGGATATTTCCACCCTGCGTCACCTGATCACTTCGCACCTGGCCGGTGACATCGTCAGCATCGGCGAAGTGCTGGCGACCCTGCAGCGCGACAACTTCACCAAGGCGCGCAAGGCCAAGGACAGCGGCCACGGCATGACCCCGTTCGGGCGCCTGAAAGCGGTGACCTTCAGCGCCGGTATCTTTGCGATCGGCCTCGTGGCGGCGGGTTTCGTTTTCAAATCGGTGTACAACATGTACTTCGTCAGCCATGCCCAGGCCGGGCTGGTCAGCGTGCCGGGCATGAACATCACCATGCCTCGCGACGGCACCGTGCAGAGTCTGGTGAAGTCCGACGGCGTCGCCGCCAAGGGCGCACCGCTGGCGACGTTCAGCACCAGCATGCTCGATGTGCTCAAGGGCCATCTGGATGAAGATCAGTTGCAACCGGCCAAGGTCGAAGAACTGTTCGGCAAGCAAATGACCGGCACCCTGACCTCCCCTTGCGATTGCACCGTGGCCCAGCAACTGGTGGCCGACGGTCAATACGCGAGCAAGGGCGACGTGATCTTCACCCTGGTACCACGCAACACCCAGGCCACCGTCGATGCGCGCTTCTCCTATCGCCAGTTCAGCGACGTGCGCCCGGGTACTCCAGTGAGCTTCCAGATCGCCGGCGAAGACAAGACCCGCACCGGCAAGATCATCAGCAGCACCAGCCTGAAAAGCGCCGACCTGTCCTCCGACATTCGCGTGCAGATCCAGCCTGACGAACCGCTGGACAGCACCTTCGCCGGCCGCCCGGTGGAAGTGAACAGCGACCGTGGTCCGAACCTGAACTGGCTGATCGACAAAGCCATGGCTGCCGGTCTTTAAGTCGAGGACATGCCTGTGACTACTCCTGTCTTGACCACACCGCCGACCCTGTGGGAGCGAGCCTGCTCGCGAAAGGATCAGCGCGGTTTGTCTGATGTACCGAGTCGACTGCTTCGCCAGCAGGCTGGCTCCCACATGGGATTGGTGGTGTGCTCGCTGGCGCTGGCAGTCAGCCTGTCCGGTTGCGCCGGCCTGCCCGACCAGCGTCTGGCCAACGAAGCGCTCAAGCGCGGTGACACCGCGACCGCCGCGCAGAACTACCGTGCGCTGGCCGATCTGGGTTACAGCGAAGCTCAGGTCGGCCTCGCCGACATCCAGGTCGACAGTCGCGACCCCGAGCAGATCAAACAGGCCGAGGCAACCTATCGCGCAGCGGCCGATGTGTCGCCGCGTGCCCAGGCCCGGCTCGGTCGCTTGCTGGTGGCCAAGCCCGGCTCCACCGAAGCCGAGCATCACGAAGCCGAAACCCTGCTGAAGAAAGCCGCTGCCAACGGCGAAGGCAATACGCTCATACCGCTGGCGATGCTCTATCTGCAATACCCGCACAGTTTCCCGAACATCAACGCCCAACAGCAGATCGATCAGTGGCGCAAGTCGGGCTACCCGGAAGCGGGTCTGGCGCAGGTGCTGCTGTATCGCACCCAAGGCACCTACGACCAGCATCTGGATGACGTGGAAAAGATCTGCAAGGCCGCGCTGCACACCACCGACATCTGCTACGTCGAGCTGGCCACGGTCTATCAGAAACGCGCCCAGCCAGACCGACAGGCCGAACTGATCAAACAGCTGCAGGCCGCCCACAGCCGTGGCAGCGTCAGTGCCCAGCGAGTGGACTCCGTCGCCCGTGTGCTCGCCGATTCGACCCTGGGCAAGACCGATGAGAAAACCGCGCAGTCGTTGCTCGAACCGATCGCGCCGGGCTACCCAGCCTCGTGGGTGACGCTGGCGCAACTGCTCTACGACTTCCCGGAACTGGGCGACGTCGATCAGATGATGAAGTACCTGGACAACGGTCGCGCCGCCGACCAGCCCCGCGCCGAACTGTTGCTGGGCAAGCTCTATTACGAAGGCAAACTGGTGCCGGCCGACGCGAAAGTCGCCGAGGAACATTTCCAGAAAGCCGTCGGCCGTGAAGTCGCTGCCGATTACTACCTCGGCCAGATCTATCGCCGCGGCTACCTGGGCAAGGTCTATCCGCAGAAGGCCCTCGACCATCTGCTGACCGCAGCGCGCAATGGGCAGAACAGCGCCGACTTCGCCATCGCCCAGCTGTTTTCCCAAGGCAAGGGCACCAAACCCGATCCGCTCAACGCCTACGTGTTCAGCCAGTTGGCCAAGGCGCAGAACACGCCGCAGGCCGATGAGCTGGCGACCACACTCGCGGCGCAATTGCCCCCCGAGCGCCTGGCCGACGCCCAGCGCCTGTTGCAGCAGGAACAGGCCAGCCGCGGTGCCCTGAATCAGAACACGCTGCAACTGCACGCCCTGCAAGAAGAAGACGGCGAGGAAAAATTATGAAGTTGAATCCATTCGTGAAGGCCGGCATTGGCCTTTCGTTCGCGCTGATCTGGTCTTGCCCGACACTGGCCGCGATCACTGAAACCAAAAACTTCGGCCTCGAAGTGAAGATCACCGGCCAGTCTGAAGACGACCGCGACCTCGGCACCGCACCCGGTGGCGACGTCAACGGTGTGGGCCTCGACCTGCGTCCGTGGGTCTACGGCGAGAGCGGCGCGTGGAGTGCCTACGCCATGGGTCAGGCCGTGACGTCCACCGACATCATCGAGACCGACACCCTGCAACAGTCCGACGGCGCCGAAACCACCGACAGCGGCGACCGCAAGACCAAAAAGAACTACCTGGCGATGCGTGAGTTCTGGGTCGGCTACAGCGGCCTGACACCGTATCCCGGCGAGATCCTCAAGTTCGGTCGCCAGCGCCTGCGCAACGACGACGGCCAATGGCGCGACACCAATATCGAAGCGCTCAACTGGACTTTCGATACCACTCTGCTGCGCGCCAACGCCGGTGTCGCCGAACGCTTCAGCGAATACCGCACCGACCTCAAAGAGCTGGCACCGAAAGACAAGGATCGCCTGCACGCTTATGCCGATGCGGCGTATCAGTGGACGCCGGGCCAGTGGGTCGGCATTCGCGGCCATCACACCCACGACAACGGCAAGCTCGATTACGCCGAACCGGGCGTGCCCCGCGACACCCTCGACAAAACCCAGAACGGCGACATCAGCTGGCTCGGCCTGACCGCCGACAGCGACGCCTACAACTGGCGCAACACCAACACCGTCAACTACTGGGGCAGCATCACCGGCATGAGCGGCGACCGCGATACGGTCAACCCGCTGAACGCCGACGGCAGCCGCCCTGCGCAGGCCAAGCGCAGCGAAGACATCAACGGCTGGGCCACCGACATCGGCGTGCGCCTGCGCCTCGATCCGCAGTGGCAGGTCGGTGCAGCCTACGCCCGCGCCAGCGCCGATTACCAACAGAACGGTCTGGAGAGCAACCGCTCCAACTACACCGGGACACGCTCTCGGGTGCACCGCTTCGGTGAAGCGTTCCGTGGCGAAATGAACAACATGCAGACCGCCACTTTGTTCGGTTCCTGGATGCTCAACGATCAGTACGACGCCAGCCTGATCTACCACAAGTTCTGGCGCGTGGACGGCAACAAACCGGTGGGCAGCAACGGCATCAACGCGGTGGAAAACAACACCGACGACGTGACCGGCGCAATCCTCTCCAGCACCTCGTTGCCACTGCAGGACGGCAACAAGGACCTGGGCCAGGAAATGGATCTGGTGGTCACCAAGTACTTCAAGCAAGGCCTGCTGCCGGCGGCGTTGAGCCAGTCGATCGACGAGCCTTCGGCGCTGGTGCGTTTGCGTGGCGGCGTGTTCAAGCCGGGTGATGCCTATGGCAGCCAGGTCGATTCGTACATGCACCGCGCGTTCATCGACGTGATCTGGCGCTTCTGATGCAAACCGCGAAGGGAGTGCCCGACATGAACAACCCAAGGAAAGGCTCGCTCAGCCTGCTGGCCGGGGCGATGCTGCTGGCCTCGGCAAGCTCCTTTGCCAGTGTCGAACCGGTCGCACCGCAACCGGCCAAACCGGTGACCACTGCCAAGGAGCTGCAACAGGCCAAGACCTACACCGTCAGCAGCGCCCCGACCGACGCGCTGGAGCTGGACAAGCCGAAACTGCCCGACCTCACAGGCTTCACCGCCGAGGCCGCCGCCGCGAAAATCGTACGCAGCAAACCGGGCAAGATCAGCGTGCGCCGGATGATGCAGGAAGACGCCCTGAAGGACTTCATCGGCGGCGACAACAAGATGGCCGAATGGGTGGTGCGCCAGCACGGTATCCCGCAGGCGATCTTCGTCGACGACGGCTACATGAACCTCAAGGAACTGGCGCAGAAACTGCCCAAACAGTACTTCAGCGAAACCTCCCCGGGCGTGTACCTGGCGAAGCTGCCGATTGTGGTCGGTCGCAAAGGCATCCTCGAAATCGACGGCCAGACCCAGGAACTGCGCCTGTCCCAGGAGGCCGGTTCGTTCCTGGTCAACGACGGCCAGTTGTTCGTGCGTGACACCAAAGTCACCGGCTGGCGCGAGAAGGACAACAGCCCGGCGACCTTCCGTTCGCCGAAGGAATTCCGCCCGTTCCTGCTGGCCTGGGGTGGCACCGAGACCTACATCGTCAACAGCAAGATGGCCAGTTTCGGCTACGCCAACAGTAAGTCCTACGGCGTGAGCATTTCCCAGTACACGCCGAACATGGCCAAGGTACTCAAGCGTCCGGAGCCGACCGGCTGGATCGTCGGCTCGGAGTTCTCGGACATGTGGTACGGCTTCTACTGCTACGAGACCCGCGATTTCGTGGTCAAGGGCAACACCTACAAGGACAACATCGTCTACGGCATCGACCCGCACGACCGTTCCCACGGTCTGATCATTGCCGAGAACACGGTGTACGGCACGAAGAAGAAGCACGGGATCATCATCTCCCGTGAGGTGAACGACAGCTTCATCTTCAACAACAAGAGCTTCGACAACCACCTCTCCGGGCTGGTGATCGACCGTAACAGCATCAACAACATCGTCGCCTGGAACGAGATCTACAAGAACCACACCGACGGCATCACGCTCTACGAGTCCGCCGACAACCTGCTGTGGGGCAACAAGGTCATCAGCAACAAGCGCCACGGCATCCGCATTCGTAACAGCGTGAACATCCGCCTCTACGAAAACGTTGCCATGGCCAACGGTCTGACCGGCGTCTACGGCCATATCAAGGACCTGACCGACACCGACCGCGACATCAAGCTCGACCCGTTTGACGCCCAGGTGTCGCTGATCGTGGTCGGCGGTGAACTGGCGGCCAACGGCAGCGGCCCGATGGCCATCGACTCGCCGCTGAGCGTCGAGCTGTACCGCGTGTCGATGCTGGCGCCGACCAAATCCAGCGGCATCAGCTTCAACGGCGTCCTGGGTGACCGTCAGGATGAAATTCTCGACTTGCTGGTGCGCCAGCAGAAAGCCGTGCTGATCGACCCCGTCGAACGCCAGACCGAACTGCAGGACTGAGGATAATTTTATGCACCCACACCTGATCAAATTACTCAGCCTGTCGGCCCTGACCGCGGGCATTCTGGCGGCCGGCAATGGCGCCCGCGCGGATGAAGTCCAGCCGCCGAAGTTCACCGCCGAACCTTGCTGCAGCCTGTGCCCCGCCGCTCATGACGCGAAGAACTACACCACGCGTTATCAGCAGAACTTCACCACGTTGGTGCAGGCGCAAGGCGACTGGCTGTTCCGGACCCAGGAAGATCTGCGCACCGAGTTCAACACCACTCCGGCCGGCTACAAGCGTCTGCAACAGTTGCACGATGCGTTCAAGGCCAAAGGTGTCGAACTGGTAATCGTCTACCAGCCGACCCGTGGCCTGGTGAATCGCAACAAACTCAACCCGGCGGAAAAGGCCGCGTTCGATTACGAGAAGGCACTGGGCAATTACAAGACCATGCTCGGCCGTTTCGCGAAGATGGGTTACGTGGTGCCGGACCTGTCGCCGCTGACCAACGAATCGCTGCCCGACACCCTGCCCGCCCACGATTTCTACTTCCGTGGCGACCAGCACTGGACGCCGTACGGTGCGCAGCGCACGGCAAAAATCGTGGCCGAGAAGGTCAAGCAGATCCCGGCCTTCGCCGACATTCCCAAGCGTGAATTCGAGACCAGACGCTCGGGGCGCATGGGCAAGACCGGCACCCTGCACAACATGGCCGGGCAGCTGTGCGGCACCAGTTACGCCATCCAGTACATGGACCAGTTCACCACCGAGCCGAAAGGTGAAGCGGGCGACGGCGACCTGTTCGGCGATTCCGGCAACCCGCAGATCACCCTCGTGGGCACCTCCCACAGTGGCAAGAACTACAACTTCGCCGGTTTCCTCGAAGAAGCCATCGGCGCCGACATTCTCAACGTCGCCTTCCCCGGGGGCGGTCTGGAAGGTTCGATGCTGCAGTACCTGGGCAGCGACGAGTTCCAGAAAACCCCACCGAAAATTCTCATCTGGGAATTCTCGCCGCTGTACCGCCTCGACCAGGAAACCATCTATCGCCAGATGATGGCGCTGCTGGACAACGGTTGCGAAGGCAAGGAAACCCAAATGTCCGCCAGCACCACGCTCAAACCCGGCGGCAAACAGGAACTGCTGGTCAACAGCAAGAACCTGAACCTGCAGAACAGCGGCCATCAGGTCGACATCCGCTTCGCCGACACCTCGGTGAAAAAGCTGCAAGCCACCCTCTGGTACATGAACGGTCGCCACGAGGACATCAAGATCGAGAAACCGGAAACCTCCGACACCGACGGTCGTTTCGCCTTTGAGTTGCGCACCGACGAAGACTGGGCCTCGCAGAATCTGCTGGCGGTCGAAGTCCAGGGCCCGGATGCGGGCACCGCGCCACAGAAGGTCGAAGCGAAAATCTGCAAACGCAACGTATTCCCCGGCGCCGGGCAACAAACCGCCCAGATCGGGCAATGAGGTCTGCCATGCGAAATCCGACATTGAAATCTTTATGGGCACCGGCCCTGCTGAGTCTGGCGATGTTCGCCGGGGCCGCTCAGGCCGCCGCACCACTGCGTCCGCCTCAGGGCTACTTCGCAGCCGTGGATAAATTCAAGACCACCGACAAGAGCGAAGGCTGCGATGCGACACCGGCGCCGTACACCGGTCCGCTGCAGTTTCGCAGCAAATACGAAGGCTCGGACAAGGCCCGCGCCACGCTGAACGTGCAGTCGGAAAAAGCCTTTCGCGACACCACCAAAGACATCACCACGCTGGAGCGCGGTACCGCCAAACGGGTGATGCAGTTCATGCGCGACGGTCGCCCGGAGCAGCTCGACTGCACGCTGAACTGGCTGGTTACCTGGGCCCGGGCGGATGCATTGATGTCCAAGGACTTCAACCACACCGGCAAGTCGATGCGCAAATGGGCGTTGGGCAGCATGGCCTCTTCGTACATTCGCCTGAAATTCTCGGACTCCCATCCCCTGGCCCAGCATCAGCAGGAAGCTCAGGTGATCGAGGCCTGGTTCAGCAAAATGGCCGATCAGGTGGTCAGCGACTGGGACAACCTGCCGCTGGAAAAAACCAACAACCACTCGTACTGGGCCGCCTGGTCAGTGATGGCGACGTCCATCGCCACCAACCGCCGCGACCTGTTCGATTGGGCGGTCAAGGAATACAAGGTCGGCGTCAATCAGATCGATGCCGACGGTTACCTGCCCAACGAACTCAAGCGCCAGCAACGCGCCCTCGCCTATCACAACTATGCCCTGCCGCCACTGGCGATGATCGCCAGTTTCGCCCAGGTCAACGGTGTGGATCTGCGTCAGGAAAACAACAGCGCGCTCAAACGTCTGGGCGACCGCGTGCTGGCCGGGGTGAAAGACCCGGATCAGTTCGAAAGGAAAAACGGCAAGGAGCAGGACATGACCGACCTGAAGGAGGACATGAAATTCGCCTGGCTTGAGCCGTTTTGCAGCCTCTACACCTGCTCGCCGGAGGTGCTGGAGAAGAAGCACGGCATGCAGCCGTTCAAGACGTTTCGCCTCGGCGGGGATTTGACCAAGGTCTACGACCCGTCCCACGAGAAAGGCAACAAGGGTTCTTGAGGCTGACGGTATTGCCCTGTGGCGAGGGAGCTTGCTCCCGCCCGGCTGCGAAGCAGTCGTAACCCAGTGAACGCGCATTGACTGACGCACCGCGTGATCAGGTTTCAAGGAGCGCTTCGCGCCCCTGCGGGAGCAAGCTCCCTCGCCACAGGTAAATGCGCAGCATGCAATACAACCATCCCGTTTTCAGTGGGGGGTTTGGGGGGGCTTTGGCCCTTGACTGTTGGTTCAAACATGGAGAGATCGGGATGGTATTTTCATCCAACGTGTTCCTGTTTCTGTTCTTGCCGATCTTTCTCGGCTTGTACTACCTGAGCGGGCAACGCTATCGCAACCTGCTGCTGCTGATCGCCAGCTACGTGTTCTATGCCTGGTGGCGGGTGGACTTCCTGGCGCTGTTCGCCGGCGTCACCCTGTGGAACTACTGGATCGGCCTGAAAGTCGGCGCCGCCGGCGTGCGCAGCAAACCGGCCCAGCGCTGGCTGCTGCTCGGCGTGGCGGTGGATCTGTGCATCCTCGGCTACTTCAAGTACGCCAACTTCGGCGTCGACAGCCTCAACGCGATCATGACTTCGTTCGGTCTCGAACCGTTCATCCTGACCCACGTGCTGTTGCCGATCGGCATCTCGTTTTACATCTTCGAGTCCATCAGCTACATCATCGACGTCTATCGTGGCGACACCCCGGCCACCCGCAACCTGATCGACTTCGCGGCGTTCGTGGCGATCTTCCCGCACCTGATCGCCGGTCCCGTATTGCGTTTCCGTGACCTGGCCGACCAGTTCAACAACCGCACCCACACCCTCGACAAGTTCTCCGAGGGCTGCACGCGGTTCATGCAGGGTTTCATCAAAAAGGTGTTCATCGCCGACACCCTCGCCGTCGTCGCCGACCACTGCTTCGCCCTGCAAAACCCGACCACGGGCGACGCCTGGCTCGGCGCGCTGGCTTACACCGCGCAGCTGTATTTCGACTTCTCCGGCTACAGCGACATGGCGATTGGTCTGGGCCTGATGATGGGTTTCCGTTTCATGGAAAACTTCAAGCAGCCCTATATCAGCCAGTCGATCACCGAGTTCTGGCGTCGCTGGCACATCAGCCTGTCGACCTGGCTGCGCGACTACCTCTACATCACCCTCGGCGGCAACCGGAAAGGCACGCTGATGACCTATCGCAACCTGTTCCTGACCATGCTGCTCGGTGGTCTGTGGCACGGCGCGAACATCACCTACATCGTCTGGGGGGCGTGGCATGGCATGTGGCTGGCGATCGAGAAAATGCTCGGCATCAACACCTCGCCGCGCAGCCTCAACCCGATCCGCTGGGCGCTGACGTTCCTGTTGGTGGTCATGGGCTGGGTCATCTTCCGCGCCGAGAATCTGCACGTTGCCGGGCGCATGTACGGCGCGATGTTCAGCTTCGGCGACTGGTCGCTGTCGGAGCTCAACCGCGCCAGCCTCACCGGCCTGCAAGTGGCGACCCTGGTGGTGGCTTACGTGACCCTGGCGTTCTTTGGCCTGCGTGACTTGTACACCAGCAAGCCGCCGGTCAAGACCAGACCTGCGGTCAACGTCGAAAGCGACGGCCCTGCCGGTGCTCAACCGGGCCTGATCAAGGCGGCGCCGGGGGAGAACCCGGCGAGCATCCACGAACCGGGCTACACCGCCGGCGTCGACGCCCAGGTGCAACCGGCGTACTGGACGGCGGACTGGTCGCGCTACGTGATGCGCGGGCTGGTACTGCTGCTGTTCATCGCCTCGATTCTCAAACTCTCGGCGCAAAGCTTCTCGCCGTTCCTTTACTTCCAGTTCTGAGGGATCTGCCATGACCCGCTCATTACGCATCTTCTACATCGCGCTGTTTCTGCTGACCCTGCTGGTGCTCGGTCTGTGGTCGGTGCGCAGCTTCTTCGGTTTCAGCACCAATGCCGACGCGACGGTACTCAACGGTCGCTGGACCAAGGCCGTGGAAACCCACTACGACGATGAATTCCCGATCAAGCGCCTGGGCACCAACCTCTGGGCCGCGCTGGATTTCAAGCTGTTCAACGAAGGTCGTCCGGGCGTGGTACTCGGTCGCGATCAGTGGCTGTACAGCGATGAGGAATTCAACCCGATCGTCAACGAAGAGCTGAACCTGCAAGGCAACTACGCGCTGGTCGAAGGCGTGCGCCAGACCCTGAAAGAGAAAGGCGTGAAACTGGTCATGGCGATCGTGCCGGCCAAGGTTCGCCTGTACCCGGAACACCTGGGTGAAGTGAAACCGGCGAGCATCCACGCCAACCTCTATCAGGACTTCCACGCCCGTGTCGCGGCAGACAAGATCCTCGCCCCCGACCTGCTCGGCCCGCTGCAAAAGGCCAAGCAGAACGGCCAGCAAGTGTTCCTGCGCACCGACACCCACTGGACCCCGGAAGGCGCGGAAATCGCCGCCAACACCCTGGCCAAGACCATCGCCGACAAGTTCCCGCTCAGCGGCGAGCCGCAGCGCTTCGTCACCACCCCGGCGGAAAAGGTCACGCACAAGGGCGATCTGCGTCTGTTCCTGCCGCTGGATCCACTGTTCGAAAACATGATGCCGGCCAAAGAACCGCTGCAAAAGCGCAACACTGTGGCCGTCGAACAACCTGTCGGTGACGACGCCTTGTTCGCCAACAGCGAAGTGCCGGTGGCCCTGATCGGTACCAGCTACAGCGCCAACCCCAACTGGAATTTCGTCGGTGCGCTCAAGCAAGCGCTGCACAGCGACGTCGTCAATTACGCCGAGGACGGCCACGGTCCGATCCTGCCGATGCTCAGCTACCTGAAAAGCGATGACTTCAAGAACAGCCCGCCGCAGGTGCTGATCTGGGAGTTTCCTGAACGATATCTGCCTGTGAACAACGAAATCGGCGACGCCGACCCGCAGTGGGTCGCAGAGCTTAAACAAGCCGGCGCGCGCCAACAAAACGTAGCTGTAAACACTAAATCCGAGACGCCCGATCGGGCGCAAAACTGAAAGAGAGGTACACCATGACTTTCACTACAACTCCTCGTCGTCTCGCTAAACGCATTGCTCTGGTTGCGGGTATGAGCGTGCTGTCGGTCCAGGCATTTGCCGGTGGCGACGCTGCGCTGTACGGCCCGACCGCACCGAAAGGCTCGACCTTCGTACGGGTCTACAACGCCAGCAACGCTGAAGTCAGCGCCACCGTCGGCAGCACCAATCTGAGCGACGTGGCACCGCTGGCCAGCAGCGACTTCAGCTTCATGCCGGGCGGCGACTACAGCGCCAAGGTCGGCAGCCAGACCCTGCCGGTAAAACTCGCCGGTGACCACTACTACACCCTGGTCAACAACGCGTCCGGCGCGCCGCAATTGATCGAAGAACCGCCGTTCAAGAACAAGCAGAAATCCCTGGTGCGCGTGCAGAACCTCAGCGACAAACCGCTGACCCTGAAGACCGCCGACGGCAAGACAGACGTGGTGCCGAACGTGGCCGCCAAGGGCCGTGGCGAGCGTGAAATCAACCCGGTGAAAGTCAGCCTGGCGCTGTATGAAGGCGACAAGAAAGTCGGCGACGTGAAACCGGTCGCCCTGGAGCGCGGTGAAGCCGCGGTGCTGTACGTCACCGGCAACGGCAGCAACCTGTCGCCGGTCTGGGTGAAGCGCCCAGTATCGACCCGCTGATCCATTCATGAACTGACGCAGTCCCCCATGTGGGAGCGAGCCTGCTCGCGAATACGGTCCGACATTCAACACCCATGTCGACCGATACACCGCTTTCGCGAGCAGGCTCGCTGCCACAGGGCCTCTAACCCAATCGATTTTATGGAGTAAACATTATGATTCCGGTGATCTTGTCAGGTGGTAGCGGTTCACGTCTCTGGCCGCTTTCGCGCAAGCAGTTTCCCAAGCAGTTCCTCGCCCTGACCGGCGAACACACGCTGTTCCAGCAAACCCTGGAACGCCTGGTGTTCGAAGGCATGGACACCCCGATCGTGGTCTGCAACAAGGATCACCGCTTCATCGTCAACGAGCAGTTGGCCAACCGCAATCTGGAATGCCAGCGCATCCTGATGGAACCGTTCGGCCGCAACACCGCGCCGGCAGTGGCGCTGACGGCGATGATGCTGGTCAACGAAGGTCGTGACGAACTGATGCTGGTGCTGCCGGCCGATCACGTGCTCGAAGACCAGAAAGCCCTGCAACGTGCGCTGGCCCTGGCCACCGTGGCGGCAGAAAACGGCGAGATGGTGCTGTTCGGTGTGCCGGCGACCAAACCGGAAACCGGCTACGGCTACATCAAGTCCACCGGCGATTCGCTGCTGCCGGAAGGCGTCAGCCGGGTCTCGCACTTCGTGGAAAAACCCGACGTCAAACGTGCCACCGAGTACGTCGAGTCCGGCGGTTACTACTGGAACAGCGGCATGTTCCTGTTCCGCGCCAGCCGCTTCCTCGAAGAGCTGAAAAAGCACGATCCGGACATCTATGACACCTGCCTGCTGACGCTGGAACGCAGCACTCAGGACCCGGACACCATCACTTTCGATGAAGCCACCTTCGCCTGCTGCCCGGACAACTCCATCGACTATTCCGTGATGGAAAAGACCCAGCGCGCCTGCGTGGTGCCGCTGACTGCGGGCTGGAGTGATGTCGGCTGCTGGTCGTCGCTGTGGGAAGTCAACGAGAAGGACGCCAACGGCAACGTCAGCAAGGGCGACGTGGTGATCCAGGACAGCAAGAACTGCATGATCCACGGCAACGGCAAACTGGTGTCGGTGATCGGTCTGGAGAACATCGTGGTGGTGGAAACCAAGGACGCCATGATGATCGCCCACAAGGACAAGGTCCAGGGCGTCAAGCAGATGGTCAACACCCTCAACGAGCAGGGCCGCAGCGAAACCCAGAACCACTGCGAGGTCTACCGTCCGTGGGGTTCCTACGACTCGGTGGACATGGGCGGACGTTTCCAGGTCAAGCACATCTCGGTCAAACCGGGCGCGTGCCTGTCGCTGCAGATGCACCACCACCGCGCCGAACACTGGATCGTGGTGAGCGGCACCGCCGAGGTGACCTGCGACGAAAACGTGTTCCTGCTGACCGAAAACCAGTCGACCTACATCCCGATCGCCTCGGTGCATCGCCTGCGCAACCCGGGCAAGATCCCGCTGGAAATCATCGAAGTGCAGTCGGGTTCGTACCTCGGTGAAGACGATATCGAGCGCTTCGAGGACATCTACGGCCGCTCCACCCCGATCGAACGCGGCGTGTCGGTGAAAACCATCGCGCAGTGATCACCCTGCAATAAGAAGCTCCCGCCCGGCCCGCTGCGTCCCCTATCCGCAGAGGATCGGGCGGGGGCTTTTTTACGCCACTTTTCTGGCTCCAAGTCTTTTGGCGATAGCCGCTGATCGCGGATTGACGGCAGCTGTCCTGACTTTCTGAACCTTGTGCGTGCTCACGATCCTGGCTAACGACTTGACGGTCAGGTAAGTGCCAATACCACGCAATTTGAAAGGCCGGATGGCCTCGGTGGCCTCGACCGATTCACCCAGGAAGTTTTCCACGCCAGGCTGCGATAACGGGTGAGCAAGTACGTTGCTCACATGAACCGTGCTTTCTCCGCCCTTTGTTGACGAAATACTCAACTCAGCAATGCCATAAATCACTTTGTCCTGACCCTTCTTTTCGACATCGTCGCGATTGATCAATGCGAAGAAGTGCTTGGTGACCGTTTTTTCCTCCGATACACGTGGTTCGCTTGAATACTTGAGGGACGAGGATGTGATCTCGGCGATCTCTTTTCCCAATTCAAAATTTTGTTCCGCGTTGATATTTTTGTTCTGCGCGTCTCCCCGCATAGAGTCGTGGTACATCTCACGGTACTGGCGACGGTACATCCTCAGATGACTCATCAATTCGCGCTTGCTCACTGAAAACTCGGGACTCTCTCCGACTTCAACCAGTTTGAAATCAGCAGACTTGCTGTATCCCTGCCCTCCCGGGTCGAGCCTGGCCACCTGTGTTTGGGAGGAAAGCAGCTTGAGGGCCAGTCTCACTCGAATGCCCACCTGCGCTTCGTAGGTTCCGGTTTCGGCTTGCAGCCCCAGAGCGTCTCTCATCGTGAGCGGATTGTTGCGAACCATACGGTAAATATTCAGCCCATCCGAATAACCGGCAGGATCGGTACTGGCCCAGCGTTGCAACCATGGGATGTAGTAACGGAAGCCGTAATAGTAAAGTCCGGTCGCATCGCGCTCCTTACCCGAATAACGGACGAATTTGCAGCTGAGTTCGCCGTCCTGCCAGGCGCTGGTGCCGAAAGGGTGAAACGTTTCCCGGCTGATCATCGCACCGTCACTGGTGGTTTCCAGGCTGACCGAACCCAGGTGATCAACATGTTGGTATCGATACCGATTGTTAATTCCCGAAGGCGGCGGACTCTCCCAATGCTGTACTTGAACGTTGTCGGCAATGATGACCTGCAACCGTTCGCCGCTACCGTTGTCGGTGCGCAATTGCAGTCCAGGCAAATAGCGCACATCGGCAATCAGGGTGCGGACGTTGGTTAAAGAAGAATGGATCTTGCGCACTCGCTGACTGCTGCCATCGTAGAGATAGACCTCTTGATCACTGAGCCCGGAGGCACGCTCCACCGGGCTGACCGATTGCAGTTGATTGCGCAGGTTCCAGCTCAGCAGCCGCCCCGGTTCCAGCTGCAACAGGTTGCCTCTGCGGTCGTATGCGGCTTCGATTTGAGCGTCGTCGGGAGGTGTGTCGTCATAAGGCAAAGCGCGATTGCTGTAACTCGCCGGTTGCAGTTTGCGCCCATGACTTTGTGCGCCGACATGAGTCAGTCTGCGCAGGTTGCCGCCGGGATCATATTCGTATGTCTGCTGATAATTGCTGACCGCCGCAGGGTCGATGCGCCCGATCGATTGTGGGCCCTGACTGACAGAGCCAGCTTCCCAGCCGAATGCCATGATCAACTGATAAAGACTGTCGTAGACAAAGCGGCTGACCGGATCGATTCGCTGGTTGGCGAAGTAACGAATCGGCAATGCTTTGTCTTCGATGCTCAGGACATTACCCATCCTGTCGTATCCATAACCTAGGTGTTGCAGCGCTCTACCGTGAGAGTCTTCGTCCCGACGGACCATCAGGCGACCGTCTTCGGGCCGGTATGCGCGGGTAGTTTGCACACCGTTGCCGGCGGTTTCCTGTTCAATACTGCCGTAAGCGTTGTAGTGAATATCGCTGATCAGGATCTGTTCAGGCTCACCCCGCAACTGCAATCGGCGCTCGTGCAAGCGGCCATCGACGGTCAGCGCAAATGTATGCCGGTTTTCTCGGGCGTCCGTCTGCTCCAGGACATCACCCAGCGCACCATAGCGCCACTGCGATGTCGCACCGGCGCCGGGTTCCAACAGCCGTGCGAGATCCGCCTCCTGCTCCGGCCAGTGGGGTGTCAGCGGTTCCAGCGTGAAGTGGCGGGTGTCCTCGATACAGGGGCCGCTGATTGCAAACGCGTTGAACAGCACGCTGCCCGCCGGGTGATCATGACGAATCAGCTGACCGTACTGGTTAAGCGACTGATCCCCGCTGCCGGGATGACCATAGGTCAGGCGCTCGACACAACGTCGAGGTTCGCCTGTTCCGTCTTCGAATATCGCAACGGGGCGCAACAAATTGTCGTGCTTGATCTCGCGCTGCGTCTGACGACTGTCCCGACTGAACACCATTTGCCTGGCAAGCCCCATCATTGTGGTTTGCGTACCGGCATCGACACTGTCCGAACGAATCAGCGAGGCGTCCAGAGCAAACACCTGCGTCAGATTGGCCGGCGTCAGCGGGTCGTCGGCTTGCAGCAGCCAAAGCCGTGGGTCCCAGTGTTTCACCGCATTCCCTGCCGGATCGTGAAGCGTGCGGTTGATCCGGGGCTCGACGGGGGTGTCCTCGACGGTTCGACAATAGTCGACCGTGCGGACCGACAAGCCGCGCGGGTCGAACACAGATATCCTCGGCGTATTGGTGTGCAAAGTCATGGAGCGCGCTCCCCGCGCAACCGGCATTTCTTTCTGCCTCGGAGATCTGAGCAAGCACAGCGCTGGTTCGGCTACTGTCAGACATTACAGTCCCGACCAACGGTGCCATCGATCAATCCGCGAATGTCCATTCCCGCGCCCCTTCGGTAGGATGGTCATCACGAGTTCAAGGAGTGTTCGAACATGTTCATCGGCGTCTTGCTGGTCATCACCTGGCTGGTCCTGCTGTTGCGCTACCCGGCCAAGGCCTTGCCGGTGTCCATGGCCGCCGCTGTCGGCCTCGGGCTGGTGGCGATGTGGGTGGTGTGGCTGGACAACCGTGAGATCAAGCAATTGGCGCGACTGGAATTACGTATCACCTATGCACCTGAACAGTGCCCGGCAGATCGCCCGCTGCAACTGAAGATGAACAACGGCAACGATGTACCGCTGACCGAGCTGCGCTGGCGCATTGCAGCGTACGCGCCGGGCGACACGGTGAACCTGGCCGACAACCAATACGCCGCCCCGCGCTATCGCGGCCCCGGCGAACTGCAGGCCGGTGGCAACTGGGAAGACTGCTTGCCGCTGCCCCCGCTGCGTCCCGGCTATCGCCCGCAAACCCTGGAGTTCCGCGCCGAGCGATTGCAGGGTAGTTTCTCCGACTGATCCTCTTCCCCACTCTTTTGCACAAGGAATGCGCCATGCCCGTTGCGTTGATTACCGGTTGTTCCAGCGGCATCGGCCGCGCCCTCGCCGATGCTTTCAAAAGCGCCGGCTACGAGGTCTGGGCCAGTGCGCGCAAGGCTGAAGATGTCGCCGCACTCGGCGTAGCCGGGTTCACCGCAGTGCAACTCGATGTCAACGACAACGCAGCGCTGGAGCAACTCGCCGAGCGAATCAACCAGCAACACGGCGGCCTTGATCTGCTGATCAACAACGCCGGCTACGGCGCCATGGGCCCGTTGCTCGACGGCGGTGTGACGGCCATGCAGCGCCAGTTCGAAACCAATGTGTTTTCGATTGTCGGCGTGACCCGTGCGCTGTTCCCGGTGCTGCGCCGGGCCAAAGGCCTGGTGGTGAATATCGGCAGTGTTTCCGGGGTGCTCGTCACACCATTCGCCGGCGCCTACTGTGCGTCGAAAGCAGCGGTGCATGCGTTGAGCGATGCCTTGCGCATGGAACTGGCGCCGTTCGGGATTCGAGTGATGGAGGTGCAGCCGGGGGCGATTCAATCCAGCTTCGCCAAAAATGCCGGGCACGAGGCCGAGCAACTGATCAACGAACAATCGCCATGGTTTCCCCTGCGCGAAGGCATCCGGGCGCGAGCCAAGGCTTCTCAAGACAAACCGACACCGGCCAGCGAGTTCGCCGCCGAACTGCTCAAGGCTGTGCAACAGAGCAAGCCGCCACGGCTGATCCGCATCGGCAACGGCAGCCGGGCTTTGCCGTTGCTGGCGACCCTGCTGCCGAAAGGGTTGCTGGAGTCGACGCTGATGAAGCGTTTCGGGTTGCGCGGGAAACTCTGAGAGAGTTCCCCCATCGCGAGCTCGCGATGGGGGCTCGGCCTGTCAGTTATCCACAGCGCCCTGTTTCACCACTACCGTGCAGGTAATCCCCGCCGCCAGCAGCACACCCTCCGGCACTTCATCGATGTGAATCCGCACCGGCACCCGTTGCGCCAGACGCACCCAGTTGAAGGTCGGGTTCACATCGGCGATCAGCTCACGGCTTTCCGGGTTGTCGCGGTCGTAGATGCCGCGGGAAATGCTCTCCACGTGGCCCTTCAGGACTTCGCCGCTCATCAGTTGCATGTCGGCTTTGTCGCCGACGCGCACATGAGGCAGCTTGGTTTCTTCGAAGAAGCCGTAGACCCAGAACGAGTTCATGTCGACCACGGCCATTTTCGCCTCGCCGATGCGCGCGTAGTCGCCGCGATGGACGTTGAGGTTGGTCACGTAACCGTCCACCGCCGCCCGCACTTCGGTGCGCTTGAGGTTGAGTTCGGCGGCTTCCAGTTGCGCCTGGGCCTGTTGGTAATCGGCCAGTGCCGCGTCGGCGATGTTGCTGGCGTCGTCGCGGTTTTCCTTGGAGATCACCAGGTTGTCCAGGTCAGCGCGGCGATGGGCGTTGACCTTGCGCATCTCCCACGTGGCCTTGCGCGAGGCCACCAGCGATTGCGCCTGTTTCACCGCGAGGCGGTAGTGCTCGGGGTCGATCTGCATCAGCAGATCACCTTTCTTCACCAACTGGTTGTCGCGCACCGGCACGTCCACCACTTCACCGGTCACGTCGGCCGCAACGTTGATGATGTCGGCGCGGACCCGACCGTCGCGGGTCCACGGCGTGTTCATGTAGTGCTCCCACAGCGTGCGGCCGATCCACAGCGCCAGGGCCAGCACCAGCAGGGTCGCGAGCAGGCTGAAAAACTTTTTCATCGGGACATTCTCAACGGTAGACAGTCAGCGCCATCGCGCCGAACAGACAGGTAAACAGGCTCAGACGCAGCAGCGCCGGGTGCCAGAAAAAGCGGTACAGATCGAATCCGGACAGGAATCGGTCCAGCGCCCAGGCCAGCGCCGCGGCGACGAAAAACATCAGGGTCATGGTCGGCATGTACACGCCGTGGAAGGCGATTTCACGAGGCATGGGCAAGTCCTTCGGGCTTGGCGATGGCATAGGCAGCAAGGGGCGACTGCGGATCGAGCAACGAGGTGCGGATGAAGTGCAGGTAACTTTTCACCCGCCGCAGTGCCGAGGTGTCGAAGTGCGGTGCGAACGGCTCGTCGGTGGCGGCGACACGGCTGATGGCGTGATCCACCGCCACCAGCGCACGTTCCAGATTGCTCGCATTCGGTTGCAGGAACAGGCGCACCAGCGAGCGCCCCATGACCCGGATTGCCTGGCGCCATGGCTGCGATTCGGCATAGGCCGGATGCACCGGCAGGATCGCCTGTTCCTTGCGCAACTCGATGATCGCGTGGCCGATTTCCAGCACCACGAACATCCAGCGCAGCAGGTTTTTCTGCACCAGCGGCTGACCGGCTGCCAGACCGTAGGCCTGATGCATCAGATCGCGGGTACGGCTTTCGAAGCTCGACGCCAGGCCCTTGAGCTTGCCGCTGATCGCGTACACCACTTGCCCGCGCAAATCCTGCTCCAGGCGCTGCCACAGCCAGCGGCTGTTCGGCGGCAGAATGATCGCCCCCGCCGCCGCACACACCAACATGCCCATGACCATGGCGATGTAGTCGTTGATGAAGGTGTAGGGGTTGTAGATCGTCAGGTTGTCCGGCACCGAGCCGGTACTGAAGAAGATCAGCAGCCCCAGGCCGACACCCGCGTATTGCGGTCGTGAGGCGAGGAACGAACCGAGCACGATCACCGGCGCGAGCATCACGCACAGCAGCGGGAAACCGTCGATCCACGGGAAGATGAAAAACATCTCGACGAAGCCGATCAGCGCCCCGAGGAACGTGCCGCACGCCATCTGGAATGCCATGCGCTTCGGGTTCGGCGTGGCGGCGGAAAGGCCCACGGTAGCGGCTGCGATCAGGGTCATGGTCGCGCCGCTCGGCCACGCGGTGGCGACCCAGTAACTGCCGAGTACGACGAGAATGAACGCGGCACGAATCCCCGAAGCCGCTGCCGCCCACCAACTGGTCTGCGGGGTGAACGGCTCGTCCCAGCGCTCTCGTTCGTGGCTGTGATCGGCCAGCGAGGCGTGGGTCTGTGCATAACTGTGCAGGTCGTCGACGAAGCGATAGAGCAGTTCATAGGCCGTATGAAAATCCAGCAACCCGGCCTCGCCCGGCCCGCTCTCCTGGAATGCCGCCCGCAGACTGCGCACCCGCGCCGGCAACCCTTCCTTGTACGTGGCGAGCGCCAGCACCAGACGCGCCGCATCCGGGCTGGTCAGGGCACGGCCGCTGAACCCGTCGAGCACTTCGGCCAGATCCTGCAGGCCCGGTTTGATCGCCGCCACGACATGCGCTTCGTCATTGACACGCAGACGCTCGAGCAACTGATGCAAGGCGTTGAAGCGGGTGGTGATGCCCATGAACTCGCTGTTCAGGCGACTGAGACGACCGTTGCGCCGGCGCATGTGCGGGTCTTCGAACACGGTCACGCTGCGCAGTCCTTCCAGCCCCACCGCTTCGGCGATGAAACGCACGTTGCTGGCCTCGAACGATTCCGGTTTGCTGCGTCCGCGCAAGCCATCGGTGACGAACAGGGCGAACACACCAAAGCGCTGATACAAGGCGTTGCGCATCGCCGCGCTGGCGGTCTGCGGCAGGATCGCGGCGCTGACCAGGGTCGAGCAGAGAATCCCCAGCGAGATCTCCAGCACCCGCCACACCGCCGCCATGAACGCTCCGTCGGGATGCGCCAGTGCCGGCAGCCCGACCATTGCAGCGGTGTAGCCCGCCAGCACAAAACCGTAGGCGCGGAAGTTGCGGCAACGGGCGGCGCCGGCCGAGCAGATGCCGACCCAGATCGCCAGCGAACCGAGGAACAGTTCGGTGTTCTGGGCAAACAGCGAAATCAGCGTGACCATCATCGCCGAGCCGGCCAGAGTGCCGAGGAAGCGATAGAAGCTCTTGGCGAACACCTGGCCGCTCTGCGGCTGCATGACGATGAACACGGTGATCATCGCCGTGCGCGGCTGCGGCAGTTCCAGGCGCATCGCCAGCCACAGGGTCAGGAATGCGGCGATCAACACCTTGAAGATGTAGACCCAGGTCACGCCATCACTGCGTGCCCATTCGAAAAAGCCCCGGCGCCATTCCAGGGAGTAGAGCCAGCGCAAGGGTGCGGGCAAGGGAGTCATTCAATTGTGCTCAAAAATTCAGTCTGGACTCGAAACCTGTGGGAGCGAGCCTGCTCGCGAAGACGGCGTTACATTCGACATGGATGGCGACTGGAACACCGCTTTCGCGAGCAGGCTCGCTCC
Organism: Pseudomonas sp. KCJK9016; assembly: GCF_046231795.1. Lineage (NCBI taxonomy): Bacteria > Pseudomonadati > Pseudomonadota > Gammaproteobacteria > Pseudomonadales > Pseudomonadaceae > Pseudomonas > Pseudomonas sp. KCJK9016. The sequence continues at coordinate 95,401 of NZ_JBJJMM010000017.1, read as the reverse complement.
CACATCGGGTTGTGTGTTCAACGCAGGAGAGCCGGGGTTTTCGGTGCGGCGGTCTGTTCGGCGGTCGGCACGTCCTTACCCGCGCCAAGACCACCGCCCAATGCCGTCACCAGTTCGGCATGGGCACTCAAACGCGCCGCCTGCACCTGCTGCTGAACCTGCTGCTGTTTGAACAGCAGGGTCTGGGCGTTGAGCACATTGAGGTAATCGGTCAGGCCGCGCTGGTAGGCGATCATCGCGATGTCGTAAGTCTTCTGCGCCGTGGCCACGGACTCGGTGGCGAACGTCTGCTGCTTGTCCATCGACTCGCGGCGAATCAACTGGTCAGAGATGTTCTTCAGTGCATTGACCAGGGTCTGGTTGTAATGCGCGACGGCGATGTCATAACCCGCCGACGCTTCACCGAGCTCGGCCCGCAGGCGCCCGCCGTCGAAGATCGGCAGCGAGATTGCGGGCCCGACGTTGTAGTTGAGCTTTTTGCCGGTCAAAAACTCCAGCGCCCCGCCGCCGGTGGCCATGTAGCCGAGGCTGCCGACCAGATCGACGTTGGGGTAGAACCCGGCATGCGCGACATCGATCCCGCGCGCCTGCGCCGCCACTTGCCAGCGACTGGCGACCACGTCCGGACGCTGGCCGAGCAGGTCGGCGGGCAATGCCGACGGCAGTTTCAGCGCCGCACCGAGGGACAGGGTCGGACGCTGCAACTGCGCACCGGCGCCCGGCCCTTTGCCGGCCAGTGCGGCGATCTGGTTGCGGCTCAGGGCGATCTCTTCGTCCAGTGCGTCCAGTTGCCGATGGGTTTCCGGCAGCGGGGTTTCAGCCTGACTGACTTCGAAGTGCGTACCGATTCCACCGTTAAGGCGTTTCTGCGCCAGTTCGAGAATCTGCTGTTGCTGCTTGAGCGTTGCCGCGACGATGTCGCGCTGGGCGTAATGCAGCGACAGCTCGATGTAGGCGCGCACGATGTTGTTCTGCAATTCGAGTTGCGCCTGCCGCGCCTCGGCAGCGCTCATGTGCGCGAGATCCACCGCACGTTCGGTGCTGTTGCTTTCACGGCCCCAGAGGTCGAGGGCGTAACTGAAACCCAGCGCGGCGTTGTTGTCCCAGGTGGTGGTATTGGCCAGCTCACCGGGGCCGTAGAACTGGTCGGTCGGCCAGTTGTGGCGCTTGAGAGTCGACTCGCCATTGATCTGCAACGACTCGGCGGCTTCGGCGACACCGGCCATGGATTTGGCCTGACGCACTCGCGCAGCCGCCATGGCCAGGGTCGGGCTGCCTTGCACGGCCAGGTCGACCCAGCGATTGAGTTGCGGGTCGCCATAGGCTTGCCACCATTGGGCGGTGGGCCAGTTTGCGTCACGGGCGGCGTGGGCGATGGCCTCGTCGGTGGCCAGTTCATTGGCCTCCAGAGCCTTGCCCTGCGGGGCAATCCCTCCGGTTCCGATGCAGCCGCCAAGACCTAACGAAATAGCCAGAACACTGAGCGGCAAAAGCGCTCTGTTGATGCGACGCGGCACTGCTGCGAATTCCTGAGGTGGGGGATGTTTCGAGGTGGGCGCAATTCTAGGGGGCGCCCTGAACGGCGATAAGCTGGGTTTTCTGCGAATCTTTGTTACGGTTAACGAGATAATCCCTTGGTCGGGGGTCTCAGCCCCTGAAACTTCGTGTCACAATTTGCCATCTCCCTTGAGAGCACCCCATGGACACATTGCAAAACATGCGCGCCTTCAGTTGCGTGGCCGAAGCGGGCAGCTTCACCGCCGCCGCCGTGCAACTCGACACCACCACGGCCAACGTCTCGCGCGCGGTCTCCAACCTTGAGGCCCATCTGCAAACCCGCCTGCTGAACCGCACGACCCGGCGCATCGCGCTCACAGAGGCCGGCAAGCGCTACCTGCTGCGCTGCGAGCAGATCCTCGCCTACGTCGAAGAGGCCGAAGCCGAAGCCAGCGAAGCCCACGCGCGCCCGGCGGGACAATTGAAAGTGCACACCATGACCGGCATCGGCCAGCACTTCGTGATCGACGCCATCGCCCGCTACCGCAAGACCCACCCGGACGTGACCTTCGACCTGACCATGGCCAACCGCGTGCCGGACCTGCTCGACGAAGGCTACGACGTGTCCATCGTCCTGGCCCGCGAACTGCCGGACTCGGGCTTCGTCTCGCAACGCCTGGGCATCACCTACAGCATCGTCTGCGCCTCCCCGGCCTATGTGAAAGCCAACGGCTGCGCACAAAAACCCAGCGACCTGCTGAACCACGCCTGCCTGCGCCTGGTGAGCCCGGTGATCCCCCTGGAAAAATGGGCCTTTGACGGCCCCGAAGGCCAGGAAATGGTCACCATCAACAGCTCGCCGTTCCTGGTCAACTCCGCCGACGCGATGAAAACCGCGATCACCAGCGGCATGGGCGTCGGCGTGCTGCCGGTGTATGCCGCCATCGAAGGCTTGCGCAACGGCTCGCTGGTACGGGTCATGCCGAACTACCGCTCGCAGGAACTGAACCTGTATGCGATCTACCCGTCGCGGCAGTATCTGGATGCGAAGATCAAGACGTGGGTCGAGTATTTGCGCGGATCGCTGCCGGAGATTCTGGCGGGGCATCAGGCGGAACTGGCAGCTTATGAAATGAGTGGGAGTCTGGCCGGGGTGCGAGTGGCGAATTGACTTGGCCGTCCTACAGACGGGCTGATTTTGGGGGGATGTTTCCGACAAGTCGTGTCGGTTGTCCCTCGGAAACGAGGTGGATAGGCTTTTGGGGTCGCTGACGCATCGGCGGCCGGGTCTGGAAAACCCGATTTCTACCATCACTGCTCATGGCATACTGCGGCACTTTTTGATCGCAATGTCATGGCGGCTGTGCGCGGGAGGCCCTTGGGCCTGCCGGGTTTGGATGGTTTGACCGGTTTTTCCAGTCCGTGCACAGCTGCCACCCTCTCGCCTGGAAAACGAAAGCTGGCAGCTTCAACTCAACAAGCCATCGAGTAATGTTTCCATGAAGAAACCAACGCCGAATCCACCAGAAACCGACGACACCTCGCCCTACGAATCCGCCGATTCAAAGAAACTTCACGACGCCGCCGAGCGCGCCCTCGATCACTACCTGAACCCCCTCCCGAAAAAATGCCCCGGCCGCAAACCGAGCGAAATGTTCCAGATTTCACCGGACATGGACGACGAAAGCCTGCTGGCCCACGCCTGTGAATCCCTGGCCTCGGCCAGCGTCATGGCCAGTGACGTGGCAGCCTATGTCGACTCACCACAGCGGCACCGGATTCTGGGCATACAACAAGTCATCATGCTTGCCGAACTGGCAGTGAACCGCGTGCTGGATAACGTCGAAGTACAGCGTTACCCGACACCCAGCTAAGCCGTTCCGACAAAACCGACCTGCCAGCGCCGACTGCATTCGCTGGCAGATCGATTGGGACGCAGAGCGTCCCGGGCTGCATTCCCACGCAGAGCGTGGGAACAATCAAAAGCAAAGCCAGCCCGCACTCGCTTTTCGCTCTTCGCTTTTCGCTCTTCGCTTCTCACCACTCAAAACGATGAGCGTTAGCTCGAGTACCGCTCTTGACGTACCGGCCCCATCGGAAGGCTGAGTGGAGGGATTGATCCGGGGGTGGGAGCGAAGCGACCGTTTGGCGAAGCCAAACACATCGAGAGGAGGTGCAGCGAAGCAAACCGTAGGCGATGCCCCCGGATCAATCCCGGAACGAAGGAACACCGAGCCACAGCGAGGTGCCGAACGCCGGGGCCCAGCGTTTTGGTTACTTTTGGGCGTCTGCAAAAGTGACTCGCCGTAAGGGCGAAACCGCCAGCGGCAACACCCGCAGCAACGGATATACACCCAACCCCCCAAAAGTCTGGTCGGCCCAGAGGCCGCCAAGACAACCCAAAACAGAAATGTTAGCTTGCTTGGCAATCACGTCAGCCGCCGAGCCCGAGCCCAATGCCAATGAAAAAAACAGTCCTGGCCTTCAGCCGCATCACCCCGCCCATGATCGAACGCCTGCAACAGGACTTCGACGTCATCGTCCCGAATCCAAAAAACGGCGACATCAACGCTCAGTTCAACGAAGCCCTGCCCCACGCCCACGGCCTGATCGGCGTCGGTCGCAAACTCGGCAAGGCCCAACTGGAAAACGCCGCGAAACTCGAAGTGGTCTCCAGCGTCTCCGTCGGCTACGACAACTACGACCTGGCCTACTTCAACGAACGCGGGATCATGCTCACCAACACCCCGGACGTGCTCACCGAAAGCACCGCTGACCTGGCCTTCGCCCTGATCATGAGCAGTGCCCGCCGCGTCGCCGAACTGGACGCCTGGACCAAGGCCGGCCAATGGCAGGCCAGCGTCGGTGCATCGCTGTTCGGTTGCGACGTACACGGCAAGACCCTGGGCATCGTCGGCATGGGCAACATCGGCGCCGCCGTCGCCCGTCGCGGGCGCTTCGGTTTCAACATGCCGATCCTCTACAGCGGCAACAGCCGCAAGACCGAACTGGAACAGGAACTCGGCGCGCAGTTCCGCAGCCTTGACCAGCTGTTGGCCGAAGCCGATTTCGTTTGTCTGGTGGTGCCGCTCAGCGACAAGACCCGTCACCTGATCAGCCATCGCGAACTGGCGCTGATGAAGCCGGAAGCGATTCTGGTCAACATCTCCCGCGGCCCGGTGGTCGACGAACCAGCCCTGATCGAAGCGCTGCAGAACAACCGCATTCGCGGCGCCGGCCTTGACGTCTACGAAAAAGAGCCGCTGAGCGAATCGCCGCTGTTCCAGCTGAAAAACGCCGTGACCTTGCCGCACATCGGTTCGGCCACAAATGAAACCCGCGAAGCCATGGCCGACCGTGCACTGGCCAACCTGCGCAGCGCCCTGCTGGGCGAGCGGCCGCAGGATCTGGTCAATCCGCAGGTCTGGAAAGGCTGATTAAAAAGGGGCAGACGTCGCCGGACGTCTGCCCCTTTTGCCAGCAAAACCCTCAGGCCAGCTTGCCGTGACCCGGCAATACCGGGACTCTGGGTTTGCGGAACACCAACACATTGCCCAGCATCACCAGCACCAACCCCGCCAGCGCCGGCGCCGTCCATTGGTAGCCCTCGGCAAAGGCCGAAACGTTCAGCGCCACCACCGGGAACAGCACCGTGCAATAGGCCGCGCGCTCCGGCCCCATGCGCCCGACCAAAGTCAGGTAAGCGGTGAAACCGATCACTGAACCTGGAATAACCAGATACAGCAGCGCGCCGATGTAGCGCGACGTCCATTCCATTTCGAACGGAATACCTTTGACCAGACACCACACCGACAGCATCGCCGCACCGTAGGCCATGCCCCAGGCGTTGGTGGTCAGCGGCTTGAGACCGGCCCTCTGTTGCAGGCTCGACAACATATTGCCGGCCGAAAAACACAGCGTGCCGCACAGCGCCAGACCCAGTCCGAGCAGGGTTTGCGGACTGGCGTGGTGACCTGCCAGCTCCGGCCAGAACAACAACCCCAGACCGAGCAGGCCCAGCGCCCCGCCCATCAGCACATTGCGCGCAATGCGCTGGCCGAAGAACACCCGTGCATTCAGCGCGTTCCACAAGGTCGCGGTGGAAAACACCACGGCCACCAGGCCGCTGGGGATCCATTGGCTGGCGGTCAGGAAACACATGAAGTTGACGCAGAACAGGCACAAACCCTGCGCCACACAGATCAGATGCCCGCGCCGGTTCATCGGTTGCAGACGGCGACTGAGCAGCAACAGCGCGAACAACACCAGCGCGGCGAGGCCGAAGCGATAGACGATCGACACCGGAATCGCCACCACGCCCAGTTGCCATTTCAGGGCGATCCAGGTGGTGCCCCAGATCAGTACGGTCAGCAAATACAACGACAGGTTCATGGCAGACACTCCTCGATTGGGTTTCAGTGTCCGCCCACGCCATCCACTCGCGCTTGCATAAACTTGCGCTTTTGTCGGCGCGCAGGCTGGCAGCGCGAAATCCAGAGAGTAGGATGCAAGGCGTTGAAGAGAACCGACTGACCATGGCCGCCATCGATACCCTGCAAGTCTTTCAAGCGTTAAACAGCTCGCCGAACGCACGTCTTGTGCACAGCGCCGAGCTGGGCGACGGCTTGTCTGCCGCTTTGTGGACCAATCACCACGATGCCCAGGAATATGAAGCGCCGAGTCATCACACCCTCTCCTGCTACATCGCCGGCGGCACCGGCACATTCCGTCGCGATCAACCCGGGCAGAAAGGTGGGCCGGACAAGTTGTGCATCCTGCCGGCCGACCACGAATCAGGCTGGGTGATCAACGGTGATATCCGTCTGGCCCACCTGTATTTCAGCGCCGAACAATTTGCCCTGGGTTGCGTCACGCTGCTGGATCGGGAGCCCCGGGAAATGCAGTTGCGCGAAAAGACCTTTCTCGAAGACCCGCAACAGGCACGACGGTTTCGCCAATTGCTCACCCTCAACTGGGACGAGCCCGGCGAACGTCTGCTGACCAGCAGTCTGGCCCACGAATTGATCAGCCATACCTTGCTCAGCCAGGTCGGCGTGCGTGAGGGCTTGCGTCTCAAGGGGGGACTGGCGCCGCACCAGCGCCGGCAACTGGTGGAGTACATCGACAACCAGCTGGCCGAGCCGATCAGCCTCGGGCAACTGGCGGGATTGTGTACGCTGTCGGAATATCACTTTGCGCGGATGTTCCGGGTGAGCTTCGGCCTGCCGCCGCATCAGTATGTGCTGGCGCGGCGCTTGAGCCGGGCGCGGGAGCTGTTGCGCGGGACGGCGTTGCCGTTGGGGGAGATTGCCCTGGCATGCGGGTTCGCCAGTGCCAGCCACTTCACCAACCGCTTTCGCCAGGTGCTGGGTGGAACGCCCGGCGAATATCGCCAGGCGTTTTTGCGCTGATCAGAACTCCAGCGTGCTCGACAACGAAATCTGCCGCGAATCGCCCATCGACACAAAGAACCGGCTCGCCGCCGAGGTGTAGTAAGTGCGGTCGAACAGGTTCTTCACGTTGAGCTGGAACTTGACCTTCTGCCCTTCAACCTTGGTGTCGTAGGTGGCGAACGCATCGGCCACGGTGTAGCTCGGCAGCTCGAAATCATTCACGGCGTTGCCCGCGCGCTCACCGACATACCGCGCACCGGCGCCGACCCGCAGTTGGTCGCCGCCGATCACGCTGCCGAAGTCGTAGACCGCCGACAGCGAGCCGGTATTCTTCGCCACGTTTTGCAGCTTGTTGCCCTTGTAGTCCGGATCTTCGGTGACCTCGGCATCCGTGTAGGCATAGCTGCCGATCATGCTCCAGCGGTCGCTGAGCTGGCCGGTCAGATCCACTTCCAGACCACGGGAACGCACTTCACCGGCGGCGCTGTAGATCGTGGTGGGGCCTTCGGCGTTGGCCACCAGCACATTGCGTTTCTTGATGTCGAACAGGGCGATGTTGCCGGTGATGCGTCCCGGAATGTCGAGGCGTGCGCCCAGTTCCCAGGACTTGGCTTCTTCCGGCGCGATGCTGCCGTCGAGCACGGTGCTGCTGCCGCTCAGGGGAGCGATGGTCGAGTTCGGTTTGAATGATTCGGTGTAGCTGCCGTAGAACGACAGCGCGTCGGTGTAGCGATACACCAGACCTGCGCGCGGCACCCACTTCTGCCCGTTGCTGTCGGTGTTGGCCTTGAACGGCACGCCTTTGCCGGCGTACTGGTCGTATTCCTGAAAGCGCCCGCCGGCCACCAGAATCCACTGATCATTGAGGTGAATCGAGTCCTGCAGGAACACCGAGTCGCTGCGCAGCAGATCGGTCTGCGCACTGTCCGCCGGGCTGACAGTGGTGCCAGCCACTTCACGACCGTAGACCGGATTGACGTAACTGAAGGTGCTCAGGCTTTTCTGCCGGATCAGGTCGGCGCGGTAGATCTTGCGGTACTCGTCGTCGACGCCGAACACCAGGTCATGCTGCATGCCCAGCACCTTGACCTTGCCTTCGAGGCTGGCAGTGGTGAAACGGTCGGTGCTGATCGCACCCTGAGTGCCGTCCATGCTGCGGGTCAGGGTGCCCTTTTTGGTGTCAATGGCGGTGACGCGGACCTGACTGGCGTCGTAGGTTTCGCGGTTCCAGCTGTAGCCGAAATGGGCTTTCCAGTCGTCGTTGAGTTCGTGGTCGGCCTCGAAATGGTAGAGGTCCGAGCGCCCCTCCATGTCGTTGAATTTCTCGTCCAGGCGTTCGTTGCGCGAAATGTCCAGCGGATGGTTGGTGCGCGGGTCGATCAGGGTGCCACGGTCGAACGGCGTCAGGAATTCCCGATGCTCGTAAGCGAACAGCAGTTTGGTGCGTTCGCCGTACCAGGCCAGCGACGGGGCGATCAGGCTTTCACGGTGGGTACCGAAGTTGCGCCAGTAATCTTCGTCCTCATGGTCCAGCACCATGCGATAGGCCAGGCCGGAATCGCCCAGCGCACCGGTGCTGTCGAACGAGCCACCGCTGCCGTTCTTGCCGTCGCCGTAGGTCGAGCCGCGCAGGGTAACGGCGTTGTACTGAGTCAACTCCGGTTTCTTGCTGACCATGTTGACCACACCGCCCGGATCCTGAATCCCGTACAGCAGCGAGGCCGGGCCCTTGAGCACTTCGACGCGATCCACGGTGGCGTTCATGCCACGGCCCTGCACCACCGGCATGCCGTCGCGCATGATCGAGCCGTTGCGGTTGTCACCGAAGCCACGGGTCATCACCGAGTCCTGAGTGCTGCCCAGCGTGTTGCCCTGGGTGATGCCGCTGACGTTGGCCAGCGCGTCATCGAGATTGCGCGGCGCCTGGTCGCGAATGACTTGCGCAGGGATCACGTTGACGGTCTGGGGAATTTCCTGGAGCGAGGCCGAGGAACGCATCACCGAACTGGTTTCCGGTGGCTGGTAACTCAGTGGCTGATTCTCCATCGAGGTGATGGTGGTTGCACCGAGGTTCAGTACGCCGTCGGTGGGCTGGGGTTCGATTGTCAGGGTATGGCTGTCGGTGCGGCGGAAGGTCAGGCCGGAACCGCCGAGCAGGCGTTGCAGCGCCTGTTCGGCACTCATCTGGCCATCGACCGCCGGCGCGTTGAGACCGTAGGGCGCTTCGACGGTGTAGACCACGCTCTGGCCTGTCACACGACTGAAGTCACTCAACGCTTGCGGAAGTGGTTTGGCGGCCAGGGAAAAACTGAACTGTTTCTGTGGCTGAGTGCTGTTGCTTTCAACGGCCAGCGCCACACTCATCGGCAGCAATGCCAGCGCCGCAAAACCCAGTGCCGAGGCACCGAACCACTGTTTGACCGAACCCGATTTTGCCCTGGACTTCATTGCTCATGACCTGTGTAGAACCGCAACGGATGCGAATGACTCGCAGTTTCAGTCAATACACGGATGGCGTCGGGATTTACCTCACCACAAATCTGAAAATATTTTCAGCGCAGGATAATCAGCCTGCCCAGCACCTGATGCTGCTCGAACCCCAGTACCCCTTGCAGAGAATTCAGCACCGCTTGCGGATCCCTGGACGGAAAGCTTCCGCTGACCTTGCGCGCACCCAGTTCATCGTTGAGCAGCACAATCCGTCCCGGGTAATAGCGCCGCAGATCCTGCACCACTTCGGCCAGGGTCGACTGGTAATAGGTGAGCCAGCCCTGACGCCAGGCCAGTTGCGCTTCGCTGTCCACGGCGTGCAGTTGTTGCGCGGATCCTTTGCCGTACGCCACTTGTTGCCCGGCGGTGAGAATCTGCTGTTGGGCATCCCGCAATGCTGTCACGCCAACGCGACCGGACAGAACGGTGACCTGTGCGCCATGAGGTTGCAAACGCACTTCGAACTGCGTGCCGAGCACCCTCGCCTGGCCTTTTTCGGCCTCGACCACGAACGGCTCCCCGGTATGGATCACACTGAAAAATCCCGCGCCCCGACGCAATTGAACGTGACGCTCGCCATGGCTGAAATCCACGGCGATGGCGCTGTCGGCGTCCAGCGTGACCCGGGACTGATCGGCCAAGGTCACGGTGCGGATTTCGCCGGGAGCCGAAACATAATCGGCGCCCAGATCATCGATCCAGCGCTGCGGCTGCCAACCGCTGCCGAGGCTGATCATCAACAACAGGCAGGCCGCCATCGCCAGCGCGGCGGCCCGACGCCGGATCTGTGGACGACGTGGTCGATCCATCGCGTCGAGATAGCCCTGCAGGGCGGGCGCGTCTTCGTCAGCCAGCGTGCGCGCCGGACCTTCGCTCAACTCCCAGATGACTTGCGCCCGGGCGTAGGCCTCGGCATGGGCCGGGTCGGCATGCAGCCATTGGCTGAAGGTCAGTTGATCGCCGGTGCTTGGGTGGTCATGCAACAGGCTCAGCCAGGCCAGGGCCGCCTGCTCCTGAGCCGGCGTCGGGGTAATGCGGTCGGAGTGATTCACGGTGCTTTCCCTGGCAGGCGTGGCGCGGGTTCGCGCAGGCTGGCCTTGCAGGCCTCGAGGGCGCGCATCATATGTTTTTCCACGGCGCTTTGGGACAGGCCCATGGCTTTGGCGATCTCGGCGTACTTGCGCCCGTGGATGCGATTGAGCAAAAAGATCTGCCGCGTGCGCTCGGGCAAGGCGCGCAAGGCTGCTTCGACGTGACGCAAATCGTTGCTAGCTTCAAGTGCCGCTTGCGGTTCGCTGGCGCTGCTGTCAGGTTCGTCCGGCTGCCAGCCTTCGTTGACCCGCACCCGCGCGCCCTCGCTGCGCAAATGGTCGATGGCGATGTTACCGGCGCAGCGCAACAGATAAGTGCCGAGCTCTTCGACCTGCACCAGCGGCCGGCGCCAGAAACGCAGGAACAGATCCTGAACCAGATCCGCCGCCGTCGCCCGGCAACCGACGCGGCGACTCACCAACGCTTCCATTTGCGAACGCCGGGACAAAAACACCTGCAGAAAATGTGCACGGGCGCCGTGGGGTTCATCGTCGCGGGACTCGGGGGGATGGCTGATCAGCATGTCAGTTCAAGCATCCTGCGACAGGGAGCACGGGCCGGTCATTGCCTGCCTTGAAACCTCTTTCATGCGTACCCCAGGCCACGAGCGGCGCCGGAGATCGTCGCCAGAATCATGCTCGGCACCAGCAGCCCGACCCATGCCGCCCATGCGCTACGGCAGGCGAAGCACCAGAGCGCCGCCACCAGATAGACGAGAAACGAGACCGTCATGCCGGTGACGACTGCTTCAGCACGGTTCAGCGGCAGCCACAGGGCTAACGTGAGACTGGCCAGCGCCGCGAGCAGATACCCGCCGAACACCGCTGCGAGCACCCGCGAAGTGACGGCCAGACGATAGGACATGGGAAGTGCGGCGAATTTGGCTTTCATGTTTCGGCCCGGAAACGGTTAACGCCCGGTCAACAGACCGAGGCAGCAGGACAGCGATTTTAATGATAAATATTCTCATACGCAAAAGAGTCTGATTGCCGGCGCTCTTTCGCTCGATAAGCGACTTCCCTGGCGTTCTGATCTGCGCTGAAAACAAAACGGGCCTGCAATGGCAGGCCCGTTCTCATTGGGTGGCTTGGAAAATCAGCGGATCACCTGTTGATCGCTGCCTGTTCGTTCTCCAGAAATTCTTCCTCCAGCAGCCGGTCATTGGCCTTGCCCTGAAGCGGCACTACATTCGCACGTGGCTTGCCGCGCAGCTTGCCGAACTTGTGCTCCAGCGCATGTTCGAGTTTTTCCGCGGCACCTTCGAGCGCCTGCTCCAGCGAATCGGCCTTGTGGGTCACGGAAATCGGTTGTTGGCCTTTCGGCCGCGCTTCCAGCTGGCAGCGCAGGTCATGGGGGCCCGGCTTGTCACCGTTCTCGTCGCTCAGATGGACTTCGACACGGGTCAGGTCTTCCTCATAACGGTCGAGCATGCTCTCAATGGTTGTACGTACCCACTCCTCCAGTCGTTTGCTGCTTTGAATATGGTTGTCGCTGTTGACTTGGATTTGCATAGTTCATCCCTTATTTCAGCTAGCTCACAAGAGGCCCTGAACAGGATTTCGTGACCTCTTGATGACAACAATCGGCCCGTGTGACGAACATTTCAACCCCTGAAAAAAGATAAATATTCATACGCAAAAAAAGCCGGACAACCGGGCAAAGCGCTGGTAAGGTCGGGAGTCGGGTCGCCCCGCAGCCTTGAAAAATCTGCTCACAATTGGCCATCACTCAACGGGTGCTGGCCACGGAAAATCTCCGCCTCTTCCACCAGCCAGTCATGCACCGCACGCACGCCCGGATGGCTCAGGGCCCCTGGTGCGTAGAGCAACACATAGCGTTTGTGGTTGGGCACGGAAATCCCGAACGGCACGATCAGGGTACCCCGCTCCAGCTCGTCGTTGAGCAGCGTGCGCCGGGCAATCGCCACGCCCATACCGGCAATCGCCGCTTCGATGGTCAGGTGGTTGCGATTGAACGTGTGCCCCCGCCGCACATCGGCGCCCTCGAAACCGACAGCATTCAGATAAAACTCCCACTCCGCATATTCATAACTGCCGCGCCACGCAGTGATGTCGTGCAACAAGGGGAAATGCACCAGATCCGCCGGTCCGTGCAGCGGCGGTCGGCCACGCAACAGGGTCGGCGCACACACCGGAAAAATCTGCTCGTCGAGCAAGGCTGTGGATAACAGACCCGGATAGCTGCCGTCGTTCAAATCGATGGCCAGGTCGAAATCCCCTTCATGCAACGGCACGCTGCTGTCCTCGGCCACCAGGCGCAGCTGGATATCCGGGTAGCGCTGTTGCAGGCGCGGCAGGCGTGGGGTCAGCCATTTGCTGAGGAACGACGGTATCGAACGCACTCGCAGGATCCCGCTGATCATTCCCGCATCGAGGCGACGCAATTCCGCATCGATGCTGCCGTAAGCCTCGTTGACCGTGATCGCCAACCGCTGCCCTTCCGCACTCAACTCCACGCCTCGGGCGCGACGGTGAAACAGGCGAAACCCCAGGCGCTCTTCCAGTTGCCGGATTTGTTGGCTGACCGCCCCCGGGGTGATGTGCAGTTCTTCGGCACAACGGGTGAACGAAAGGTGCCGCGCGGCACAGGAAAACACCTGCAGCCAGACATAAGTCTGGGCATGCAATTGACGGCTCATGGTTTAGTCCTGCTAAAGGCTTACTTAGGAAGTTTCGTTAGTCACGCTGAAGCGAGGTAGGCAGTATCGCCGACATTGCGCTTGTCCTACAAAAAATGGCGGCGATTCCTACACCATTGCTTGTAAGGCTTTAGCATGGCTATCAGTGTTTTCGATCTATTCAAAGTCGGCATCGGTCCGTCCAGTTCCCACACCGTCGGCCCGATGCGCGCCGCCGCGACCTTCGCCCAGGCCCTGATCGACCAGCATTTGCTGCTGGATGTGAAGCGGGTGGAAATCCGTTTGTATGGCTCGCTCTCGGCCACCGGCGTCGGTCACGCCACTGACCGCGCAACGATCATGGGCCTGATGGGCGAGTGGCCGGACAGCATCGATCCATCGACCATCGACCCGCGCATCCAGCAACTGCGGGAAACCGGCCAACTCTGCCTGGCCGGGCAGCGAAACATTGCCTTCAACTGGCAACACGATCTCCTGCTGCTGGACGAGAGCCTGCCCTACCACCCCAACGCCATGTCGCTGACAGCCTTTGGCGAATCTGCCGAGCTGTTCACACAAACGTACTACTCGGTCGGCGGCGGTTTCATCATCGAGGCGGCAGAAGCCGAGTCCGGAGTGGCGGCGGCCAGCGATGTCGAGTTGCCCTACGATTATTCCAGCGCCGTCGAACTGCTGGCACTGTGCAAGCAGCACAACTTGCGGGTTTCCGAACTGATGATGGCCAACGAACGGGCCTGGCGCAGCGACGCCGAGATCCGTCAGGGCCTGCTGCACATCTGGTCGGTGATGCGCGAGTGCGTCGAACACGGGCTGCGTCACGAAGGTGTCCTGCCCGGGGGGCTGAATGTTCCGCGTCGCGCAGCGAAATTGCACCGCAGCCTGCTGGAAATCGGCAAGCCGAATGTCATCAGTTCGACCCTGTCCGCCATGGAATGGGTCAACCTGTATGCCCTCGCCGTCAACGAAGAAAACGCCGCCGGCGGGCGCATGGTGACCGCTCCGACCAATGGTGCCGCCGGGATCATTCCGGCCGTTCTGCACTACTACATGAAATTCAATCCGGAGGCGTCGGACGACGACGTGGTCGCGTTCTTTCTGGGCGCGGCCGCCGTCGGCATCCTGTGCAAGAAAAACGCCTCGATCTCCGGCGCCGAAGTCGGCTGCCAGGGCGAAGTCGGCTCGGCCTGCGCCATGGCCGCCGCCGGCCTGGCCGAAGTGCTCGGTGCCACCCCGGAACAATTGGAAAACGCCGCCGAAATTGGTCTGGAACACAACCTCGGCCTGACCTGTGACCCGGTCGGCGGGCTGGTGCAGGTGCCGTGTATCGAGCGCAACGCCATCGCCGCGGTGAAGGCGATCAACGCGACGCAAATGGCCCTGCGCGGCGACGGCAAACACTTCATTTCCCTCGACCGGGTGATCCGCACCATGCGCGATACCGGCGCCGACATGCATGACAAATACAAAGAGACTTCACGGGGCGGCCTGGCCGTGAGCTGGGTGGAGTGCTGAGGAGCACTCCCTGACCGCCTGTAACACGTGAGCCCGAGCAAGAATAATAACGAGGCAAAAACGATGACCGATGTACGCACACCTGCTGCCGATAATCCCGCTGTAGCCCGCACACGCAATAACGAAACCGCCCATAGGGGCTGGAGCAAATTCGACACCACCTGGATGCTCGGCCTGTATGGCACCGCCATCGGTGCCGGCACTTTGTTCCTGCCGATCAACGCCGGTGTCGGCGGCTTCTGGCCGTTGCTGATCCTGGCGTTGCTGGCGTTCCCGATGACCTTCTTCGCGCACCGGGGCCTGACCCGTTTCGTGTTGTCGGGTCGTTCCGGTGACATCACCGAAGTGGTGGAAGAACACTTCGGCATCGGCGCAGGCAAGCTGATCACGCTGCTGTATTTCTTTGCGATCTTCCCGATCCTGCTGGTGTACAGCGTGGCGCTGACCAACACCCTGAGCAGTTTCCTCGAACACCAGTTGCACACCGCCCCGCCGCCGCGCGCGGTGCTGTCGCTGGGGCTGATTCTCGGTCTGATGGCCATTGTCCGTTGCGGTCAAGACGTGATCGTCAAAGCCATGAGCGTGCTGGTTTATCCGTTCGTCGCCGCACTGCTGTTACTCGGCATCAGCCTGATTCCGAACTGGAACGGCACTTTCTTCGCCAGCGCCCAGGAACCGATGCAAATGTCGGTATTCATTAAAACCCTGTGGCTGGCGATTCCGGTGATGGTGTTCTCGTTCAACCATTCGCCGATCATTTCCGCGTTCGCCGTCGAGCAGAAACAGCGTTACGGCGAGCAGGCCGAGCGCAAGAGCAGCGGCATCCTCGCCATGGCCCACGGCATGATGGTGGTGACTGTGATGTTCTTTTGCTTCAGTTGCATTCTGGCACTGTCACCGGCGGATCTGGCGGCGGCCAAGGCGCAGAACATTTCGATCCTGTCGTACCTGGCCAACCACTTCCAGACCCCGGTCATCGCCTATGCCGCGCCGCTGATCGCGCTGGTGGCGATCACCAAATCGTTCCTCGGCCACTACATCGGCGCCAGCGAAGGCTTCCAGGGCATGATCGTCAAAAGCCTGCGCGGCCGTGGCCGAGTGGTATCGGCGAGCTGGCTGAATCGCGCCACAGCGCTGTTCATGATCCTCAGTTGCTGGGCCGTGGCGACCTTCAACCCGAGCATCCTCGGCATGATCGAAACCCTCGGCGGGCCGGTGATTGCCTGCCTGCTGTTCCTGATGCCGATGTACGCCATCCGTCGCGTGCCAGCTCTGCGCCAGTACTCGGGCCAGGCGTCCAACGTGTTCGTGGTGCTGATCGGCCTGATTGCACTGTCGGCGATCATCTACTCGGTTCTGCCCTGAAACGGGCCGTAAACGAAGAAGGCGAGCCATGGGCTCGCCCTCTTTTTTACCGGTTTCATTGTTCGACAATCTTCCCGGCATGTCCCTTGCTATATCGCTGAAGGAGACAGGACCACGGAAGGGCCGACGGTCAGGTTTGGCGAACCAACCCGATCACGGCCGGTCAACAACTGCACGTTCAATCAGGCGGTGACGCATCATGGACAATCCTTTTCAGATCATTACCGATGCCTTCGCGCCGGACTACCAGATCAACCTGAGCATTCAGGGCCTCGATGGCAGCATCATGCTGACCCTGTCAAACGGCGGCCGGATCGTCGCCAAACGGATGATCAGCGCCGATCAGCGCAACGACCCCAAACGCCTGAAGCGACTGGTGCAAAGCATCCAGTTCGGCATCGCCATCGAACAGGGCCACAGCGCCATGGCGATCCTGGAGGCCATGACCCGCGGCGACGGCCTCAATCCGCCACCGCGCCAGATCAACGGCCAGCATCGGCCATCGATCGGTCTTTAAAGTTCGCCCTTCTCGATCTCGGGGTGTTCACCGGAACCCGCCCCGAGCTTGCGTTGCGGTTTCTCGATCTTCACCGAAGGGAATTGCGACGAGGCGTAACGCACCACCAGAATCGAGAACGCCAGCAGCAGAATCCCGCCGCACAGGTAGATGATGCCCATGTCGGGTGGATTGTGGTGCGAGACGTTGGAGATCAGCAGGCGCGTCAGTGCCGTGATCGCCACGTAGATCAGGAAGCGCACCGGCATGTGGTTGGTCTTGAAATAAATCCCGACCATCGCCCCCAGTTCCAGATAGATGAACAGCAACAGGATGTCATCGATCTTGATATGCCCTTGCTCGAGCATCCCGAGAAACTCCACCACGGCCGCCCATGCGGTCACCGCACCGATGGCGAACAGTGCCAGGTAGTGGAAGGTCTCGACGAACAGGTTGCCCAGGGACTCGGCCAGTTGATGCACGTTTTGCCGCAGTTTCTCGGCCCAGTTGATTTTCACGATGAAGGTTCCTTAGCCCGGTTCGAGCGGATGTTGCACGCTGGACGTGACGGTTATTGCGCACGCATGCAGTGGCATGCAGAAAAGAGGCCACGCCATCATGGCGAGACGCCGCGAAACCCGCGCCGTGGCGTTTGGTCGCACCCGCACGCAGCCGGCGGGCTGACAAAATCCGAATCCGGTCTAAATTAAAAAGCCACTACCCAAGGCGCAGGGATTCGCTTATCCTTTTAGCTGTATATAAACACAGTAGTCGCAAAGACAAACCAATGTGAAGGCATGTGAGGTGGTGAATGGCCGTCGAAGTGGTATACCGCAGCAGCCGAGACCTGGAGCGCTTGTTCATGGATAAAGCCGAAGCTGACCGTCATGACAAAATGCTCGAACTGGCCGAGTTGCTGGCCGAAGTACTGGAAAAAGCCGTTCCGTCGTTGAGCGAGCAGCAGGTGGAAGAAGTCGGGATCTTCATGGCGAAGAACCGCGATGTGTTCGCCCGGGCGTTCAAGAGCCAGCCTGATGCCCTGTCGGAACTGATCAACGCACCGGCGGCACCGGTTGTGGCAACAGAGGCCGCAGAGGCGTCTGAACCGGCAGAAGCGCCAGTCAAACCTGCCAAGGCAGCGAAGGCGGCGAAGTAACCGACAGCTGAATTGAATGGCCCCTGGGTTGGAAAGACTCAGGGGCTTTTTCATGTCCGGAAAAACTTCAGCGGTACAACACCTTCTCCGCCAGTTCGTCCGCCACCCGCGCCGGTGAACGTTTTTCCGCCTGGGCGTGGGCAAACACTTCGGTCAGCCGTGAACTGATCTTCGATAGGTGCGCGGTGATGGTGGTCAGTTCCTCGCCCCGATGTTTGAGGGACACGTAGATCAGCCCACCGGCATTGATCACGTAATCCGGCGCATACAGAATACCGCGCCGCTCCAGTTGATCGGCCACATCCAGATGCGTCAGCTGATTGTTGGCCGACCCCGCCACCGCCGAGCAGCGCAACTGAGTGACGGTGTGGCTGTTGAGCACGCCTCCCAGGCCGCATGGCGCGAGGATGTCGCACGGTGTGCTGAGCAAAGCGTCGTTGGCAATCGGATGCGCATTGAGCTGTTCCATCGCCAGTTGCACCTTGCCGTGGTCGATGTCGCTGACCAGCAGTTCGGCGCCGGCGGCGTGCAGTTGTTCGGCCAGTGCGTATCCGACATTGCCCAGCCCCTGAATCGCCACGCGCAAGCCTTCGAGATTGTCGCTGCCCAGCCGCGCCATGGCGGTGGCGCGGATTCCGGTGAACACGCCCATCGCGGCATGAGGCGCCGGGTCGCCGGCCGAGGTGGTGCTGGTGACATGTCGGGTCTGTTGAGCGATGCAGTCCATGTCCGCCACCGAAGTGCCGCTGTCGATGGCGGTGATATAGCGGCCATCGAGTTGTTCGATGCAACGACCGAAGGCTTCGAACAGCGCGCCACGGTTTTCAACATGGGCCGGCCGCACAATCACGGCGACGCCACCACCCTGGGCCAGGCCGGCCAGCGCAGCCTTGTAGCTCATGCCCTGAGCCAGGCGTATGGCGTCCGCAACCGCGGCTTCGTCGTTCGGGTAAGCAAGATAACGGCATCCGCCCAGGGCGGGCCCGAGGCGACTGTTATGGATGGCAATGACCGCCTTCAATCCGCTAACCGGATCAACGCTAAGGTGCAGCGATTCCAGGCGAGTGCTTTGCATGAGAGCGAACATCGGCAGGCTCCCGAATCACTTCTGGTAGTCGCCAGTATAGGCTTGCGCGCAAAAATTGCTGAAGCGCACGGGAATAAGCGCCTTAACGCTCAGTGCGTGGTGGCATAACCCGATCGCAGAGCCCTCCAGCACTGGACGAATGATGAAGACGGGGCTAAAAACGAGGCATTGCCCGGAGATTCCGATGAGTGCGCGCCAACGTTTTTTCGACTGCCTGCACCGTTCACCGCCCGCACTGCTGGAGGCAGCGCTGTGGATGGCTGCCGAACACGATAAACATGTCGCCCCCAATGCGCTGTTGCAGGACTTCATCGACCTGCAACAGCGGGTGAGCTTTGGCTTGCCGTTGTTACCGGTCAGCGAACTGGCGCAACCGTTGCTGCGGCGTATGGTCGAGCTGGGGTTCGCGCAAGACGATTTTGTGCCGTTGCGCCCGCAGGCGGCGCTGCTGAACAAGGTGCTGCAGACCCGTCGCGGGCAACCCCTGGCGCTGGCGCTGATTGCGCTGGAACTGGCGCGAGGCTTGGAGATTCCGCTGGTTGGCGTGAATTTCCCCGGGCATTTCCTGCTGAAGGTTCCCGGCGCCGATCACCTGCTTGATCCTTGCGGCGGAAGACGCCTGTATCCCAACGATTGCCGCGAACTGCTGCATCGTCAGTACGGCCAGCAGATACAGCTCAATGCCGATCACCTGCTGGCTGCCACACCGCTGCAAATGCTGCAGCGCCTGTCGCGCAATCTGCGCCAGTTGCACCTGACCCACGATGACTGCATCGCGGCACTGATCGATGCCGAACGCGTGCTCGAACTGGGCGATGCCAGCGCCGCCGACTATCTGGCCCGGGCCAGTCTGTATCAGCGTCTCGATTGTCCGAACGCCGAACGTTTCGATCTCGAGCACGCATTGCTGCTCAGCGAGGACCCGATTCAGCGGCTTCGCCTGACGGAACGGCTGGGGCATCTGCCGCCGAACTCAGTCGTCCACTGACGCCTTTGTGGGAGCGAGCCTGCTCGCGAATCAGCCGACACGGTTTCTCTATCAAACCGCGTTATCGTTCTTCGCGAGCAGGCTCGCTCCCACAGGGTTTTGCGCAAGCTGCGAAGGCGAACGCACCTGAATGATCAACAACGCCGCCATCACTGCCGGGATCGCGCAGAAGAAGAAAATCTGCTGCACCGGAATGTGCATTGCCAGCAGCAGGCTGCCCAACAGCGGCCCGAGAATCGACCCGAAACGCCCCACTCCCAGCGCCCAACCGGTGCCGGTAGCGCGCACGTGGGCCGGATAGAAATTGCTGGCGAACGCGTTCAGCGTCAGCTGCCCGCCGATGATGCAGAACCCTGCTGCAAATACACAGGCCACCAGATAACGCGGATTGTCGTGATTGAGGCCCAGCAGAATCGCGCAGAGCGCCGCGCCCGCCAGCACAGCGGACAACAGACGCACCTTGCTTTTCAATCGGTCGGCAAACCACGCCATGCAGATCGCCCCCAACGTACCGGCGAACAGGAACATCGACGTCACCAGGTTCGCTTCATTGAGTTTCAGGCCACTTTCCAGCAGCAGGGACGGCAGCCAGCTGATCATGAAATACAGCAGGATCAGGCTGACGAAAAAAGTCGACCAGATCAGTAACGTCGGGCGCGCATAACCGTTGCGGAACAATTCAACCACGGTCAGTTTGCTGCCCTGCTCGCGCTCGTTCTGCTCGACCGATGCAACGGACGGTTGCCAGTCCGGCAGCATTTTCGCGGTGACCTTGCGCAGGCGCGTATAGGGCGGTGCGTCACGCAGCAGGCGCGGCAAGGACTCCGGCAGCATCCACCAGAGAAACGGAAACAACAGCAACGGCGTGACACCGCCAGCGAGAAAGACTGCCTGCCAACCGAAACGATCGATGAAACCGGCCGCGACAAAACCACCCGCCGCCCCGCCGAAGGAAAAGCCGCACGCCGCCAGCGTCACCATCAGCGTACGCAGGCGTGGCGGTGAATACTCCGACATCAACGCCATGGCGCTGGGCATCGCGCCGCCCATGCCGATGCCGCAGATGAAGCGCGCGATCATCAACGTATTCAGGGAGTCGGCAAACACCATCAGCACGGTGAGACTGGCGTAGATCAGCACGCACGCGAGCAAGATCCGCCGCACGCCGAAACGGTCGGCCAGCGGCGTCACGGCCAGAGAACCGAGTGTCAGACCGAGCAGGTTGGCGCTGAACACCGGACCGAACGCCGATTTCTCCAGCCCCCAGTCCTGCGCCAGCGCCGGCACCACGTAACCGAGCACCTGGGCGTCATAGCCGTCGGTGACCAGCAGCAAGGCGAGAAGGATCAGGAGCAACCACTGAAAGCGGGACACAGGACGGGCGTCGAGTGCCGCCCGGAAGCTGGCAATCTGGTTGTGCATCGCAAGGTACCTGTTTTGTTTTTATGATTTTTTCGGGTAACCGCAATGGCTCCCGTGCATTGCACGGGAGCCATCAAATGCTACTTCGGCGTGTCCGGCTGGTTCGCGGGATGTGCCGCGATGAACGCCGGATGTTCGGCGGCCAGCGCCGCCACCCGACGAATCCGTGGATACGCCTCAAGCGAAACATTGAAACGCTCGGCTGCGTACAACTGCGGAATCAGATACACGTCAGCCACGCACGGCCACTCGCCGAAACAGAAGCCGCTGTCGCCGATCAACTGCTCCACCGTCGCCAGACCCTGACCGATCCAGTGAGCGATCCACTCGTTGACCTGCGATTCGTCATGACCCAGACCACGAAGCCGATTAAGCACGCTGACGTTGTGCAGCGGATGCACATCGCAGCCGATCACTGCAGCCACGCCGCGCACCTGTGCGCGGGCTACGAGGTCTTCGGGCAGCAATGGCACCTGTGGAAAACGTTCCTCCAGGTATTCGATGATCGCCGGCGACTGAATCAGCAGCTTGCCATCGTCGGTGCGCAAGGCAGGCACCCGGCCCTGGGGATTGACCGCCAGGTACGCCGGTTGCCGATGCTCGCCACCCGGTTGTGCGATCAGGTTGACCGGCAACGCCTCGTAGTCGAGACCCTTGAGCGCCAGCGCGATCCGCACCCGGTATGACGAGGTGGAACGGTAATAGGTATAGAGATCCATGAGCCGCTCCTGTCAGCGTGCCGCCAGTACGGTGCCACGGCATTCGCCGAAGCCTATCGAGGCGAAACCTTCGCGGGCACAGCGAGCACGCAGGATGATTTCATCACCGTCTTCAAGGAATTTGCGTACTTCACCGGACGCCAGTTCGATCGGCTTTTTGCCGCCCTCGGTGATTTCCAGCAGGCTGCCGAACTGACCGTTTTCAGGGCCGGACAAAGTGCCCGAACCGAACAGGTCACCGGCCTGCAACTGGCAACCGTTGACGCTGTGGTGCGCCACCATTTGCGCGACGGTCCAGTACATGTAGCGGGTATTGCTCAGGGTCAGGCGATGGGCCGGCAGGTTCTGCTCGCGCATCTTCTCGGTGAGCAGCAGCACCTCCAGCTCGATGTCGAAAGCACCGCCATCCTGATCGCGCTTGTCGAGCAGATACGGCAGCGGCTGCGGATCGCCTTGCGGGCGGGCCGGTTGCGCGGTGCGGAATGGCGCCAGCGCCTCGGCGGTTACCACCCATGGCGAGACACTGGTGATGAAGCTCTTGGACAGGAACGGACCGAGCGGCTGATATTCCCAGGCCTGGATGTCACGGGCCGACCAGTCGTTGAGCAGGCAGAAACCGGCAATGTGTTCGGCGGCATCGCCAATGGCAATCGGCTCGCCCATTTCGTTGCCTTGACCGATCCAGATTCCCAGTTCCAGCTCATAGTCCAGCCGCGCGCATGGGCCGAAGGTCGGCTCGCTCGCACCGGCCGGCAGGGTCTGACCTTTCGGACGGCGCACGTCGGCACCGGAGGCGCGAACGGTGGATGCGCGACCGTGATAGCCGATCGGCACATGTTTGTAGTTCGGCAGCAACGGGTTGTCCGGGCGGAACAGTTTGCCGACGTTCTGCGCATGCTCGATGCCGACGTAGAAGTCGGTGTAGTCACTGATGCGCGCCGGCAGATGCATCTGGCAATCGGCGGCCAGTGGCAGCAGTTTTGCGCCTTGGGCTTCGATGCTGCCACGATGGGTACTGCCCTCGCTGAACAGCTCCAGCAGGCGCTCGCGCAAGGCCACACGCGCATCGCGGCCGAGCTCGAAGAAGGCGTTCAACTGGCCGCCGTGCATGGCTTCGACTGCACTGCGCGCAACGCCGTCGAACAGCCCGGCCTCCAGAGCCACTTGCAGATCGAAGATGTGTTCACCAATCGCCACGCCTGCACGCGGTGCCGAACCGTCGATGCTGAACACACCCAGCGGCAGGTTCTGCAACGGGAAATCGGCGTGGCCGTTGGCCGAGGCGACCCAACTGCGGGTAATGGAATTCTGAGTCATGGGTTATCTCCGGGTCGGGTCGAACGTGGCGGGCAGCGTGGCCCAGCAGGCGTCATAACTGGGTTGCAGTTGCGGGCAGTCGAGGGCGAAGCGGCTTGGGCGCAGCACCTGGCTGGTCTCGAACATGAAGGCCATGGTGTTGTCGATCTTGGCCGGTTTCAGGTCCGCGTTGATGGCTTTGGTGCAGGTCTCGCCGTCCGGGCCATGGGCGCTCATGCAGCTGTGCAGCGATGCACCGCCGGGCACGAAACCTTCGGCCTTGGCGTCGTATTCGCCCTGAATCAGGCCCATGAACTCGTTCATCAGGTTGCGGTGGAACCACGGCGGACGGAAGGTGTTCTCGGCCACCATCCAGCGCGGCGGGAAGATCACGAAGTCGAGGTTGGCCATACCGTGGACGCTGGTTGGCGAGGTCAGCACGGTGAAGATAGACGGGTCCGGGTGATCGAAGCTGACGGTGCCGATGGTGTTGAAACGGCGCAGGTCATATTTGTACGGCACGTTGTTGCCGTGCCAGGCGACCACGTCCAGCGGCGAATGATTGAGTTCGGTGCCCCACAGCTGGCCGAGGAACTTCTGCACCAGCGTCGTGGGTTGCTGCAGGTGTTCGTAGGCGGCGACCGGGGTCAGGAAATCCCGTGGATTGGCCAGACCGTTGCTGCCGATCGGTCCCAGATCCGGCAGACGCAGCGGCGCGCCGTGGTTTTCGGCGATGTAACCGCGCGCCTGCGCATCCAGCAATTCGACGCGGAATTTCAGGCCCCGTGGCAACACGGCGATTTCCAGCGGCGCCAACTCCAGCACGCCGAGTTCGGTGGCGATGCGCAGACGCCCCAATTGCGGCACCAGCAGCAGCTCGCCGTCGGCATTGAAGAACACCCGCTCCATCGAACGGTTGGCGCAGTAGTGGTAGATGCTGATGCCAGCCGGTTTTTCGGCAGCGGAGTTAGCCGCCATGCTCACCAGACCGTCGATGAAATCGGTCGGTTCGGCCGGGATATCAAGCGGGTTCCAGCGCAGGCGATTGGGGGTGACTTCGCCCAACGGGCCGCCCGCCAGTTGCCGCTCCAGTTTGACGAATGCCGGGTGATTGGCCGACGGCTGGATCCGGTACATCCACGTGCGCCGCGCTTCGCTGCGGATCATGGTGAATGCGGTGCCGGAGAACAGTTCGGTGTAGAGACCGTAAGGGGCTTTCTGCGGGGAGTTCTGGCCGACGGGCAGTGCGCCCGGCAACGCTTCGGAGCTGAATTCGTTACCGAAACCGGACTGGTAAGCCAGGGCTGAATCGAGGTTCATGGAGCCTCCTGAGCAGGGAGTCGGCATGGCCGGACGCTCTGGGTCAGAGGTCTTGGCACGCCGGGGTTATTTTTATCGTAATTCGATTACGCATAACGTAATTTGCTCGCTATCCAGCGTCAAGCTATAAAGACGCCCATTCGTTCCGGGACAACGCAGCACCATGGAAAAAACCAGCGACAGCAACGGCAAACAGAAAGTCCGCTCCGCCGAAGTCGGCACCGACATCCTCAAGGCGTTGGCCGAGTTGTCGCCGTCCACTTCGCTGTCGCGTCTGGCCGAACATGTGCAGATGCCGGCGAGCAAGGTTCACCGCTATCTGCAGGCATTGATCGCCAGCGGTTTCGCCGAGCAGAACACTGCCACCAACCATTACGGCCTGGGTCGTGAGGCCCTGCGCGTGGGCCTGGCGGCACTCAACAGTATGGACGTGCTGAAAGTCGCCGCCCTGCCCCTGGCCGAACTGCGCGACGAACTCAACGAAACCTGTTTCCTGGCGGTGTGGGGCAATCAGGGCGCGACCGTGGTGCACATCGAACCGGCGGTGCGGGCGGTGACGGTGGTCACCCAACTGGGCTCGGTGTTGCCGCTGCTCAGTTCTTCGACAGGTCTGGTGTTCGGCGCCTATCTGCCGCATCGGGAAACCGACGAATTGCGCGAACAGGAAATCGCCGTCGGCGCCCATCCGCTGGCAGACGAAAAAGCTTTTGCAGTGTTGTGCGAACAGATCCGCGAACGCGGTCTGCATCATGTCCATGGTTTGCTGATGCCGGGTGTCGATGCCCTCTCGGCACCGGTGTTCAACGCCCTCGGGCAGATCGCAGCGGTGTTGACCATCGTCGGCCCGACCTCGTTGTTCCACGCCGACGAAAACGGCCCGGCGGCGCAGCGGCTGTTGGCTGCGACGCAGGCCGTGAGCTGGCGGATGGGGTATCAGACGGCCTGAAGGATTGAATGATCAGCCGGCGATACGGGTCTTGCTGTCCGCAATCACATGGGGAGAAACCGCTGCGGTGATATAACCGATCCCGACCGGCACGCCGGTCGCGGTCGATACGATGTCGGCGATGTCCTTGACGCGTGACAACGCTCCCACCGCAGAAACCGATCCACCCACTCCCGCGATCACGCCGACGTACAAGAGAATGGAGCTTCTCCAGGCAGAGGCTAGATGATGTTTGCCAGCTTCGTCATCGCCCAGGCTGTAGGCAACGATGCCTTGAACGATCGATCGGGTGATCCGTACGATGCTGGTGACCAGCCCTACCGGCGGGACAAACAGCGAGACGATATCCAGCGCCAGTTCCGTGACCACCAGCACCGTGTTCCAGAATCGTTCGGCAGGCGTAGTCGTCTGATGGTCAACGTCGCTGAGCACCCGCGAAATCATGCTGTCGAACTCGAACTTGAAATGAGTCACGGCATAACTGTTATTCAATGCAGGCGCCGGGAGAGCATTCACAGCGTTCTGGCAACGAGTGACGAAGTTCTGCACGACGGCCCGGTGCTCCAGCCTTGTCAGTGCAACGACATGATCGCCCAGACTGCCGTCCTTGAGTCCCAGCGTCAGCGACTCGAGCGGGCGAAAGCTCAAACCGTCCGGTGCCTTGGGAATGTAGACCAGCAGTTGCAGTTTTCCCGCCACCCTGCGGCCGAAGGTGTAGGCACCTTCGATACGCCGGCCTTCAAGAGCCAGGGTGTAGACGCCCTCCTGCGGCGTGGTTCCAGGCTTGAACGGTTCCAGCTCATGAGGACGGTCATGATCCAGTCCCTCGATCAGTCCCGTCAGCCAATCGAATTGTTCGGAGGACAGAGAACCCTGCATCTTTTGGATCAATGCGCCCCTGAGCATTTCGTTCTGCTTGACCTTGCAGAAGAGCTTCGCCTTGAGGTCTTGCGACGGGGAGTTGGCGAAACGGTCAACCAGATACCACTCATACGCCATGGCCGGTCGCAGATTGATCAATGATTTAACATCGCTCGCGTTCAGACTCCCGAGCGAGGAGCCATTTCTGGCGATGAACGCCACCTTGTCATCGCTCGGCCAGAGCTGCCATTGAATGAATAGTTGAGTGAGCGTCATCCACTCCTGCCCCCTCACCTTGACGTTCACTTGATCAGGATCGATCAGTGGATGTTTCGGGTCAGACCGGCGCAGGTGACTGTTGAGCCTTTCCATCACCAGATCTCGGGAAAACGACATCATGGTGGGGATATTCAGTTCATCTTTTGAGACTTCATAGATCGCCCTGAACTCCGTATTCAGCCGGGTGAGCCGCTCACGATCCTGTGCGGCCGCGTTGCGGAACCAGACGGGCGTGGCCACTCTTTCCTCTGCAACTTCCCATTCGATCAACCGGTGAATGGCCCCCATCAACGGACCGCCATCAAGTCCCTGCGTCCATTGCACCAATGTCACACCCTCCCACCACCATGGCTGGAATACCGGGCCCGGGTCACTGTAGGAAAGGTAGTTTTTCTCGAAGTCCGCGCGGTCTTCGCTGAACGCCTGACGGATGAGGAAGTCACGTTCACGGGTCTCGAACCCCCATGCAATGAATTGCCGCTTCAATGCCGTCAGATCGGTGAATTCGAACCATTGTTGCCCTGCCGGTGCGCCGGGCGCATACAGAACATGCATCGAGCGATCAGGCGTCGGTCCTTTCGCACGAAAGGCAATCATGTCTTTGAACGGCCGGTAGTATCGGCGGAAAGCAACACCCGATGCTTCCATTGCCGGGTCGCCAAGCAGATAGCGCTGCACAATGTTCTGCGCCTGCGCAGTGATGTGCTGTTGCAGGATCGCAGCGAAGTGGCTGACGGCAATCTGCTGCGCCAGCACTTCGCGCATGGCCTCTCTGACCGGCTCCCGCCCAAAGCGATCATTGCGTTCGCTGGCGTATTGCACTCGCAGATCAAATTGGCGGATGGCGTGCTCGATACTGGACGCTGTCAGTCGCGGATTATTGTGAAACGCCTCGAACCTGATCGAGTAAGGTGCCCTCTTGTCATGTACGCCATACATGAAAAGCTGGGTCAGGGTTTTACGCTCGATATGCTCGATATACCGACTGCCCATCGGCAGAGAATATTGCACCGTCACCCAGATCGCATCTGGGTCCACACGTTGTGTATCGCCTGCGGAAATATGAGTTTCGACGACACCGCGCACATACTCCTGGAATGAAGAAACCCCGCCCATCGACTCATGCAATGCCACCTGGCTTCTGAGTAATTCCTTTTCCATCGAGGCGAAAACTTCCTGATGGGTGGCGGGAGCGTCCTTGAGCCATTGCGGCCGTTTTTTTTTGTTCATCAAGACCAGCAGACGGGCGATGCGTCCCCTGGCGGCGCCGATGACGTCCTCCTGACGATGGGTCGATTCGATGGAACGAATGATGGCATGCAGATCTGAACCACTTTTTTCCAGTTGGCGAAGATGCCAGGCGACGTCGCTTTGCTGCCTGTCAAGCAACTGGGCCGTGACTGTCCGGAAGAGTTCACCCTGGATGTTCAAGTAACGGATATCCGGAACACTTCTGACTTGAGCGGCGTCCTCGAGCGAGATCCCCTTGAGCAGTTGCGCCCGGCTTTCTGCGTTCTCCAGCCGCTGCTCCAGAACCCGCTGCATCATGGCCGATGTGCGGAATGTTTCCAGGCCGTTCACATGAGTGAACAGAACGACCCATTCATCATCACCGGCGATCATTTCAGAGACTGAGCGGCCAGCGAGGTAAGTGACAAAGCAACCGGCCAGCGTCGCGAAACGACCGTTCTCCAGTTGCAGAGAAACACTGTAGGCAGGCGTCATGGATGCGCCCCTGATGTAGACGGCAAAACTTTCCTCTACTTCCGGCCGCACACCCTGCAACTGCACTGTCGCACTCAATTCATGCCAGAACAGGGCTGCATAGGCATCCTGAAGCTGACGACTGCGCGACGGCAGCGCACGCCCCTTGTCATCCTTGCCGGAAGACGCGGCCCAGTATTGCGTCAACAAGGGCGGGTACAGATGAACCAGCGAGCCCAATACGCTCCCGATCACCGAGCCGACGGCAGCCACATCAAGCCCCTGGATTCGATCCTCGTCATCCGTGGAGTCGGGCCAGTCGTAAACGCCGTATTGGCTGGCGTCATAGACGGGGGCCCGGCCCAGCGCCAGGCACTGCATGAATACGTCCATGAGCAGCCCGGTCGGTTGTGGATTGACGATTTCCGGACCTCGCGCGGTGATGTAAGTCTTGCTGATGTAAATGTCCGGCAGCAGAGTCTGAAGTTCTTTTAACACCAAATCCTGTAAAAGCGACTTGAACGAAGGCAGCGTTCCCAGCATGCGTTCAAACTCTACAAAACCCTGATCAACTTTACCAAGACCTGCTTCAATCGAATTTTTTTCCATGGCACTCATAAACAAACTCCGCAAATACACATTACGACCAGGCAATCCAACATCACCCGGTCCGTGTAATTAACCTAGTTTGAAAAGCACCAAAAAAAAACACCCCATTGAGTTTACGAAGTATTGAAAACTTCAGCCTCCCCCGCATGACCTATAACTTCATTAACTGACAGTTAACGGCGCAACTCCAATATTCCCGCCCGCGCCACGGCATGCGCGCAACGCTTCATGCTCATTTTGACGAAAACTTCTCAGACATGAACTTTAACCCTATGCAACGGGATGAAAAAACTTGCCCACCCATTTTCGACTGATACTTCCAGAAGCGGTCAACTTCAGAATTTGAGACACTCGCGAACTCAATCAACTTTCATCACCACTTCGATCCGAAAATCTCTTTTATTGTGTCCACTCAACACAAGCGCTCGACACTTACCTTTCAAGCTTTCAGCAATATTGTCGGCACATTGGAATGACCGGCCCACTTCAAAGTACTGCCGGGCAGTCGTTCAACGAATAACGATGATTATTTCGCACATCGTCAGCAACAACGCCTGTTCATGGAGGAACGGGATGTCCACAACCAAATGGAGTGGACAGGCACCACTTCGCACCCTCCACTGTTACATGCCCCGTAACAGTGCATGTCCGGAATCGCTATTTTTCCTTTGGCGCCGGACGCTTATTCTGGGCGGGCTTTCACGGCACACCGCCACGAAGCCCAAAGTCCGCGACTGAGTCGTCGGCAACCGATTTCCGATGGACTGAAGTGTTTTCGCTCCATCACCCAGGTGTTCACTGACGTTGATTTGTAGCTCCTTGATCCAACGTCTTGCCTTGGCCGCTGCGTTTGCAGCGGCCTTTTTTATGGGCGGTGTTTTTTGCAGGAACCGGAAGGCAGGAATATTCGGTGGGAGCGGCAGGACTCAGGCGAGTCCTGCCGGACGAGGGACGGGAATCAGAGCGAAAACCTTTGCAGATTCCCCATCATTTCTTTCAGCGCCTCAATGTTGTCATTCGGATGCGCGGCGCCTTCGAAGTCGCAGATCTGTTGCCAGTGCGCAGCGACATCTTCCGGGCTGAAACCCTTGCGCGGATCGAATCCGGCGCCCAGGCTGCGCTCCCAGCGCACCTTGCCCATCCAGCCGCCGCCGACTTCGAAAAGGCCTGCGGTTTCCTGGCATTGTTCGCTGGCCAGATACACCACCAGCGGACTGACCAGTTCCGGTTTCAGTTGTTCGAACACTTGTGGCGGAATCAGGCCTTCGGTTATGCGCGTACCGCCGGTTGGGGCGATGGCGTTGACCAGGATATTGTTCTTGCGACCTTCAATGGCCAGCGTACGGGTCAAGCCATAAAGACCCAGCTTGGCCATGCCGTAGTTGGACTGGCCGAAGTTGCCATAGATGCCCGAAGTCGATGCGGTGAAGATCACCCGGCCGTAATTTTGCTCGCGCAAGTGCGGCCATGCGGCGCGGGTAACCTTGTAGGCGCCTTCGACGTGAACGCGATAGACCAGATCCCAGTCGGCGTCTTCCATCTTGTTGAAGCTCTTGTCGCGCAGGATACCGGCGTTGTTGACCACTACGTCGACGCGACCGAACACATCGAGGGCGTTCTGCACCAGTTTTTCGCCGTCGGTCACCGAGTCATGATTGGCCTCGGCGATACCGCCGGCCTCGCGGATTTGCGCCACCACCCGGTCGGCGGCCGAGGCGCTGGCGCCTTCGCCCTGGGTTGAGCCGCCGAGGTCGTTGACCAGCACCCTGGCGCCCTGCCTGGCGAACAGCAAAGCATGTGCCCGGCCCAGGCCACCACCGGCTCCGGTGACGATCACCACCTTATCTTCGAAACGCACAGATTCATTCATCGAGGCAACTCCAGCAGGCCTGAGGGACAGTGTCCCGAGTGTCGGGCACGCTGCGTCCGGTCACAATGAACAGGGCATAGGCTGAATGGTGCCCGATAAGGCTGGGGGATGATCGGAGCGTGCAGAGGCGCGAAGCACCTCCGCCCGGTGTTCAGGAGCAGGCCATCTTGCGCGGCGGCAAGACGAAATGATCGCGAAATTCCAGATAGTGCTTGAGCACCTGCACCGGCGCTTCGTTTTGCGGGTAATGACCGATGCCTGGCAACTGCACCGTGTCTGCGTCGGGGATCAGTTCGCGATAGCGTTCGACCATGTGCGCGCCGGAGATCGGATCCGCTGCACCATCAATCACCCGCAAAGGCACTTCACCGCGCTGCATCGCCGCGACCCAGCGATCACGCTGCACACGACGCTCAGGGATGTAGGTGATCAGTTTGTGCATGATGCGCGGCCCGCGATTGCATTCGATCAGGCTCCAGAAATCATCCATCTCGCTTTCGCTGGGGCAGGTGTCCGGACCGAAGATCTGCCGGAAGTTTTTCACCAGTGCATCACGGGTAAATGCCCGGCCGATCATCCAGCCCAGCGGACTGAGCAACAGTTTTTGCGCCAGCAGTGGCCGATGGGTTTCCGGGAACAATCCACCGTTGAGAAACACGCAACTGGCGACTTCGATCTGTTCTTCATAATGCCGGGCCAGCAGCTCCTGGGCAACGCTGTCACCGTAATCGTGAGCCAGCAGGTGCACCGGCTGTTCGATCTGGAGATGCGCGAGCAAGGCTTGTTGCAGGTCGGCCTGCTCCAGCAGGCTGTAGGTATGATTCAGCGGTTTGGCCGAGTCACCGAAACCGAGCATGTCGCAGGCGATCACCCGAAAGCGCTGCCCCAGCGGTTGCCACAGGTAATGCCAGTCCCAACTGGCCGTCGGGAAGCCATGAATCAACAGCAGCGGTTCACCCTGCCCGGCTGTCCAGTAACGGATCGACTGACCATGGAAGACAAACGACTGGCTGCGTTTGCGCCAGACGCTCAGAGGAATCTCGGCGAGCGGCATTAGAGTTTATACCCCGGGTCTTGTTTATCGAGTTTGCGCAAGAGCGCCGGCCAGGCCAGCGCGCCACCCATGCCTTGAGCGCTTTTGGTGACGCCGGCGATCATCGCCTTGGCACCGGCCAGGATCTGCGGTTCGATAGCGATCAGTTCGGCACCGCCGCTCTGCGCCATGACCTGAATGTCGCAGGCACGCTGGAAGG
This sequence comes from Pseudomonas sp. KCJK9016, assembly GCF_046231795.1. Taxonomy (NCBI): domain Bacteria; kingdom Pseudomonadati; phylum Pseudomonadota; class Gammaproteobacteria; order Pseudomonadales; family Pseudomonadaceae; genus Pseudomonas; species Pseudomonas sp. KCJK9016. The sequence continues at coordinate 63,387 of NZ_JBJJMM010000017.1, read as the reverse complement.
TGAACATCATCAGGAACGTGTCGGCGATGGTACCGCCACAGGTCAGCAGCCCATGGTTGTGCAGCATCAGGAAGTTGTTGTCGCCAAGATCGGCCTGCAACCGGGCTTTCTCTTCATGATTGAGCGCTACGCCCTCATAGGCATGGAAGGCCAGACTCGACAGCACGAACAGCGATTGCTGACTGATCGGCAACACGCCCTGCTTCTGCGCCGACACCGCAACACCGGAGGCCGTGTGGGTATGCAGCACACAGGTCACATCATGGCGAACTTCGTGGACCGCGCTGTGGATGGTGTAGCCGGCAGGGTTGATCTCGTAGGGGCTGTCCATCAGTTTGTTGCCGGCCTGATCGACTTTCACCAGGCTGGAGGCAGTGATCTCATGGAACATCATTCCGAACGGGTTGATCAGGAAATCTTCGGTGCCCGGCACCTTGGCCGAGATGTGGGTGAAGATCAGATCGTCCCAGCCATGCAGGGCGACCAGTCGATAGCAGGCGGCGAGATCGACCCGGGTCTGCCACTCCGCGGCACTGACCTGGTTTTTTACATCGAGGGATGACGGGACGGGGGCTACGCTCACTGTATGCACCTCTGTTTTTGTTTTTTTCGGCAGGTGTCAGCAGTCTAGTCAGCCCCGCAGGTTCGCGTAGTTGCATTGGCAGCCAGCTTGATGACTGAGCGAGTCAGCTGTGCAAACCGTTTGGATCCGTGTCAAAGCACCGACGCCAGCAAAGGCGCGGCGAACAGATTGAGCAGCCCGGTCAGCACCATCACCAGCCCCGCCACTGAACCTTCTTCGCCACCCACTTCATGGGCACGACTGACGCCGGCGCCGTGAGCGCCAACGCCAAACAAGGCGCCGCGAGCCAGAGCACTGCGCAACGGCAACCACTTGAGCAACACCCCGCCCAACATGGCACCGAACACCCCGGTGAACATCACGAACACCGCCGTCAGCTCCGGCACGCCACCCAGATCCTGTGCCAGCGGCATGGCAAACGGTGTGGTGATCGAGCGCGGTACCAGTGACAGCGTGACCGAGCTGTCCAGCGCCAACGCCCTGGCCAGACCAAACGAAGTGGCGATCGATGCAGCGCTGCCGGCCAGCATGCCCAGCAGCAACGCCGACCAATGCCGCACCAGCAGGCGTCGCTGTTGCCAGATCGGTACCGCAAACGCGACGGTGACCGGCCCGAGTATCAGCATCAGCCAGTGGGTGTTGCTGGAGTACTCGGCATAGGCGGTGTGCATCGGCACCGCGAGCGCCAGCAACAAGGCAGGGACCAGAATCAGCGGCGACAGCAGGTAACGCCCGGTACGGCGATACAGCCAGCGACTGAACAGATAGGCCAGCAAGGTGAACGCCAGCCAGAACATCGGCATCAGTTCAAACTTCATGTGATCGCCTCAGGCGCACGGCCAGCTCAACGGTGAACGCCGTCACCAGCATCACCATCAGCGTACTGGCGGCGATCACCAGCAGAATCCGCCAGCCGTCGTCACGCAGCAAGGCGCCGTAATCCAGCAGGCTCATCAACGCCGGGATAAAGAACAGCAGCATCTCCGCCATCAGCAATCCCGCGCCCATTTGCAGCGCCGCCGGCTTGACCCAGCCGAATGCAAAAGCCAACAGCAGCAATGCCATGCCGATTACGCCGCCGGGGATCGGCCAGGCCAGCCATGCGGCCATCTGGCACCCGAGCAGATAAACACCGAGCAGCACGGCCAGTTCGGCCAGCAGGCGAGAGAGATACTTGAGGGTCGAGGCTTTCATGGGCGGGGCTCCTTTCAGGCGCCCATTTTACGAACCTGACTGCCATCTCCGAAGCGAATTGTTAGACTCAAAGCCATTCCAATCTGGAATCAGCTCATGGAATTCAAACAGCTCAAAAGCTTCGTCGAAGTCATGCATCAGGGCGGCTTCACCCAGGCGGCGAAAACCCTGCACATCAGTCAGTCCGCCGTGAGCAAGCAGATCGCCCAGCTCGAACAGAGCCTCGGCACACCGCTGCTCGAACGCCTGGGCTCGCAGCTACGTCTGACCGCCGCCGGCAGCGTGGTGCTGCAACGGGCTGAAAGCATGCTGCGCCTGCGCGATGAATTGCTCACGGAACTGGACGATCTCAGTCATCTGGCACGAGGCGAGTTACGTCTGGGACTGCCGTTGCTGGGCAGCGACGCTTTGTTTGCCGGTCTGTTCGCCGAGTACCGGCGACGTTACCCGAACATCAGCGTGCAATTGCTCGAAGGTGGCAGTCGTCATATCGAACAAGCCGTTTTGAGCGGTGAACTGGAGCTGGGCGGCAGTCTGCTACCGAAAGATCCGCAGTTCGACTGTCAGCCGTTCTGCGATGAACCGCTCGATGCGCTGCTGCCGTTGGAGCATCCGTTGGCGACGAAAGACGAGATCGCTCTGGAGGAGTTGGCCGACACGCCGTTCCTGCTGTATCAGCGCAGCTTCGTACTCAATGACCGCTTGCTTCAGGCCTGCCAGCAGATGGGCTTCACTCCGAAGGAAGGCGGACGCAGCGGCCAGGCGGACTTTCTCGCGGCGCTGGTGGCCGCCGGGCAAGGCGTGGTGCTGCTGCCCAGTGTGGTCGCGCGCGGTCTGGTACGGCCAGGCGTGGTTCGCCTGACCTTGAAGGCGCCGGACTACCTGCGTTGGGATATCGCCTTCATCTGGCGCCGCGGCGCCTATCTGTCAAAGGCTGCACAAGCCTGGCTCGCGTTGCTGCGCGAACGCCGGTTCAGCCCTTGAGCGCGGCGATCAACTGCTCGAGCCATGGCTCTGCGTCGGTTTCCGGAGTGACGCTTTCGCTGGCATCGATGCGCAACATGTCTTGCACCTCACGCACGCCCAACTCACCGAACAACTCACGCATCTGCTCACCACCGCCGCAGAAGGTGTCGCCGTAACTGGCGTCGCCCAAGGCGATCACCGCGCCAGGCATGCCGCGCCAGGCCGCCGGCAACTGATCGCGAATGCTCGAGTACAACGGTTGCAGGTTGTCCGGCAACTCACCCATGCCGGTAGTCGAAGTCACGGCAAGCAAGGCTTGCGGACCAAAGGCCTGAAGGTCGGCGAGGCTGGCGCGCGCGTTATAGAAGGTTTCAAAACCGGCGTTCTTCAACAGATTCTGGGCGTGGCGAGCGACTTCTTCGGCCGTGCCGTACACCGAGCCGGAGAGGATGGCGACTTTCATCAATTTGATCCTGCAACTGAAAAAAAGAGCGGCGATAGTAACAGCCGCCGTCGCCCTGTTGCGATTGGCTCTCGACAAGCGCTGATGGCCAGTAGACAGCGCCGATTGATCTTCTAGAATGCCTGCCACCGACAACCTTGAAGGGATTCACTGATGATCAATGCCAGTCTGCTGCAAATGGTGATCAATGCGTCGAACGACGGAATCGTGGTGGCCGAACGGGAAGGCAAGGAAGACAACATCCTGATTTACGTGAACCCGGCTTTCGAACGTCTGACGGGCTACACCAGCGAGGAAATCCTCTATCAGGATTGCCGTTTCCTGCAGGCCGGAGACCGGGATCAGGAGAACCTGCCGCTGATCCGGGAAGCGTTGCGCAATAACGGGTCGTGCCGGGAAATCATCCGCAATTACCGCAAGGACGGCACGCCGTTCTGGAACGAACTGTCGCTGTCGACGGTAAAAAGCGCTGATGACGGACAGACATACTTCGTCGGTGTGCAAAAGGACGTCACTGTTCAGGTAAAGGCGCAGCAGCGTGTTGCGCAGCTGGAAGCGCAGGTCGCGGCCCTCGAAGCCGAACTTGCGGCCCTGAAAGCGACGAACGGCGCAAACAAAACAGCGAACTAAGTGTCATTAACTACAATCACCAATGACTTTGTAATTATTTATTTCGAGTTAGCCATGCAACGCGACGCCCTCCTGACCCAGGATGAGCTGGACTTCATCCAGACCATGCAACACAACCCGCAGCTCAATGTGCGGGATGCGACGTCCAGCCTGCTGGTCAATGGTGGTTCGCAGATCCGTGACCTGCTCACGCGCCTGGCGGCCCATGAGCAGGTCACCATCCAGGCCAGTTTCGAAAACCAGCAGATGACCTTTCCTTTGCATCTGGTGGAGGACGAATTCCACGCGCTGCACCTTCGTCTGGGCGTACCGAGCATCTATGAAGATGGGCCGATGGTGCGCCCGTGGCGTCTGACCCTGGAAGAGCCGGTCGCCCTGGAGAATGCCAAAGGGCAACCGGGCATGCTGTGGGTTCACGAGGTTTCGCACAAAGGCGTTCTGCTGGAGGTGCGCAACAAGACCAAACCGCCGCGGCATTTCGCCCTGTGGTTCAGTCCTTCTGGCTATGAACGGATTTCCCTGCGCGGTACTTTCGAGCGGGAAACCGAAAGCGGCTTCTTCGCCTATGACCTCACCCAGAGCGATGCCGACGAAACCGAGCGGCTGCGCCAGTTCATTCTCCAGCAACACCGACTGACTCACCCGGCCCTGCATACCTGATCTTCAGGTATCCAGCGTCCCTGCCAGAATCCGGTTCATGCGCTGGCGCATGGTCGCCCCTTCGTTACCCAGACAACCCACCGACGAGCCGGCCAGACTGTCCTGCGCCAGATCCGACGCATCACCGGCCAGCAATAACTGACAGTCAAGACTCAGCGCCAGGCGATTCAGGCGCCGGGGCAATTCCGCCGTCGGCGCATGATTGGAAAACAACACCAGCGCCTGGGGCTTGATCTTTTCGCAGACCAGCGTCAATTCGTCGAACGGCTGCCCGGTGGTCAACACGCGTACCCCCGCATCGTGATCACTGAGAAACAGCGCCGCTACCAGCAACTCCAGCTCACGGCACTGCCCGGCCAGGGCACTGACGATCACCTTGCGCGGCTGCGAGCCACGAAGCATGACGATGCGTTGCAACACCCGCGCCCGCAGGAACCCGTCGAAGAACAGCCACTCGCTGGTTTGTCCAAAGGCGTCCTGGCGCTGCAGCATCTGCAGCCAGAGCGGCATCAGGATGTCCTGAAACACCACAGGCAACGCATAAGAGGAAAAAATCTGACCGTAGACCCGGTCGAGGTCCTGATCATCGAATGAACTGACCGCACGCTGAATCTGCGCCTGCCACTGCAGGTAGTCGGCCTGCACCAGATCATCGGGAATGATGTGTGCCAGCGCCTTCATCGGTTCGGTCCTGGCCAGGATCTTGCCCACCTTGCTCACTGCCACGCCGCGATCGATCCAGTCGACAACACTGCGAACGCGCTCGATATCGGTCATCGAATACAGTCTGTGCCCACTTTCGGTGCGTGTTGGCTGGATCAAGCCATAACGACGCTCCCATGCTCGCAGCGTAACCGGATTGACACCGGTCAGCCGTGCCACCTCTCGTATGGGGAAAAGCTCTTCGCGCTCAAGCGCAACAGAAGCTTGCGAAGCCGAGCGAACGTCAGTGATGACAGGCATGTGGGCGTGCACATCCTTGTTAGCGTAGTTGGATCCCATTCTACCCCTGATGCCCCATCCTGATTCAAGGGAGGAAATGGGACCAATGTCTCTGTTTTTTTACGATAATCAGGAACAATCCTTGCTTTTCGAAATACGCAGCCCACTACCCCGGCGCTGCGTCAGGCGAAGCTCCTACCCGGAGCGACGCACATGCAATTCGGAGATACACAATGTCTACTTCCCCCGTCACGCTGATGGTTGCGCGTCGCGTCGCTGATGGCCGCTATCAGGAACTGATCGCCTGGCTGCGCGAAGGCGAACAACTGGCCACCGACTTTCCCGGTTATCTGGGTTCCGGCGTCCTGGCTCCGCCTCCCGGCGATAATGAATTCCAGATCATTTTCCGCTTCGTCGATGAACAGACTCTGCACACCTGGGAGCATTCCGCTTCGCGTACCGCGTGGCTTTCCCGCGGCAGTGATTTGTTCGCCCATCCGAAAGAACATCGAGTCAGCGGCATCGAAGGCTGGTTCGGCGCAGCAGGCGTCCGTCCCCCCCGCTGGAAGCAGGCCGTGGCAATCTGGCTGGCGTTCTTCCCGGTATCGTTGCTGTTCAACTTCGTGCTGGGCCCGCTGCTCGGGGAAATGAGCCTGCTTGCTCGCGTGTTCATCAGCACGCTGTGCCTGACACCCTTGATGGTCTACTTCTTCATCCCGCTGTCGACCCGCCTGTTGGCCGGCTGGCTCAACAGTTCTTCTGCCCGTCCGTTGCCCGGCGCGGCGTCCACGCAAAATCGCTGAAACCATCGCTCGCGTCGCTGTTATAGTTTTTGCTCTGACCTCGACGCGAGCCGTTCATGACTTCTTCCGCCGCTCCCATTCTCATCACCGGCGCCGGCCAGCGCGTCGGACTGCATTGTGCGCAGCGTTTGCTGGAGGACGGCCACAGGGTCATCTTCACTTACCGCAGTGAACGCCCGGGCGTGAAGGTGCTGAGGGATCTGGGCGCCACCGGCGTGTACGCAGACTTTTCCACTGAAGCATCCATCCTGGCGTTCATCGCCGAGTTGAAAAATCAAACCGACAGTCTGCGAGCGATCGTGCACAACGCCTCCGAATGGCTGGCGGAAAACGGCGACGGCGAAGCCGAAGCCTTCACCCGCATGTTCAATATCCACATGCTGGCGCCTTATCTGATCAACCTGCATTGCGCCGAACTGCTGCAACGGTCGAGCCCCGCCGACATCATCCACATCAGCGATGACGTCACACGCAAAGGCAGCAGCAAACACATCGGTTACTGCGCCAGCAAAGCCGGGCTCGACAGCCTCACACTGTCCTTCGCCGCGCGCTTTGCACCGTCAATCAAAGTCAACGGCATCGCACCGGCCCTGCTATTGTTCAATCCCGACGATGACGCAGCGTACCGCACCAGAGCACTGGCCAAGTCTGCGCTGGGCATCGAGCCCGGCGGTGAAGTGATCTATCAGAGCCTGCGCTACCTGCTCGATAACCCCTATGTCACCGGCACCACCCTGACCGTCAACGGCGGGCGGCACATCAAGTAAATTGCCCCGCGAGGATTCTCCATGAGCCGCTCCCTGTCCGAAAACTACCGCGAGATCCTGATCGGCCTCGGCGAGGATCCCGACCGCGAAGGCTTGCTCGACACACCCGTGCGCGCGGCCAAGGCCATGCAGTACCTGTGTCACGGCTATGAACAGAGCGTCGACGAGATCGTCAATGGTGCACTGTTCGCTTCCGACAGCGACGAGATGATCATCGTCGCCGACATCGAGCTCTACTCGTTGTGCGAACATCACCTGCTGCCCTTCATCGGCAAGGCCCATGTGGCTTATATTCCGACGGGCAAGGTACTGGGCCTGTCGAAGATCGCGCGCTTGGTAGACATGTTCGCCAGGCGCCTGCAGATCCAGGAAAACCTGACCCGGCAGATCGCCGAGGCGGTCCAGCAGGTCACCGATGCCGCCGGTGTCGCGGTGGTCATCGAAGCCCAGCACATGTGCATGATGATGCGCGGTGTCGAAAAACAGAATTCGACCATGAACACCTCGGTCATGCTCGGCGCCTTCCGCGAGTCGAGCAACACCCGCCAGGAGTTCCTGCAATTGATTGGACGGAGCAAGTAAATGCCACAACTTCAACCGGGAACGGCGCGAATCCGGGTCAAGGATCTGCGTCTGCGCACCTTTATCGGGATCAACGAGGACGAAATCCTCAACAAGCAGGATGTACTGATCAACCTGACCATCCTGTATGCCGCGCAGGAAGCGGTGCGTGACAACGATATCGACCACGCGCTGAACTACCGCACCATCACCAAGGCGATCATCGCCCATGTGGAGGGCAACCGGTTCGCGCTGCTCGAACGCCTGACCCAGGAGCTGCTGGATCTGGTAATGGTCAATGAATCGGTGCTGTACGCCGAAGTCGAGGTCGACAAACCTCACGCGCTGCGCTTTGCCGAATCGGTGTCGATCACGCTCGCGGCAAGCCGCTAAGCTTCAAGCTTCACGTGGCAAGCTGTAAACTTTGCCCGTCGCCATCCATCTTGCAGCTCAAAGCTTGCCGCTCACAGCTGTCTCGCAGAGACTTCCATGACCGAACAACAACGCCTCGAACTCGAAGCCGCCGCCTTCCGCCGTCTGGTCGCCCACCTGGACAGCCGCAAGGACGTGCAGAACATCGACCTGATGAACCTCGCCGGGTTCTGCCGCAACTGCCTGTCCAAGTGGTACAAGGCCGCCGCCGACGAGCGCCAGATCGAGGTCAGCCTCGACGACGCCCGTGAAGTGGTTTACGGCATGCCGTACGCCGACTGGAAAGCCCAATATCAGCAAGAAGCCAGCGCCGAACAACAAGCGGCGTTCGCCAAGGGAAAACCCAATGAGTGATCTGAACACCCTGCGCGCCAGCCTCAAGAGCGGCGAACACGTTTTTGCCGACACCCTGGCCTTCATCTCTGCCGGGTACGACTACCAGCCTCAGGCGTTCAACAACGGCGGCGTGGAAAACGCAGCCGGGCAGAACGAAGGTTCGTGCAAGACTTTGGGTCTGGCGCTGCTGGAAGGCTTGAGCGACGAAGAAGCGCTGCTGGCGTTCGGCGAACACTACCGTTCGGTCGTGGCAACGCCTGAAGGTAGCGATCACGGCAATATCCGTGCGTTGATCAAGCATGGTCTGGCCGGCGTGAAGTTCGACGCGCAACCGCTGACCCGTCGCTGATTCCCGAGGGAATCGCAGGTGCAAAAAAACCGGCCAATAGGCCGGTTTTTTTTACCGGATCGTTCCCACGCGGAGCGTGGGAACGATCATGTCGCGTTGTCTTCGATCTTAGAACGAAGCGTTCTGCAGACCGTCCAGATAACGCTCGGTGTCCAGTGCCGCCATGCAGCCGGCGCCGGCCGAGGTGATGGCCTGACGGTAAACGTGGTCGGCCACGTCGCCGGCGGCGAAGATGCCTTCGACGCTGGTCGCGGTGGCATTGCCATCACGGCCGCCCTGAACCACCAGATAACCGTCCTTCAGCTCCAGCTGACCTTCGAACAGCGAGGTGTTCGGGGTGTGGCCGATGGCGATGAACACTCCGTCGACCTTGATTTCGTCGAAGCTGCCGTCGTTGTTCTTCAGACGCGCACCGGTCACGCCCATGTTGTCGCCCAGCACTTCGTCCAGGGTCGCGTTCAGTTTCAGCTCGATCTTGCCTTCGGCCACACGGGCGTTGAGCTTGTCGATCAGGATCTTCTCGGCGCGGAAGGTCTCCCGACGGTGGATCAGGGTGACCTTGCTGGCGATGTTGGCCAGATACAGGGCTTCTTCGACAGCGGTGTTGCCGCCACCGACCACAGCCACCGGCTTGTTGCGATAGAAGAAACCGTCGCAGGTCGCGCAGGCCGAAACGCCCTTGCCCATGAACGCTTCTTCCGACGGCAGGCCCAGGTAACGGGCGCTGGCGCCGGTGGCGATGATCAGCGCGTCGCAGGTGTAGGTGCCGCTGTCACCGGTCAGGCTGTAAGGCTTGGAAGCGAAGTCCACGGCGTTGATGTGATCGAACACGATCTCGGTTTCAAAACGCTCGGCGTGCTCGCGCATGCGCTCCATCAACACCGGGCCGGTCAGGCCATGGACGTCGCCCGGCCAGTTGTCGACTTCGGTAGTGGTGGTCAGTTGACCGCCGGCCTGCATGCCGGTGATCAGCAGCGGCTTGAGGTTGGCACGGGCAGCGTAGACAGCAGCGCTGTAACCGGCAGGGCCGGAACCGAGAATGATCACTCGCGAATGACGGACTTCTGACATGAACCTGTCTCCTGTTGACCGGCCGATACATCAGGCGCGGACGCCGGACTGCCGGCGAGAATAAAAAAGGACTGTGGATAACCTTGGGGAAGGCGTGAGCTCGACAGTCCTGTAAAAAGTTGGGTGCAGCGTATCGAGGGGGGCAAGATTAAGGAAATACGGTTTAACAATCCAGCTCATAGGTGGTCTCTATGCCGACACACTGACGAGATGGACGTCTTTGTTACAGTGAATGTCGATCCTGCCGCCGCGCTTTCACAGCGTATGCAAAGCCGGTAAGGTCGGCGCGTTTTCCCTTGCTCGGAGCACTCTATGCCCGCCCCTGTTCTCTCCGGCCCGCAATACCTGCGCGAAGGCCTCAAACTGGTTCTCAGCCCGGGCCTTCGCCTGTTCGTGCTGCTGCCACTGGCGATCAACCTGGTGCTGTTCGTCGGATTGATCTATTTCGCCGGGCACCAGTTCAGCCTGTGGGTCGACTCCCTGATGCCGTCGCTCCCCGACTGGCTGGGCTTTCTGAGCTACATCCTGTGGCCGCTGTTCGTGGTGCTGGTGGCGTTGATGGTGTTTTTCACCTTCACCCTGCTGGCCAACGTCATCGCGGCGCCGTTCAACGGTTTTCTCGCGGAAAAAGTCGAAGTCGTGGTGCGCGGCACCGACGACTTCCCGGCCTTCAGCTGGGGTGAACTGATCGCCATGATTCCGCGCACCCTCGCCCGTGAAATGCGCAAACTGGGCTACTTTCTGCCACGCGCCATCGGCCTGTTCATCCTTTCGCTCATCCCCATGGTGAACATTGTCGCCGCGCCGCTGTGGCTGCTGTTCGGCGTCTGGATGATGGCGATCCAGTACATCGACTACCCGGCGGACAACCACAAACTGGGCTGGAACGAGATGCTCGCCTGGCTGCGCCAGAAGCGCTGGCAGAGCATGAGCTTCGGCGGGATCGTCTACCTGGCACTGCTGATCCCGGTAGTGAACATCCTGATGATGCCTGCCGCCGTGGCCGGGGCGACCCTGTTCTGGGTGCGCGAGCGCGGTGCCGAAAACCTCGTGACACAACGCTGAGCCCACGTCACAAATCCATCATCCGAACGTCACAAGCGCGACATGGCCTCAGCCGACACTGAGGTCATGACGACAGCTCTACACATCACCCTGATCAGCGAAACCTTCCCACCGGAAATCAACGGAGTGGCCAATACCCTTGGCCGCTTGTGCGACGGTTTGCGCGCACGCGGGCACCGGGTTGAACTGGTGCGGCCACGTCAGGGTGACGATCCGCAGCGCAGTGAGGACGACGGACTATTGTTATGCCGGGGCTGGCCGTTGCCGGGTTATCCGGGGTTGCAATGGGGACAGTCGTCGATGCACAAGTTGTTGCGGCGCTGGACACGTCAGCGCCCGGATGTGCTGTACATCGCCACCGAAGGCCCGCTCGGGTTGTCGGCACTGCGCGCGGCACGCCGCCTGGGCATCGCGGTGGTCAGCGGCTTTCACACCAATTTCCAGCAGTACACCAACCAGTATGGTCTTGGTCTGCTGACGCGTTTGCTGACCCACTATCTGCGCTGGTTCCACAATCGTTCGGCGCTGACCCTGGTGCCGAGCGTCAGCCAGCGACTGGAACTGGAGCGCAGGCATTTCGATCGTCTGGCGTTGCTGTCACGAGGGGTCGACAGTCAGTTGTTTCACCCGACCAAACGCCTGAATGCCTTGCGAGCGCAATGGGGGCTGAGCGAGCAGGATATCGCGGTCATTCACGTGGGACGCCTGGCGCCGGAAAAGAATCTCGGCCTGCTCAAGCGCTGCTTCGACAAACTCGCCGATGCTTATCCACAGCGCAATCTGAAACTGGTCATCGTCGGTGACGGACCGCAGCGTGTGGCCCTGGAAAAGGAATTGCCCGACGCGATTTTCTGCGGCTCGCAACGCGGCGAAGCCTTGGCGGCGCATTACGCGTCCGGTGATCTGTTCCTGTTTCCGAGCATGACCGAAACGTTCGGCAACGTCGTGCTGGAAGCTCTGGCGTCAGGCCTTGGCGTGGTGGCGTACGATCAGGCGGCGGCTGCGCAGCACATTCGCCATGGCTACAACGGTGTGCTGGCGATGCCGGGGGATGAGGAGGCATTTTGCGACGCAGCCCAGTGGCTGCTGGAAGAGAATGAAACCTTGCGCTGCATCCGACTGAACGCCCGCCAGCATGCCAGTCGGCAAGGCTGGGCGGCGATCATCGAGCAGTTTGAAAACCATCTGCAGGTGGCTTGCCGCGACATTCGCGACAAGCCCTCCGCATCGGTCAAACCAGCGTCATCAACGCCTCACGGCTGAACGGCAGAATGTCCTGCTCACGGCCTTCGCGTACTTTCTGCGCCCAGTCCGGATCCACCAGCAATGCACGGCCCACGGCCACCAGATCGAACTCATCGTTGTTCAGGCGCTCCAGCAGTTTTTCCAGGCTGGCCGGTTGCGCCACCTTGTCGGTGTTGACCATGAACTGCAGAAACTCGCCGTCGAGGCCGACGCTGCCGACAGTGATGGTCGGTTTGCCAGTCAACTTGCGGGTCCAGCCGGCCAGGTTCAGCTCGGAACCGTCAAATTCCGGCTCCCAGAAACGCCGCGTCGAGCAGTGGAAAATGTCCACACCCGCGTCGGACAACGGCTTGAGAAATTCGCCCAAAGCCTCCGGGGTTTGCACCAGACGGGCGGTGTAGTCCTGCTGCTTCCACTGCGAGAAACGGAAGATGATCGGGAAGCCCTCGCCCACCGCAGCGCGCACGGCCTGGATCAGTTCAATGGCAAAACGCGAACGGTTGGCCAGGCTGCCACCGTATTCGTCGGTGCGCTGGTTGCTGCCTTCCCAGAAGAACTGGTCGATCAGGTAACCGTGGGCGCCGTGGATTTCCACGCCGTCCATGCCGATGCTCTGGGCATCTTTGGCAGCCTGAGCGAAGGCTGCGATCACGTCCCGAATATCCTGCTTGGTCATGCCGTGCACCACGACCTGACCATCCTTGAGCTTCTCGGTCGGGCCATAACCCGGCACGCTGGCATCCGGCTCGGTACCGATGCGACGAACGCTGCCGACGTGCCACAGTTGCGGGACGATCTTGCCGCCCTCGGCGTGCACAGCGTCGACGACCTTCTTCCAGCCGGCCAGTGCCGCCTCACCAAAGAACTGCGGCACATTCGGGTAGCCATTGGACGCTCGGTGGCCGACCGTGGTGCCCTCGGTGATGATCAGGCCGACACCGGCCGCCGCGCGACGACGGTAGTACTCGATCACTTTGGAATTGGGTACACCACCCGGAGAAAACGAACGGGTCATCGGCGCCATGACCACGCGGGTCGGCAGTTCGAGGGTGCCGAGCTGGAACGGTTTGAACAAGGCTTGAACGGGCATGGGAGGCTCCACGAAAAGGTCATCGACAGACACGCGACTCATATGACGGCGATAATATGCTGAGTTACAACCCACCGATAGCACTATTGATCTGAATGATTAAGGGTCAAAAGGCAGGCAAAAAAAATCGCAGCTCGGTGGCTGCGATTTCGCGTTTCAGCTCAGGGCTTTTTCAATCGCGGTGATCACCGCTGGATCATCCGGTGCCGTGCGTGGCGAGAACCGCGCCAGCACGCGACCGTCCTTGCCGAGCAGGAACTTTTCAAAATTCCAGGTGATGTCGCCGGGAAACTCTGCGCCCTCGCCCGCCAGCAGCCGGTAGAGCTGATGGCGATCGTGACCGTTGACTTCGAGCTTCTTCGACAACGGAAAGCTCACGCCATAGTTGAGGCTGCAGAACTCCTGGATCTCCTGCTCGCTGCCCGGCTCCTGACCGGCAAACTGGTTGCACGGCAGGCCCAGCACGCTGAAGCCTTTGCCTTTGTACTGCTGATAGAGGTTTTCCAGCGCCGCGTACTGTGGGGTCAAGCCGCATTTGGAGGCGACGTTGACCACCAGCACGACTTGGCCCTTGAAGGGTGCCAGCGGTAGCTCCTGGCCATCCAGGGCTGTCAACTTAAGGTCGTGAAAAGCACTCATGACGGACTCCAGATTCCCGTGTTCTACTCGAAACAGCCACTTGGCGAGACTACCAAGGACAGCCGCGGACTAAAAAGGCGCCCTCGGGCGCCTCTCCAGTTCTCTGAGCTTAGCGCAGAAAATCAGTGGTGATGGCCACCTTCGCCATGGACGTGGCCATGAGCGACTTCTTCCTGGCTGGCATCACGGATGGCAACGACCTTCACTTTGAAGTTCAGGCGCTGACCGGCCAGCGGGTGGTTGCCGTCGACAGTGACATCGTCGCCGTCCAGGTCACGGATGGTGACGATCTGCATCTGGCCATCCGGCGCCGAAGCGTGGAACTGCATGCCGACTTCCAGTTCATCAACACCTTCGAACATGCTGCGGCTCAGGGTGCTGACCAGTTCGGCCGAGTACTCGCCGTAGGCGTCTTCCGGCTCTACGGAAACGTCCAGCTCGTTGCCGACTTCCTTGCCTTCCAGGGCTTTTTCCAGGCCCGGGATGATGTTGCCTGCGCCATGCAGGTAAACCAGCGGAGCGCCGCCGGCGGAGCTGTCGATGACCTCACCAGCGTCGTTGGTCAGGGTATAGTCAATGGAGACAGCCTTATTGGCGGCGATCAGCATGGGGCGAGACCTTTTGCATAAGAATATAGAAGGGCCAAGTTTAGCGAAGCAATCGCTCGAAAGCGAACACAACCCTGACAAACGGGATTCAACGATTACCGGCTTCCATCAGGACGAGGACGGTCACTGGGTGGCCGAGCTCTCCTGCGGCCATACCCAGCATCTGCGCCACCAACCGCCCTGGCAGTCGCGTGAATGGGTGCTGGACGCAACGCAACGTATTGAAAAAATAGGCCAACCCTTTGCTTGCGGTTGGTGCGCTCAGGGCGCGGTTAGCGCTAACCTTGACGCCTGAAAAACCGGTGGAAGGCCAGCCACAGGCCCACGCCCTTGCCATGCACCCTTAGAGAATCCGCATGCAAACTTTTTTTATCGCACCCACCGATTTTGGTGTGGGTCTGACCTCCATCAGCCTCGGGCTGGTGCGTACACTGGAGCGGGCCGGGCTGAAAGTCGGCTTCTTCAAACCGATTGCCCAGCCGCATCCGGGCGACACCGGCCCTGAGCGCTCCACCGAACTGGTGGCCCGCACCCACGGCCTGAAACCGCCACAACCGCTGGGCCTGGCTCACGTCGAACGGATGCTGGGCGACGGTCAGCTTGACGAGTTGCTCGAAGAAATCATCGCCCTCTACCAGCAGGCAGCCGTCGGCAAGGACGTACTGGTCGTCGAAGGCATGGTGCCGACCCGCAGCGCGAGCTATGCCGCCCGAGTCAACCTGCACCTGGCCAAGAGCCTGGATGCGGAGGTGATTCTGGTCTCGGCGCCGGAAAATGAAGTGCTCACCGAATTGTCCGGTCGTGTCGAATTGCAGGCGCAACTGTTCGGCGGGCCGAAAGACCCGAAAGTCCTCGGCGTGATCCTCAACAAGGTCAAGACCGACGAAAGCATGGACGCCTTCGCCGCGCGCCTGAAAGAGCATTCGCCCTTGCTGCGCAGCGGAGATTTCCGCCTGCTCGGCTGCATCCCGTTCCAGCCGGAACTCAACGCCCCGCGCACCCGTGACGTCGCCGACCTGATGGGCGCCCAGGTACTCAATGCCGGCGACTACGAAACCCGGCGCATGACCAGAACCATCATTTGTGCACGCACGATGCGCAACACCGTGGACCTGCTCAAGCCTGGCGTGCTGGTGGTAACGCCCGGTGACCGCGACGACATCATCCTCGCCGTCAGCCTCGCGGCCATCAACGGCGTACCGCTGGCCGGCCTGCTGCTGACCAGCGATACCCTGCCCGATCCACGCATCATGGACCTGTGCCGTGGCGCGTTGCAGGCCGGTCTGCCGGTGTTGTCGGTGAGCACCGGTTCCTACGACACCGCCAACCTGCTCAACGGCCTGAACAAGGAAATTCCCGTCGATGACCGCGAGCGCGCCGAGATCATCACCGATTTCGTCGCCAGTCATCTGGATGCCAACTGGTTGCATCAGCGCTGCGGCACGCCGCGGGAAATGCGCCTGTCGCCGGCGGTGTTCCGCTATCAATTGATTCAACGTGCGCAGGCCGCCAACAAGCGCATCGTCCTGCCCGAAGGCAGCGAGCCGCTCACCGTGCAGGCGGCGGCGATCTGTCAGGAACGCGGGATTGCCCGCTGCGTGTTGCTGGCCAGACCGGCGGATGTCGAAGCCGTGGCTCGCGCGCAGGGCATCGAGCTGCCGCCGGGACTGGAAATCCTCGACCCGGACCTGATCCGCGAGCGCTATGTCGAGCCGATGGTGGCCCTGCGCAAGAGCAAAAGCCTCAACGCGCCGATGGCCGAGCAGCAACTGGAAGACACCGTGGTGATCGGCACCATGATGCTGGCGCTGGATGAAGTCGACGGGCTGGTCTCCGGCGTCATCAACACCACCGCCAATACCATCCGTCCGGCCCTGCAACTGATCAAGACCGCGCCGGGCTGCACGCTGGTGTCGTCGGTGTTCTTCATGCTGTTCCCCGAAGAAGTGCTGGTCTACGGCGACTGCGTGATGAACCCGCACCCGAGCGCTGCCGAACTGGCCGAGATCGCCCTGCAAAGCGCCGACTCGGCCGCCGCATTCGGCATCACGCCACGAGTAGCGATGATCAGCTACTCCAGCGGCGAATCAGCCACCGGCGAAGAAGTCGAGAAAGTCCGCGAAGCCACCCTGCTCGCCCACGAACAACAGCACTCACTGCTGATCGACGGGCCGCTGCAGTATGACGCCGCCGCCAACGAAACCGTCGCCCGGCAACTGGCCCCGAACAGCCCGGTGGCCGGTCGTGCCACGGTCTTCGTGTTCCCCGACCTGAACACCGGCAACACCACCCACAAGGCCGTGCAACGCAGCGCCGACTGTGTGAGCCTCGGCCCTATGCTGCAAGGCCTGCGCAAACCGGTGAACGATCTGCCGCGCGGCGCGCAGGTCGACGACATCGTCTACACCATCGCCCTGACCGCGATTCAGGCTGCCAACCGACCTCTGGATATCTGACCCGATGCTGGCTTTTCTCCCTGCTCCCTTGCGTGGCGTGATCGCCGCGCTATTGTTGGCGCTGAACACGATCCTGCTGTGCTCGTTCCTGTTTCTCGTGGCGCTGATCAAAGTGCTGCCGTTCGACCTCGCACGCCGCGCCTCGCGCTGGTTGATGAGCCACACCCACGAAGCCTGGATCAGCAACAACAAGGGCTGGATGAACCTGGTGCGCCGTACCCGCTGGCACCTCAGTGGTCTGCAGGGCCTGAACTACCGGCACTCGTACCTGATCACCAGCAATCATCAGAGCTGGGTCGACATTCTGGTGCTGCAATACGTGCTCAACCGGAAAATTCAGCCGCTGAAATTCTTCCTCAAGCAGGAACTGATCTGGGTCCCGGTCATCGGTCTGGCGTGGTGGACGCTGGGCTTTCCGTTCATGAAACGCTATTCGAAAGCCTATCTGGAAAAACACCCGGAAAAGAAAGGCAAAGACTTGGAAACCACCCGCAAGACCTGCGCGAAATTCCGCGACAACCCGGTAGGCATCTTCAACTTCGTCGAAGGCACACGCTTCACCGAAGGCAAACACGCGCAGCAGCAGTCACCGTTCAAATACCTGCTCAAGCCCAAGGCCGGCGGCATTGCATTCGTGCTGGACGCGATGGGCGAACAGCTGGAATCGATCGTCAACGTGACCATCCACTATCCGGGTGGACGCCCTGGTTTCTGGGATTTGCTATGCGGCAACGTGCGGGACGTGGTGGTGCATTTTGAAGAACTGAAAATCCCGCCACAGTTCATCGGCAAAAACTACGACCAGGACGGCGAATACCGCCTGCAATTCCAGGGCTGGATCAACCAGCTGTGGCAGGACAAGGATGCGTTGCTGGAGCAGATGCATCGCGAGTATCCGAACCAACGCTGATTACCCTGAGGGTCCTCCGACAGAAACAGGCCGGTCTCCGCCCCTCACCATTCAACACAATGAGCGTTAGCTCGAGTACCGCTTTTGACGTACCAGCCCCTTCGGCAGGCTGAGTGGAGGGATTCATCCGGGGGTGGGCGCGTAGCGCCGTTTGGCGAAGCCAAACACATCGAGAGGAGGTGCAGCGAAGCAAACCGTAGGCGATGCCCCCGGATGAATCCCGGAACGAAGGAACCCAGAGCCCCAGCGAGGGGCCGTACGCCGGGGCCAAGCCCTTTGGTTACTTTGGGGCGTTTGCCAAAGTGACCCGCCGTAAGGGCGGAACCGCCAGTCGCAACACCCGAAGAAACGGATATACACCCAAAACCCCAAGAGCATGGCCGGCCCGAAGGCCGCCACCGCCAGCAGACCAACTCCCAAATCCCAAGCCAGCCACAAAAGAAAAACCCGCCGATAATCACTCATCGGCGGGTTTTTCATTTCCAGCCAACGCTTAAATCGCGCCACGCTTGCGCAGCAGATCCAGCACTTGCTTCACACCCTCTTCCAGCGACAGCGACTGGGTATCGATCACCAGATCAGCATCCAGCGGCACGTCATACGGGAACGACTCACCCGGAATATTATCGCCACCCGCAGCATACAAACCTTGCGGATCACGCTCAGCACACACAGTCGGCGAAGCCTGGACATAAACCGTCAGCAGACGCTCCTTGCCAATCAGGTCCCTGGCCTGTTCACGCCCTTCGGCACTCGGCGCCACGAACGCGGCAAGCGTCAGCAGACCGGCTTCGTTGAACTGACGCGCCACGTGCGCGGCACGACGCCAGTTCTCGGTGCGACCGGCGCGATCCTGCGGCAGACCTTTGTTCAGGTCCTGGCGCAGGTTCTGGCCATCAAGTACAAACACCGCACGCCCCATGTCGAACAGCTTGCGCTCGACCGCGTAGGCCAGCGTGCTCTTGCCCGCGCCGGACAGGCCGCTGAACAGCACGGTGGCCGGTTGTTGACCGAAACGCTGGGCGCGCTCGGTAGTCGCTACATGGGCCAGTTTGCCGTGATGGGTGGCGGTGCCATGGGCCAGCGGCTGGGCGACGATCATGCCGGCGCCGACGGTGCCGTTGGTCAGGCGGTCGATGACGATGAACGCGCCGGTGGTGCGGTTGCTGTCGTAACCGTCGAGGGCGATCGGCGCATCGAGCGCGATCTTCACCTTGCCGATTTCGTTGAGCTGCAACGCGCTCGCCGGGCCTTCTTCGAGGGTATTGACGTCGACCTTGTTGACGATGCTGGCGATGGAGCCCGGCACGTAACTGGTGGCGCGCTTGATGTCGTATTTCTTGCCCGGCAGCATCGGCTCTTCAGCCATCCACACCAGCATCGCTTCGAAGCTGTCGGTCACTGGCGGTACGTTGTCGGCGTGTACCAGCAGGTCGCCACGGGAAATGTCGATTTCGTCTTCCATGGTCAGCGTCACCGCCTGACCCGGGCCTGCGTGTTCCAGTTCACCTTCGAAGGTAACGATGGATTTCACGCGGCTGCTCTTGCCCGATGGCAGGACCACGACTTCGTCGCCCTTCTTGACGATACCGCTGGCCAGGGTGCCGGCAAAACCACGGAAGTTCAGGTTCGGACGGTTGACGTACTGCACCGGGAAACGCAGGTCGGTGAAATTGCGGTCGCCCGACACTTCCACGGTTTCGAGGATTTCCATCAGCGACTGACCGGTGTACCACGGCGAGCGCTCGGACTTGTTCACCACGTTGTCGCCCTTCAAGGCGGACATCGGCACGAAGTGCAGGCTCGTAGGCTGCATCTTCAACCCTTCGGCGAACTTCAGGTAGTCGGCCTTGATCGACTCGAACACGCCCTGATCGAAGCCCTTGAGGTCCATCTTGTTGATGGCGACAACGATGTGTTTGATGCCCAGCAGCGAGGCGATGAAGCTGTGGCGACGGGTCTGGGTCTGCACGCCGTAGCGGGCGTCGACCAGGATGATCGCCAGGTCACAGGTGGACGCACCGGTGGCCATGTTGCGGGTGTACTGCTCATGGCCGGGGGTGTCGGCGATGATGAATTTGCGCTTGGCGGTGGAGAAATAGCGGTAGGCGACATCGATGGTGATGCCCTGCTCACGCTCGGCCTGCAGGCCGTCAACCAGCAATGCCAGGTCGATGTCGTCACCGGTGGTGCCGACTTTCTTGGAATCGCGGGTGATGGCTTCGAGGTGATCTTCGTAGATCATCTTCGAGTCGTGCAGCAGGCGCCCGATCAGGGTGCTCTTGCCGTCATCGACGTTACCGCAGGTCAAAAAGCGCAGCAGCTCTTTACGTTCGTGCTGGCCCAGGTAGGCGAGGATGTCCTCGCTGATCAAATCAGATGCGTGCGACATGACAGCCCCTTAGAAATAGCCTTGACGTTTCTTGTCTTCCATCGAGCCTGCGCCATCGTGGTCGATGACACGGCCCTGGCGCTCGGAAGTTCGCGTCAGGAGCATTTCCTGAATGATGTCCGTCAGGCTTTCGGCCTCGGACTCCACCGCGCCCGTCAACGGGTAGCAGCCAAGGGTACGGAAACGCACTTTCTTTTTGACGATGCGTGCCTTGTCCTCGTCGGACAGGTGCTCGAGGATGCGCTCGTCGTCGATCATGATCAGTGTGCCGTTCTTCTCGATCACTTCGCGTTCGGCGGCGAAGTACAGCGGCACGATCGGGATGCCTTCGAGGTAGATGTACTGCCAGATGTCCAGCTCGGTCCAGTTCGACAACGGGAATACGCGGATGGATTCGCCCTTGTTGACCTTGCCGTTGTAGACGTTCCACAGCTCCGGACGCTGGTTTTTCGGATCCCAGCGGTGCTTGCTGTCGCGGAACGAGTAGACGCGCTCCTTGGCGCGGGACTTCTCTTCATCGCGACGGGCACCACCGAACGCGGCATCGAAACCATGCTTGTCGAGTGCCTGCTTCAGGCCCTCGGTCTTCATGATGTCGGTGTGTTTGGCGCTGCCGTGGGTGAACGGGTTGATGCCCTGCGCAACGCCATCCGGGTTGACGTGGGTGATCAGATCCAGACCCAGTTCCTCAACCATCTTGTCGCGGAACTTGTACATCTCCTGGAATTTCCAGCGAGTGTCGACGTGCATCACAGGAAACGGCAGTTTGCCCGGGAAGAACGCCTTGCGTGCCAGATGCAGCATCACGGCGGAGTCTTTACCGATGGAGTACAGCATCACCGGATTGTCGAACTCGGCGGCCACCTCGCGGATGATGTGGATGCTTTCCGCCTCCAGCTGTTTCAGATGCGTCAGTTTGTCGACCATGGCTACTCACGAAAGCTTTCTTATGAACGGCCAGCGGGCCGTGTTCGAGCGAGGAATCCTAGCACAGCGTCATTCTTCTAATCAGGGCGCAGACTAGAACGAAAGAGCATATGAATATGCCCGCCCGTTCGGGTGCTTTCAGGGAAAGTCAGATCGGATTCGGGCAGTCGATGAAAATGTGTTCCAGGGCAAAACGCTTCGCCAGATAGTCACCCAAAGCCTGCACGCCGTAGCGCTCGGTGGCGTGGTGGCCGGCGGCGATGAAGCTGATGTCGTTTTCCCGGGCGCTGTGGAACGTCTGCTCGGAGGCTTCACCGCTGAGGAACAGATCGACGCCGGCGGCAATGGCGTTGTCGATGTAACCCTGACCGCCGCCGGTGCACCAGCCGACCCGACGGATCATCGCACTGCCTTCGACCAGCAGCGGCTCACGACCCATGCGCTCCTGCACGCGACGGGCGAAATCGCGGGCGGTCACCGGTTCGTCCAGTGAACCGACCAGCCCGACGATCTTGAGGTTGTCCGGGTCCAGCGGTCCTTCGACGGTGATGTCGAGTTGACGGGCCAGTTGCACGTTGTTGCCGACGTCCGGATGCAGATCCAGCGGCAGGTGATAGGCCAGCAGGCTGATGTCGTGCTTGAGCAGGGTTTTCAGGCGTCGCTGCTTCATGCCGGTGATGCACGGGTTCTCGCCTTTCCAGAAATAACCGTGGTGCACCAGGATCAGATCGGCCTCGGCTTCGACGGCGGCATCGAGCAACGCCTGGCTGGCGGTGACGCCGCTGACAATGCGCATCACCTGCGGACGGCCCTCGACCTGCAGGCCGTTGGGGCAATAATCGGCAATTTTTGCACTGCCAAGATAGCGGTCGGCTTCTTCGACCAGGGTACTGAGGGCAACGGCCATAAAAGACTCCTGAAAATCCCGTTCAGAGGCGCGCGCGGCCTCGTATAATGCGCGACATTATGGGCGGTCTGACCCCGCCTGCAACTTTTCCAGGACGTGCTTAATGCTCAAGGCCCTGCGTTTTTTCGGTTGGCCGCTGTTGGCCGGCGTGCTCATCGCTCTGTTGATTATTCAGCGTTACCCGCAGTGGGTCGGGCTACCCAGTCTCGACGTCAACCTGCAACAGGCTCCACAGACCACCAGCGTGCAACAGGGGCCGGTGTCCTATGCCGACGCGGTCGTCATTGCCGCGCCGTCGGTGGTCAACCTCTACACCACCAAAGTCATCGCCAAACCGGCACATCCGTTGTTCGAGGATCCACAGTTCCGCCGCTTCTTCGGTGACAACTCGCCGAAACAGAAGCGCATGGAGTCGAGCCTCGGTTCCGGCGTGATCATGAGCCCCGAAGGCTACATCCTGACCAACAACCACGTGACCAGCGGGGCCGACCAGATCGTCGTGGCACTCAAGGATGGTCGTGAAACCCTGGCGCGGGTGATCGGCAGCGACCCGGAAACCGACCTGGCGGTGCTGAAAATCGACCTGAAAAACCTGCCGGCGATCACCGTCGGTCGCTCCGACAACATCCGCATCGGCGACGTCGCACTGGCCATCGGCAACCCGTTCGGGGTCGGCCAGACCGTGACCATGGGTATCATCAGTGCCACTGGCCGCAACCAGCTGGGCCTGAACAACTACGAAGACTTCATCCAGACCGACGCGGCGATCAACCCAGGCAACTCCGGTGGTGCGCTGGTGGATGCCAACGGCAACCTGACTGGCATCAACACGGCGATTTTCTCCAAGTCCGGCGGCTCTCAGGGCATCGGCTTCGCGATCCCGGTAAAGCTGGCAATGGAAGTGATGAAATCGATCATCGAGCACGGCCAGGTGATTCGTGGCTGGCTGGGGATCGAAGTACAACCGCTGACGCAGGAACTGGCCGAGTCGTTTGGCCTGTCCGGACGTCCGGGGATCGTGGTCGCGGGGATTTTCCGCGACGGCCCGGCACAGAAGGCCGGCCTGCAACTGGGCGACGTGATCCTGAGCATCGACGGTGAACCGGCCGGCGATGGCCGCAAGTCGATGAACCAGGTAGCGCGGATCAAACCGACCGACAAGGTCACCATCGAGGTGATGCGCAATGGCAAGGAGTTGAAGCTGACTGCGGAAATTGGTCTGCGTCCGCCGCCTGCTCCGGTCAAGGAACAGCAAGAAAACTGAAGCGAAAAAAAGGGGGAGCGAATTCGCTCCCCTTTTTTCGCCCGCTGATCAGAGGTCGCCGAGACCGTCGATCAACGCCTGATTCTGCTCCGGCGTACCGATCGAGATCCGCAGAAACTGGGCAATCCGCTCCTGCTTGAAGTGGCGCACGATCACACCCTGCTCACGCAGTTTGGCCGCCAGCCCTGCCGCATCGTGTTGCGGATGCCGGGCGAAAATGAAGTTCGCTGCTGACGGCAGCACTTCGAAGCCTTTGGCCTGCAACTGGGCAACCACCCACTCACGACTCTCGATGACCAGCGCGCAGGTCTTGTCGAAGTATTCGCGATCCTCGAACGCTGCCGCCGCACCGACATTCGCCATGCGGTCCAGCGGGTAGGAGTTGAAGCTGTTCTTGATTCGCTCCAGCGCTTCGATCAGGTCCGGATGGCCGACCGCCAGACCGACCCGCAGGCCCGCCAGCGAACGGGATTTGGACAGGGTCTGGGTCACCAGCAGGTTTGGATAACGGTCTACCAGGCTGATCGCGGTTTCACCGCCGAAGTCGATGTAGGCCTCGTCGACCACCACCACTGAATCCGGACTGCCCTTGAGGATCTGCTCGACGGCTTCCAGCGCCAGCAGGCAACCGGTCGGCGCGTTCGGGTTGGGGAAGATGATCCCGCCGTTCGGTTTGGCGTAGTCCGCCGGGTTGATCCGGAACTGTGCGTCCAGCGGCACCGCATCGAACTGGATGCCATACAGGCCGCAATAGACCGGATAGAAGCTGTAGCTGATGTCCGGAAACAGGATCGGCTGATTGTGTTGCAGCAGGCCGTGGAAGATGTGCGCCAGCACTTCGTCCGAGCCATTGCCGAGGAACACTTGATTGCTCTGCACGCCGTAGTATTTGGCAACGGCGTTTTTCAGCAGGTCGCTGTTCGGGTCCGGGTACAGACGCAGGTTGTCATTGAGTTCGGTCTGCATCGCGGCCAGGGCTTTCGGCGATGGGCCGTACGGGTTTTCATTGGTGTTGAGTTTGACCAGACGGGTCAGCTTCGGCTGCTCGCCCGGCACGTAAGGCACCAGATCCTTGACGAACGGGCTCCAGAATTTGCTCATGTTCAGTTCCCCTTCACTTCGTCTTTGATGCGGTACTCGGCGCTGCGCGCGTGGGCGCTCAGGGATTCGCCACGGGCCAGGATCGAGGCGGTCTTGCCCAGCTCGGAAGCACCGGCCTCGGAGCAGAAGATGATCGACGAGCGTTTCTGGAAGTCGTACACACCCAGCGGCGAGGAGAAACGCGCTGTACCGGACGTCGGCAGCACGTGGTTCGGACCTGCGCAGTAGTCGCCCAGTGCTTCGCTAGTGTGACGGCCCATGAAGATCGCGCCGGCGTGGCGGATCTGTGGCAGCCAGGCCTGCGGATCGGCGACCGACAGCTCAAGGTGTTCCGGGGCGATGCGGTTGGCGACTTCGATGGCCTGGGCCATGTCACGTACGTGAATCAGAGCGCCTCGGCCATTGATCGAGGTTTCGATGATGTTGGCGCGATCCATGGTCGGCAGCAGTTTGTCGATGCTGGCGGCGACCTTGTCGAGAAATTCCGCGTCCGGGCTGACCAGAATCGCCTGGGCGTCTTCGTCGTGCTCGGCCTGAGAGAACAGGTCCATGGCGATCCAGTCCGGATCGGTCTGGCCGTCGCACACCACAAGGATTTCCGACGGGCCGGCGATCATGTCGATACCGACCTGACCGAACACGTGACGCTTGGCGGTGGCGACGTAGATGTTGCCCGGGCCGACGACCTTGTCCACCTGCGGCACGCTTTCAGTGCCATAAGCCAACGCGGCAACCGCCTGGGCGCCTCCGATGGTGAACACCCGGTCAACGCCGGCAATGCAGGCTGCTGCCAGCACCAGTTCGTTGACCTCGCCACGCGGGGTGGGCACTACCATTACCACTTCGGTGACGCCAGCGACCTTGGCCGGAATCGCGTTCATCAGTACCGAAGACGGATACGACGCCTTGCCTCCCGGCACATACAGACCGGCGCGGTCCAGCGGCGTGACCTTCTGGCCCAGCACCGTGCCGTCGGCTTCGGTGTAGCTCCAGGAGTCCTGCTTCTGTTTTTCGTGGTAGCTGCGAACGCGGGCAGCGGCTTTTTCCAGCGCTTCGCGTTGCGCCACGCTGATGCGGGTCAAGGCCAGTTCCAGGCGCTCGCGCGGCAGGATCAGATCCGCCATCGAGGCGACTTCGAGGCCGTCGAATTTCTGCGTGAATTCGACCAGCGCTGCGTCACCGCGCTCGCGCACAGCCTTGATGATGTCCAGCACTCGCTGATTGACCGAGTCGTCAGACACACTTTCCCAGCTCAGCAGATGATCCAGATGATGCGCGAAATCCGGATCAGCAGCGTTGAGTCGGCGAATTGCAGTCGGTGCGGTCATAGCGAGAGCCTCATAGGAATGGCGGAAAACTCAGGCGCCCGAAACTACCATTCGATCCGCTTGGGCACCTGAGAATTCTGGCTATGAGGCGGATAGACGGCGCGACACAGGGTCGCGCAGGTACATCAGCCGCGGTGTCGAGACTCCACTGCCTTGCGCAGTGTGTCGATCAACGCCTGGATCCGGGCGTGTTGCATTTTCATCGAAGCCTTGTTGACCACCAGGCGTGAACTGATCGTGGCGATCAGTTCCTGAGGTTCCAGACCGTTGGCACGCAGGGTGTTGCCAGTGTCGACCACGTCGATGATCTTGTCGGCCAGACCGATCAGCGGCGCCAGTTCCATCGAGCCATAAAGCTTGATGATGTCGACCTGGCGGCCCTGTTCGGCGTAGTAACGCTTGGCGACGTTGACGAATTTGGTGGCGACACGCAGACGGCCCTTGGGCTCGACGGCACCGACCTTGCCGGCGGTCATCAGCTTGCACCGGGCGATCTGAAGGTCCAGCGGCTCGTACAGACCCTGGCCCGTGTACTCCATCAGCACATCCTTGCCGGCAACGCCGAGGTCGGCCGCGCCATGCTCGACATAGGTCGGCACGTCGGTGGCGCGCACGATCAACAGGCGTACGTCTTCCTGGGTCGTGGGGATGATCAGCTTGCGGCTTTTGTCCGGATTCTCGGTCGGCACGATGCCCGCTTCAGCGAGAAGCGGCAGGGTGTCGTCAAGGATGCGGCCCTTGGACAGTGCGATGGTCAACATGGGAAACGTCAGTCCTTATCAAGGTACTCATGTCCGGTCGCAATCGGCGCCGGACATACATCGAGGGTGTCACCACCCCCGATCGAAACGAATTCAACGGACACTTCCCTGTGTCCCGATGCAGCGACTAGCCCGGAACGCGACGGATCTTCGCGCCCAGCATCTGCAGTTTTTCCTCGATGCACTCATAACCACGGTCGATGTGGTAGATGCGGTCGATCAGCGTATCGCCTTCGGCCATCAGCGCCGAGATCACCAGGCTGGCCGAAGCCCGCAGGTCGGTCGCCATCACTGGCGCGCCCTTGAGCAGCTCAGCGCCGGTCACGATGGCGGTATTGCCTTCAACCTGGATTTTGGCGCCCATGCGGTGCAGTTCGTACACGTGCATGAAGCGGTTTTCGAAGATCGTCTCGATCACCGCACCGGTGCCTTCGGCAATGGCATTGAGCGAGATGAATTGCGCCTGCATGTCGGTCGGGAACGCCGGGTAAGGCGCAGTGCGCACGTTGACCGCCTTCGGGCGCTTGCCGTGCATGTTCAGCTCGATCCAGTCTTCACCGGTGGTGATTTCTGCGCCGGCTTCACGGAGCTTTTCCAGGACGGCTTCGAGGATGGTCGGATCGGTGTCCTTGACCTTCACGCGACCGCCGGTGACCGCTGCGGCCACCAGGTAGGTGCCGGTTTCGATACGGTCAGGCATGACCTTGAAGAAGGCCGAACCCAGGCGCTCGACGCCATCGATGGTGATGGTGTCGGTGCCGGCACCGGACACCTTGGCGCCCATGGCATTCAGGAAGTTCGCCAGGTCGACCACTTCAGGCTCGCGGGCGGCGTTCTGCAATACGCTGCGGCCCTTGGCCAGAGCGGCGGCCATCATGATGTTCTCGGTACCAGTCACGCTGACGGTATCAAAGAAGAAGTGCGCACCGCGCAGACCGCCTTCGGGGGCCTTGGCCTTGATGTAACCGCCTTCGACGTCGATGATCGCACCCATGGCTTCCAGGCCACGGATGTGCAGATCCACCGGACGCGAGCCGATGGCGCAACCGCCTGGCAGGGCGACTTCGGCTTCACCGAAACGGGCGACCATCGGGCCAAGCACCAGGATCGACGCCCGCATGGTTTTCACCAGTTCGTACGGAGCGACCAGGGTCTTGATGGTGCGCGGGTCGATTTCGACGCTGAGCTTCTCGTCGATCACAGGCTCGATGCCCATGCGACCGAACAGCTCGATCATGGTGGTGATGTCGTGCAGGTGCGGCAGGTTGCCGACGGTGACCGGACCATCGCACAGCAGGGTGGCGGCCAGGATTGGCAGGGCGGAGTTCTTCGCCCCGGAGATGCGGATCTCGCCATCAAGACGAGCGCCACCGGTAATAATCAATTTATCCATAAGAATCTCGACGCCCTAGGGCTCAGGTGCGCTCGGCCCAGGCCGCGCTGCTGAAAAATTTCATAGTGACCGCGTGGATGCTGCCATCGGCGATCCAAGGGTTCAAATGGGCATAGATGCTCTGCTGACGCTTGACCGGGCTCAACGCTGCCAGTTCATCGCTAATCACGTTCAGCTGAAAGTTGCAGCCTTCGCCTTCGACTTCCACCTGCGTTCCTGGCAACTTCCCTTCAAGGAAGCTCTTCACTTCTACGGCCTGCATGCTCAACCTCAATCGGCGCCCTGTGCGCACGGGTCGGACATCATACAAAAAAGCCCCGCGCCTGCGAACCCCGCTGCGCAGGACTCTGACGGGGGGCTTGCTTGCAGATGCGGGTTCAGGGTTGCGCCAACAGCTCGGTCAGTTCGCTGACCTGAGCAATTTCACGCATGTCTTCGGGCATCTCGCGAATGCTGACGGTCTTGCCGGCGGCTTTCGCATCTCGAATGAAGCACAGCAGCAACGACAGACCGACACTGCTGGACTTCTCCACTGCCGAGCAGTCGATCACCAATGCCGGGGCATTGCACGACTTGATCAGCGCCCGGCCCTGCTCCCGAAGGCCGGGGCCGGTGCGATAATCCAGCACGCCAGTGAGCTGCAGCACACTGGCTTCGTCCAGACGAACGGCCGACTCGGTCATTGGGCAGGCTTCTCTTGTTTCTCGGCGGTCTGCTTGGCCTTGGCCACTTCCCCGGCCCAGCCGTTGATGGTCTTGTCCAGGTCGTTGCCGTTGCGCTGCATCGCGTCGGCGAACTGATCACGGAACAGCTTGCCGATGTTGATGCCGTTGATGATCACGTTACGCAGTTTCCACTCGCCGCTGATCTTCTCCAGCGTGTACTGCACAGGATAGATCGCGCCGTTGTTGCCCTTGACGGTCATGCCGACACTGGTGCGGTCGCCCGATTCATCCTTCGGCGCATCGACGGTGATGCCCTGGTTGTTGTATTCCAGCAAGGCGTTGCCGTAGAACTGGAACAGGCCGCGCTTGAAGTTTTCCTGAAAGGTCTGCATCTGCGCCGGGGTGGCCTTGCGCGAATACTTGACCGTCATGATGCTTTTGGAAATGCCTTCGGCATCCACCACCGGCCCCACGATGCTGTTGAGCGCGGCGTAGAAGTCTTGCGGATCCTGCTTGTACTTCTCTTTATTGGCTGCCAGATCGGCGAGCATCCGGTTCGTGGTGTCTTGAACCAGATCGTGCGCCGATTGACCAGGCGCAGCATTTGCCAGCAGTGGCAGTGTCGCGAGCAACACCAACAGGCCACGTCGCAAGATAGAGATCATTCAAAAGCTCCTCATTTGGCGTCTTTGCTAACGGTATTGAGCAGGAATTTACCGATCAGGTCTTCCAGCACCAGTGACGACTGGGTGTCATGAATGGTTCCACCATCCTTGAGCCGGGTTTCTTCCCCGCCCACGCTGATACCGATGTACTTCTCGCCCAACAGGCCAGCGGTGAGGATAGACGCTGTGGAGTCGGTCGGCAGGTTGTCGACCTTTTTATCCACCTGCAAGGTCACCCGGCCGGTGAAACTGTCACGATCCAGATCGATCGCCGTGACCTTGCCGATGGTCACACCCGCCATGGTCACTTTGGCTCTGACCGTCAAACCGGCGATATTGTCGAAGTAGGCATAAAGCTTGTAGGTATCGGTGGTCGAAGTCGGAGACAAGCCACTGACCCGCAGAGCAAGCAGCAGCAAAGCCAGGATCCCTGCCAGCAGGAACAGGCCGACACCGATTTCCAGGGTGCGGTTTTGCATCAGAAATCTCCAAACATCAAAGCGGTCAGAATAAAGTCCAGGCCGAGCACTGCCAGCGAGGCGAACACAACGGTCTTGGTGGTGGCACGGCTGATTCCCTCGGAAGTGGGTTCACAGTCGTAGCCTTGAAATACGGCGATCCAAGTCACGACAAAGGCGAAAACGATACTTTTGATCACGCCGTTGAGTACATCGCTGGAGAAATTCACGCTGTTCTGCATGTTCGCCCAGTAGGAGCCTTCATAGACGCCCAGCCAGTCGACCGCGACCCAGGAACCGCCCCAGATGCCGACCACGCTGAAGATCATGGCCAGCACCGGCAGGGAAATGAAACCGGCCCACAGGCGCGGGGCGATGATGTACTTGAGCGGATCGACACCAATCATTTCCAGGCTGGACAACTGCTCGGTGGACTTCATGTTGCCGATTTCCGCCGTCAGCGCCGAACCGGCGCGACCGGCGAACAGCAGTGCCGTCACCACCGGGCCCAGCTCACGCAGCAAGGTCAAGGCAACCATCTGCCCCACCGCCTGCTCCGAGCCATAGCTCGACAGGATGTTGAACCCCTGCAGCGCCAGCACCATGCCGATGAAAATCCCGGAAACCACAATGATCACCAGCGACATCACGCCGACCGAGTGCAGTTGCTTGACCAGCAGGCCAAAACTGCCACCGATGCCGCCACGCCCCAGCAGGGCGTGAAACAGGAACAGGGTCGAACGACCGAATACGGCTACGGTGTCGATTCCGGCCTGGCCGAAACGACGCACGCGCTCCATTAAAGTAATTCTTCGCATCAGCGGCGCTTCCCCAGAAGATCTGCGCGGTAATCCGTCGCTGGAAAGTGATACGGCACCGGCCCGTCGGGATCACCGGTCATGAACTGACGGATCCGCGGCTCATCCGAATTCATCAGTTCGTCCGGTGTACCCTGCCCCAGTACCTGGCCATCACCGACCACGTAGATATAGTCGGCAATACTGGCCGTTTCGGCGAGGTCGTGAGAAACCACGATGCTGGTGATTCCCAGTGCGTCGTTGAGCAGACGGATCAGACGCACCAGAACCCCCATGGCGATCGGATCCTGGCCGACGAACGGTTCGTCGTACATGAGAATCTGCGGATCGAGGGCAATTGCCCGGGCCAGGGCCACACGACGCTTCATGCCGCCAGAGAGTTCATCGGGCATCAGCTCGATGGCGCCCCGCAGGCCGACCGCCTGCAATTTCAGCAGGACGATGTCGCGGATCATTTCTTCCGGCAATTGGGTATGAACGCGCAGGGGAAAGGCGACGTTCTCGAACACATCGAGATCGGTGAACAGTGCGCCGCTCTGAAACAGCACACCCATATGCTTGCGTGCATCGAACAGATCGCTGCGCGACAGCGTCGGCAGGTTCTGGCCATTGACCCAGACCTCGCCCTGCGACGGCCGCAACTGGGCACCCATCAGGCGCAGCAGCGTAGTCTTGCCACACCCGGAAGGACCCATGATTCCGGTAACCTTGCCGCGCGGGATGCGGATATCGACGTTATTGAAAATGCTCCGCGCACCGCGCTTGAAGGAGACTCCCTTCAGCTCGACCGCGTAGGCGTTATCGGCACTCATCTAAACTCCTTGCGATGCAGCCTCTCACTCGGACGCCTGGCTTTCTGGAGAAAGCCCCTACATCCCGGGCAGGCCGAACTGGCGGCGAACTATATCACTGCAAAGGGCAAGCGCCCAAGGCCTCTCCCCGGCCACGTTCAGCAATATGACAGGCCGGAAGCTTCCATTGAGAGGTTTTGATAACGAGGAATGACAAAGCACGTCGAACTTGCGTGAGGCTTTTCAACATAACCGCTATAATCGCCGCCTTTTCATCGGGCTATACGATTTCTGACATGAGCCAAACCAGCGACCTGATTCAATCGGCACAACGCACCATCCGCCTCGAAGTGGAAGCCATACAAGGCTTGCTGCCCCTTATCGACGCCGATTTCGTACGCGCTTGCGAGATGATTCTGGCCAGCAAGGGCCGTGTCGTGGTGGTCGGCATGGGCAAGTCCGGACACATCGGCAACAAGATTGCCGCCACCCTGGCCAGCACCGGCACCCCGGCGTTTTTCGTGCACCCGGCCGAGGCCAGCCACGGCGACATGGGCATGATCACCCGCGACGACGTGATTCTTGCCCTGTCGAATTCGGGCTCCACCAACGAAATCGTCACGCTGCTGCCGCTGATCAAACGCCTGGGCATCCAGCTGATCAGCGTGACCGGCAACCCGCAGTCACCACTGGCCAAAGCCGCAGAAGTCAATCTCAACGTTCACGTCGAACACGAAGCCTGCCCGCTGAACCTGGCACCCACCTCCTCCACCACTGCAGCGCTGGTCATGGGCGACGCCCTGGCCGTGGCGCTGCTGGAAGCCCGCGGTTTCACCGCGGAAGACTTTGCGTTTTCCCACCCCGGCGGTGCCTTGGGTCGCCGCCTGCTGCTGAAAGTGGAAAATGTCATGCACGCCGGCGAGGAACTGCCGCAGGTTCAGCGCGGCACCCTGCTCAAGGATGCGTTGATGGAAATGACCCGCAAAGGGCTGGGCATGACTGTCATTCTGGAGACCGATGGCAGGCTCGCCGGGATCTTCACCGACGGCGACCTGCGTCGCACGCTGGATCGCAGCATCGATATTCACAGCGCCACCATCGATCAGGTCATGACCGTACACGGCAAGACCGCCCGCGCCGAAATGCTCGCCGCCGAAGCCCTCAAGATCATGGAAGACCATCGAATCAACGCACTGGTCGTCGTGGACGAGGACGATCGCCCGATCGGCGCCTTCAACCTCTCCGATCTGTTGCGTGCAGGAGTGATGTAAATGAGCACCGATCTGCTGCAACGCGGCAAAGCCATCAAGCTGGCGGTTTTCGACGTCGACGGCGTCCTCACCGACGGGCGCCTGTACTTCCTGGAAGACGGCAGCGAGTTCAAGACCTTCAATACCCTCGACGGCCAAGGCATCAAGATGTTGATGAACGCCGGTGTACAGACGGCCATCATCAGTGGTCGCAAGACCCCGGTGGTCGAGCGCCGGGCGAAAAACCTGGGCATCCCGCACCTGTTTCAGGGACGTGAAGACAAACTTGTCGTCCTGGACGGCCTTCTCGAACAACTGGGCCTAAGCTATGAACAGGTCGCCTACCTTGGTGACGACCTGCCCGACCTGCCGGTGATTCGCCGGGTGGGGCTGGGCATGGCAGTGGCCAACGCGGCAGCCTTCGTGCGCGAGCATGCCCACGGCGTCACCCAGGCCCGCGGCGGCGAAGGTGCCGCCCGTGAATTCTGCGAACTGATCCTGCGCGCCCAGGGCAGCCTCGATGCGGCCAACAACGCGTACCTGTGAGTCAAACCATGTTTAGCAAAAAGTTTCGCAACATACTGCTGTTCGGTTGCATCGCTGCGATTTTCGGCGCAGTCGGCTACTGGAACATCAGCCCGGAACGCTTCCTCGACAAGCCTCCTGTCTCGGCACAAGAGAGCCCGATCGACTGGTACGCGACCAATACCCATACCTTGCAGTACCTGGAAGACGGCAAGGTGCAGTACGAAATGACGTCCGAGAAGGCCGAACACGTCAAGGCGACCGACATTACACTGGTCACCAGACCCGACCTGAACATGTTTCGCGGTACCGATTTCCCGTGGCACGTGACCAGCGAGCGTGGCGAAGTTAACTCCGGCGGCACCGAGGTCGAGTTGATCGACTCGGTCCGGATCAAGCGTACCGACGAAAAGAACCGCGACACCCTGATCACCAGCACCCGCATGACGGTGTTCCCTCAGCAGCAATATGCGCAGACCCAGCAACCCGTTAGAATCGACGGCGCTGGCGGTGTATCGACCGGCGTGGGAATGAAAGCGTATTTGAAGGAAAGCAGGATACACCTGCAATCGAACGTAAGAGGACAGTATGAGGCTCGTTAAAACCCTCCCTATTTTGCTCAGTCTGGGCGCAGCACTGGGAAGCGTGAGCGCCTGGGCTCTGCCGAACGATCAGGAGCAGCCGATCCGCATTCAGGCCGACGATGCCCAGCTGGACGACAAGAATGGCGTTGCCACTTACAAAGGCGCGGTGATCATCACCCAGGGTTCGATGATCGTCAAAGGCGACACCGTAACGCTGACGCGCAACCCGGCCGGCGAAATCGACGTGGTGACTTCGGTAGGCAACCTGGCCTACTTCGAACAACTGCAGACCGCTGGCGACAAGAAACCCGTTCAGGGCTGGGGCGTGACCATCCAGTACCACGCACAGCAAAACCGCGTCGTACTGATCGACAAGGCCAAGGTCGTCGACAAGGACAACAACACCACTCAAGGCGAGAAGATCGTCTATGACACGGTGAAAAAACTCGCCAGCGCAGGTCGCGCCACCGGCAACAAGGTCACCGAAGCCCGTCCGCGCATCGACATGGTGATCCAGCCGAAGAAGAAAACCGACGAGAAAACCCAGTAATGGCAACTCTGAAAGCTCAGCACCTGGCCAAGGCCTACAAAAGCCGCCAGGTCGTGCGCGACGTCAGCCTGTCGATCGACAGCGGTCAGATCGTGGGCCTGCTCGGACCGAACGGCGCCGGCAAGACCACCTGCTTCTACATGATCGTGGGCCTCGTGCAGGCCGATCAGGGCCGCGTCCTGATCGACGACCTGGACGTCAGCCACCAGCCGATGCACGGCCGCGCCAAGGCAGGAATCGGCTATCTGCCGCAGGAAGCGTCGATTTTCCGCAAACTGTCGGTCGCCGACAACATCATGGCCATCCTGGAAACCCGCCAGGAACTCGACAAGGCCGGTCGTCGCAAGGAGCTGGAAAGCCTGCTGCAGGAATTCCACATCAGCCATATCCGCGACAACCTCGGCATGAGCCTGTCCGGTGGTGAGCGTCGCCGGGTGGAAATCGCCCGTGCGCTGGCCACCGCACCGAAATTCATCCTGCTCGACGAACCGTTCGCCGGTGTCGACCCGATTTCCGTGGGCGACATCAAGCAGATCATCCACCACCTCAAGGCCAAGGGCATCGGTGTACTGATCACCGACCACAACGTCCGCGAGACCCTGGATATCTGCGAAACGGCTTACATCGTCAACGACGGCCAACTGATCGCCGAAGGCGACTCCGCCACCATCCTTGCCAACGATCTGGTGAAGGAAGTGTATCTGGGTCACGAGTTCCGCCTCTAAGCGCGACAGCATTCGACCAGCCGTCCGGTGCTGTAACGTTGAAGCGCATTTTTATAGGCTTTTATTGTTACAGCGCTCTAGGCAAACACGACAGTTTCGGGCATATAATTTGCTTGAATTTGGCGCTTCGGCGCCCTGTAGTGGATGGCGCATAGCGCCGGCGAATAAGGTGTTAAGCCCCTGCCATGAAACCATCGCTAGTCTTGAGAATGGGCCAGCAGCTGACGATGACACCGCAGCTGCAACAGGCCATCCGCCTGCTCCAATTGTCGACCCTGGATCTGCAGCAGGAGATCCAGGAGGCTCTGGAATCCAACCCGATGCTCGAACGCCAGGAAGATGGCGACGACTTCGACAATTCCGACCCGCTGGCCGACAACGCCGAACAGAAGCCCAATACCGAGATTCAGGAGCCTTCCTATCAGGAAACCGCGCCGACGGTCGACAATCTCGAGGACGGCGAATGGAACGAGCGCATCCCCAACGAATTGCCTGTGGACACCGCCTGGGAAGATGTCTACCAGACCAGCGCCAGCAGTCTGCCCAGCAGTGATGACGACGAGTGGGATTTCACCACCCGCACCTCTGCCGGCGAAAGCCTGCAAAGTCACCTGCTGTGGCAACTGAATCTGGCGCCGATGTCCGACACCGACCGCCTGATCGCGGTGACCCTGATCGACTGCATCAACAATCAGGGCTATCTCGACGAAACCCTCGAAGAAATTCTCGACGCGTTCGATCCGGAACTGGACATCGAGCTGGACGAGATCGAAGCCGTCCTGCACCGCATCCAGCAGTTCGAGCCCGCCGGCATCGGCGCCCGCAACCTGGGCGAGTGCCTGTTGCTGCAGCTGCGCCAGCTTTCGGCCAAGACCCCCTGGCTCAATGAAGCCAAACGTCTGGTCACCGACTACATCGACTTGCTCGGCAGCCGCGACTACAGCCAGTTGATGCGGCGCATGAAGCTCAAGGAAGATGAACTGCGCCAGGTCATCGAGCTGGTCCAGAGCCTCAACCCGCGCCCCGGCTCGCAGATCGAATCCACCGAAGCCGAGTACGTGGTGCCTGATGTGATCGTGCGCAAGGACAACGAGCGCTGGCTGGTGGAGCTGAACCAGGAATCGGTGCCGCGCCTGCGGGTCAACGCCCAGTACGCCGGCTTCGTACGCCGCGCCGACACCAGCGCCGACAACACCTTCATGCGCAACCAGTTGCAGGAAGCCCGCTGGTTCATCAAGAGCCTGCAGAGCCGCAACGAAACCCTGATGAAAGTGGCTACCCAGATCGTCGAGCATCAGCGCGGCTTCCTGGAGTATGGCGACGAAGCCATGAAGCCCCTGGTCCTGCATGACATTGCCGAAGCGGTGGGCATGCACGAGTCGACAATTTCCCGGGTGACCACGCAAAAATTCATGCATACCCCCCGGGGCATCTATGAACTGAAATACTTTTTCTCCAGCCACGTCAGCACCTCCGAAGGCGGCGAATGCTCGTCCACGGCGATCCGCGCGATCATCAAGAAACTGGTCGCTGCGGAAAATCAGAAAAAGCCGTTGAGCGACAGCAAGATCGCTGGTTTACTGGAGGCACAAGGCATTCAGGTGGCTCGCCGCACCGTCGCCAAGTACCGCGAATCCCTCGGAATCGCGCCTTCGAGCGAACGCAAGCGGTTGATGTAAGCCACGTTACAGCGTTCCAGTGGCAGGCTCTTCGGCCTGCCGCTTTATGCACTGGCAACGAAGGAGAAGCTGTATGCAAGTCAACATC
Organism: Pseudomonas sp. KCJK9016; assembly: GCF_046231795.1. Lineage (NCBI taxonomy): Bacteria > Pseudomonadati > Pseudomonadota > Gammaproteobacteria > Pseudomonadales > Pseudomonadaceae > Pseudomonas > Pseudomonas sp. KCJK9016. Next base: position 26,746 of record NZ_JBJJMM010000017.1, on the reverse strand, counting down.
AGTGGACACCAACTGGAAGTTACCCCTCCTCTCCGTGAATACGTTGAGCAAAAGCTCAAGAGGCTTGAGGGACATTTCGACAAGATCACCAACGTGCAAGTCACGATGTGCGTCGAAAAACTGAAGCAGAAAATCGAAGCCACGCTGCATATTCCCGGCAACGAAGTGGTCGCCAACGCGGAACATACCGATATGTACGCGGCGATCGACGCGCTGACCGACAAGCTTGATAAACAACTCAAAAAGCATAAGGAAAAGACCCAGAGCCTGCTCCAGGGCGCGACCGGTCGATAACCCCCACCCCCATGATCCGACTTGAAAGCATCCTGACCCCCGGCCGTTCCCTGGTGAACGTGCCGGGCGGCAGTAAAAAGAAAGCCCTCGAACAAATTGCCAACCTGATCGCCCGGGAAAAACCGGATCTGGAGATGCAAGATGTCTTCGAGGCGCTGATTGCCCGCGAAAAACTCGGCTCGACGGGTTTTGGAAACGGCATTGCCATTCCTCACTGCCGCCTCAAGGGCTGTGAAGCGCCCATCAGCGCCTTGATGCACCTGGAAGCGCCTATCGACTTCGACGCCATCGATGGCGCGCCGGTTGACCTGCTGTTCGTGCTGCTGGTCCCGGAAGCTGCCACCGATGCGCATCTGGAGCTGCTGCGTCAGATCGCCAGCATGCTCGACCGCAAGGAAGTACGCGAGAAACTGCGTCGCGCCACAACCAACGAAGCCTTGTATCAGGTTGTCCTGGACGAGCAAAACGGGCACTAAACATGCGCTTGATCATCGTCAGTGGCCGTTCCGGCTCGGGCAAGAGCACCGCACTGGATGTCCTTGAGGACAACGGTTACTACTGCATCGACAATCTGCCGGCCGGCCTGCTGCCGGAGCTGGCGGAACGCGCACTGATTCATACGGAACTGTCCCAGCCACTGGTCGCGGTATCGATCGATGCACGCAATTTGCCGAGCCATCTTTCGCGTTTTCCGGAGTTGCTCGAGGAAGTCCGCAACCGGCACATCCAGTGCGACGTCCTGTATCTGGATGCCGATGAGGAAACCCTACTCAAGCGCTTCTCGGAAACCCGTCGTCGTCACCCGCTGAGCAGTGCAAACCGCTCGCTGGCTGAAGCCATCAACGATGAAACAGCCCTGCTGGGCCCGATCGCCGATCTGGCCGACCTGAAGGTCAACACCACCAGTCTCAATCTTTACCAGTTGCGTGACACCATCAAGCTGCGGCTGCTGAACCAGCCGGAACCCGGCACGGCGTTTCTGGTGGAGTCGTTCGGTTTCAAACGCGGCATGCCGGTGGATGCGGATCTGGTATTCGATGTACGCTGCCTGCCCAATCCGTACTGGAAACCGGAGCTTCGCGCACAATCGGGTCTCGACGAGCCGGTGGCCGAGTATCTGGCGGGGCAGCCGGAAGTGGAAGAGATGTTTCAGGACATCTACGCCTACCTGTTCAAGTGGTTACCGCGCTTCGCTGCAAGCAATCGTGCCTACGTCACCATTGCCATTGGCTGCACCGGCGGGCATCACCGCTCCGTCTACCTGACCGAACGTCTGGGTCAGGCCCTGCAGAAAACCCTGAAAAACGTCCAGGTCCGCCACCGCGACCTCAGCTAGCCATAGGACTCACACCGCGATGCCTGCTCGTGAAATCGAAATCATCAACAAGCTGGGCCTGCATGCCCGGGCGTCGGCGAAGTTCGTTGGCGTGGCGGGTCAGTTTCCCGACTGCACGATCCGGGTGGGCCGCACGCCCGATACCACGGTGGATGGTAAAAGCATCATGGCCATGATGATGCTCGCCGCGGGCAAAGGCACCAAAATCCACTTGAGTACCGAGGGACATCAGGAGCAGGAAGCCATGGATGCACTGGTCGCCCTGATCAACAACTACTTCGACGAGGGCAGTTGAAAATACGTTGTGATGAGATCCGCCCGAAATTGTGCAGACACAAAAAAGGCGCATCACCCCACCGGGTGGCGCGCCTTTTTTTTACCTGACTGCGGCTCAACTGCCCGCGACAGTCATCCGCTCGATCAACACCGAACCGGTGCGAATGTTGCTGCGCAGTTCCAGATCGTTACCGACCGCGACGATCTGTTTGAACATGTCGCGCATGTTGCCGGCGATGGTCACTTCCTGCACCGGGAACTGGATTTCACCGTTCTCGACCCAGTAACCGGCTGCACCGCGTGAGTAGTCGCCGGTGACCATGTTCAGGCCATGCCCCATCAGCTCGGTCACCAATAACCCGCGCCCCATGCGCCGCAGCAAAGCCGCCTGATCTTCATCCCCATGGGTGACGAACAGGTTGTGCACGCCACCGGCGTTGGCGGTGCTCGGCATACCCAGCTTGCGGCCGGAATAAGTACCGAGGATGTAAGACACCAATTCACCCTTTTCGACAAACGGTTTGGCATAGGTCGCCAGGCCGTCACCGTCATAGGCGGCGCTGCCCATGGCGCGCATCAGGTGCGGACGTTCATCGATGGTCAGCCACTCCGGAAACAGCTTCTGCCCAAGCGTGCCTTCCAGGAACGACGCCTTGCGATACAGACTGCCGCCGGACACCGCCGACAGGAAACTGCCGAACAACCCGCCAGCCAGTTCAGCGGAAAACAGCACTGGCACTTCGCAGGTCGGCACCGGACGCGCGCCCAGGCGGCTCGCAGCCCGCTGCGCCGCACGCTGGCCGATACTCACCGGATCAGTCAACAAACCGCCTTGGCGATTCACGTCGTACCAGTAATCACGCTGCATCTGGCCTTCGGCCTCGGCGATCATCACGCAGCTCAAGCTGTGCCGGGTGGATGCGTATCCGCCGATGAAACCGTGGCTGTTGCCATACACGCGGCAGCCCTGATGAGTGCTCAACGTGGTGCCATCGGCGTTCTTGATGCGCGCATCGGCATCGAACGCGGCCGCTTCACAGAGCAACGCCTTCTCGATGGCCTGCTCCGGAGTGATGCCCCACTCGTGGAACAGATCGAAGTCCTGAATATCCTTGGCCATCAGTGCCGCGTCGGCCAGCCCCGAGGCTTCGTCTTCGGAAGTGTGTCTGGCAATCGCCAGCGCCGCAGCAACGGTCTCGCGAATCGCATCCGGCCCGGTGGCGGAGGTGCTGGCCGAGCCCTTGCGCTGGCCGACGTACAAGGTGATGCCGAAACCCTGATCGCGGTTGAACTCGACCGTTTCGACTTCACGCTGGCGCACCGAGGTCGACAGGCCCTGCTCCAGCGACACCGCCACTTCGCAGGCACTGGCGCCCTGACGTCTGGCTTCGGCGATGATCTGCTCGACCTGTTCCTGCAGTGCCGGCAATGCCTGCGGGCCGACGCTTTCAACTGCACTCATGCTCATCTCCACTCAAATTCTGCTTTCGGCTGGGGCCTTCGAGCGACCGGGCCGGACAAGCGGCCCCCGACTGGTTATCATGGCGGCGTTTCTTTGCGGACTGCCACCATGGTTGATTCTTACGACGACTCCCTCGATACGGGAGAAAAAAGCAAATCCCAGGTCAAACGCGAGCTGCATGCTCTGGTTGACCTCGGCGAGCGCCTTACGACACTCAAGCCGGACCGGCTGGCCAAACTGCCACTGACCGACGCCCTGCGCCGGGCTCTGGCCGATGCGCCCAAACACGTTGCGCACATTGCACGTAAACGGCATTTGCAGTTCATCGGCAAACTCATGCGCGATCAGGACACCACCGCGATCCTTGAGCTGCTCGATCAACTCGATGCCTCTACCCGCCAGTACAACGAGCGTTTCCACAACCTCGAACGCTGGCGTGACCGCCTGATCGGCGGTGACGATGCCGTGCTGGAGAAATTCGTCGTCGAGTACCCGGACGCCGACCGCCAGCAACTGCGCTCCCTGATCCGGCAGGCCCAGCACGAGGTTGCACATAACAAACCTCCTGCCTCGAGCCGCAAGATCTTCAAATACATCCGTGAGCTGGACGAGACTCAACGCGGTCTGCGTTGATATTCGCCACCGGGTGGCCGCACTGCGCGCCACCCGAAGCTCCTTACCTGCTTATGCGCCTGTGCCACCCACGGTGATCGCATCGATTTTCAGCGTCGGCTGACCCACGCCCACAGGCACCGACTGCCCGTCCTTGCCACACGTCCCCACACCGCTGTCCAGCGCCAGATCGTTACCGACCATCGACACCCGGCTCATCGCTTCCGGACCGTTGCCGATCAACGTCGCGCCCTTGACCGGGGCGGTGATCTTGCCGTCCTCGATCAGATACGCCTCGCTGGTGGAAAACACGAACTTGCCACTGGTGATATCGACCTGGCCGCCGCCGAGGTTGGCGCAGTAGATGCCTTTCTTCACCGACGCGATGATTTCCGCCGGATCGCTCTGGCCGCCGAGCATGTAGGTGTTGGTCATCCGTGGCATCGGCAGGTGCGCGTAGGATTCGCGACGACCGTTGCCGGTGCGGGCCACGCCCATCAGGCGCGCATTGAGCTTGTCCTGCATGTAGCCTTTGAGCACGCCGTTTTCGATCAGCGTGGTGCACTCGGTCGGCGTGCCTTCGTCGTCGACGCTCAGGGAGCCGCGACGACCGGCCAGCGTGCCGTCATCGACGATGGTGCAGAGTTTGGAGGCAACCATTTCCCCCATCCGCCCGCTGTAGGCCGAACTGCCCTTGCGGTTGAAGTCGCCTTCCAGACCGTGTCCGACCGCTTCATGCAGCAGCACACCGGACCAGCCCGATCCCAGCACGACCGGCAAGGTACCGGCCGGTGCAGGAATCGCCTCCAGATTCACCAGCGCCTGACGCAACGCCTCACGGGCATATCCCATGGCGCGGTCTTCGGCGAGGAAATAACGGTAGTCGGTACGCCCGCCACCGCCATGGCCACCCCGTTCGCGACGACCGTTCTGCTCGACGATCACACTGACGTTGAAACGCACCAACGGACGCACGTCGGCAGCCAGGCCGCCGTCGGTCGAAGCGACCAGGATCCGTTCCCAGACCCCGGCCATGCTCACGCTGACCTGCTGGATTCGCGGATCGAGGGCGCGGGTCGCCACATCGATGCGCTTGAGCAACTCGACTTTCTCGGCACGGCTCAGCACTTCCAGCGGGTTATCCGGCGCGTACAGCTGGGCGACGTCCTGCGCGCTGAACGCTTGCACCGTGCCATTCTGCCCGGCGCGAGAAATAGACCGCGCCGCCCGCGCAGCCGCGCCAAGGGCTTCGAGGGTGATCGCGTTGCTGTAGGCAAAACCGGTTTTTTCACCGGACTGGGCCCGCACGCCGACACCCTGGTCGAGGTTGAAACTGCCTTCCTTGACGATGCCGTCTTCCAGCGACCAGGACTCGGAAATCTGCCCCTGGAAATAAAGATCGGCCGCATCGATGCCCGGGCCGGCCAGATCACCAAGCACGCCTTGCAGGCTCTCGATCGTCACGCCGCCGGGCGCCAACAGATGATCACTGACTGAGGACAACAACTCGCTCATAGGTTTACGCCTTAAATTCGTGTTCTGAAGCAGGTCGCTGCGCGCCCTGCGAAAAAAACCGCCGATGATTCGTCACCGGCATGCGCGCCCGGATGGACGCCTGTTCGTCACTGTCGCGCTCGGCCAGCAACACGGCCTCGCCTTGTTCCTGTTGCGCCAGCACGCGGCCCCAGGGATCGACGATCGCCCCGTGACCAAAGGTTTCCCGAGGCCCCGGATGGATCCCGCCCTGGGCCGCCGCCAGCACGTAACACTGGGTTTCAATCGCCCGTGCACGAATCAGCACATCCCAATGCGCCGCCCCCGTCACGGCGGTGAAAGCCGAGGGCGCGGTAATCAGTTCAGCCCCGGCAGCCCGCAGTTCGCTGTACAGCTCCGGGAAGCGCAAGTCGTAACACACCGTCAGGCCGAGCCGTCCGACCGGCGTGTCCGCCACGACCACGCCACTGCCATAAGCATAGTCATCGGATTCACGGTAACGCCCACGATTGTCTGCCACGTCCACATCGAACAGATGCAACTTGTCATAGCGGGCAACAATCTCGCCCTGATCGTCCACCAGCAGCGAACAGGCATGGGATTTCGCCTCGGGCTGCCCGACCGGCGGCAACGGCAAGGTGCCGGCCACTATCCATAACCTGAGGTCACGGGCGGTCTGTTTCAACCACGGCAGAATCGGGCCTTCGCCCAGCGCTTCGGCACGACCGATATCGGCGATGTCGCGACGCCCCATGGCGGCGAAGTTTTCCGGCAGCACCGCCAGCTTCGCGCCGGCGCCGGCCGCCTGTTCGAGCAGACGGCGGGCATCACGCAGATTGGCCAGCACATCGTTCTGGCTGACCATTTGAATCACCGCAAAAGACATGGCGGACTCCGCAAGAGGTAGACGGCCATGCTACTCCATCGGTTTGCGGCGTGGCTGATCAAAACGGTTTGTCGAAGGTGATTTTCGGTTCTTTCCACGGACCTTTGACGGTGTATTTGACGCTGGCGAAGCGCGCCACGCGGTCACCGATCAGTTTGTCGATCAGGAACAGCGCGCCGCCGACCGCCGGTGCACCCACGATCAATGCGGCGATGGGCAGGTTGTTGGTGACCGGCAGGGTCACGAGCAATTTGGCGTCGACCTGATCTCCCACCAGATCCAGTGTGCCGTTGAGCTCCAGATTGCTCGACGGTCCGGTCAACCTGATCGGTTCCCGCGTGACGTACACGCCATTGTTCGCCACCAGCAAGCCCTTGACCCGATCGTAACTCAAGCCTTTGCCGAACAGGTCGGAGAAGTCCAGACGCAACCGACGGCCGATGGAGTTGAAATTGAGCAGACCGAACACCCGCAGTGCCTGGGCGCCGCCTTCGACTTCGACGAACTGTCCCTTGGTGAGCGATGCATCCAGCGAGCCCGAGAAACGCTTGGTGGCCAGCCATGCCGGCGAGCCTGGCCAGCGACCATCGACATCCATGTGGAACTCTTCGCTGGTCACGCTCGGCGCAAAGCCCCAGCCCTTGAGCACATCGGCGAGATTCTTGCCGCCGATCCGGCCCTTGTACCAGCTGGTCGTGGCACCCGGGGTGCCCTCCCAGCCCCCGCTACCCTGCAACAGGATGCCTTTGAGGCCCAGATCGAGATTGTTCAGGGCAATGCCTTTGGCAGTCGGTCGAACTTTCAGCGACCAGCCGCCAACCAGGTCCTGGCCCTGGAACAGCTGATTGATGGTGATATCCAGCGCCGGAATTTTGCTCGGGTCGACCGAGACCAGCGGATCCGGCGAATTTTCGTCGGCCTGCACCGTCGGGTCGGGCGCCGGCAGGCGCACGTATTGCAGGTTCACCGCAATCGGCACGCCCTTGGCATCCGGCAGGCTCGCCGTGCCTTTGGCCTGCTGACTGTCGAGCGCCAGGGCCCAGGCATCGGGTTTACGGTTCAGTTGCACGGCGGCCTGATCCAGCGTGGTGCCGAATGCGGTGAGCTTGCCGACCTTGAAGTCCGCACCGCTGAGCAATTGCCTGGCGCTGCCGCCAGGATCCTGCCCGGCGTATTTGTCCACCAGATCCTGCCAGGGCTTGACGTCCAGTTCGGACAACACGCCACGCACGCGCAGGCCTTTGGAGCCTGGCAGCACGGCCTCGCCGACGCCGAGAAACAGCTCGCCACGACCGTCGGCGAAACTGTCCGGCGGCGCCGCAAAGGTGAAGTTGGCCAGTTGATCGTAATTGACCCAGTAGCGCCGTTCCTGGCCTTGCAGGGTCATGCGGAACACAGTGTCACGCCCCGTGCTGGCCGAAAGGCCGAAAGGCGCGGGCAGGTCCACCGCCACCCCTTTCAGATTGGAGCTGACCATCAATTGACTGTCGGCACCGTCCAGATTCACTTGCAGCTGGTAAGGAATCGTTCCGGACACCGGCAATGGCTGCGTCACCCCCAGCCAGTCCGTGAGTTTCCTGACCTCGACCTGACCCGAAGCCGCCACCCGGGTCTTGAGCCTGCCGGGGCCGCCGTCGGCGAAAATCTGTGCGGTGACCGGTTTGTCGAAGGCCCGGGCGCTGATGTTCTGCCCGCTCAGGCCCTTGGCGCTGTCGAAACGGAAGTCACCCTTGAGCTGGCTCAGCTCCAGCTTCGGCTCGGCCAGTTTCAGCCTCGCGTTGGCGGTTTTGAAATCCACCAGGATTTTCGGCTGATCGCCCTTGGCCAGTGGCACATCCAGCTTGAGCTTGCCTTGCAGATCGCCCTCGCCTTCCCAGCCGGCAAAGGTCTCGGCGGTGCCGATCGGCGCCTCCTGGAGAATCTTCAGACCATCGCCCAGACCGCCGGCAAACTCGCCGTCGAGGAACATGTGGCTGTGCTCGCCGCTCGGCACATGAGGAATGTTGACGAAGACATCGTTGACCCGGGTGTCGAGCAACTGCCCCTCGCTGGCGACAATCCGCACACCACTGTCCTCGATGAACACATCACCGCTGACCTTGCTCACATGCGGCCAGCCTGGCTGGAAGGCCAGCTCCGCGTCGTGCACCTTGAAAAACAGGCTGATGCTGCGATCCGCTTCACCGGCATTCTTGTTCAGCGAACCCTGGTACTGGAAGAAACCCTGATCCACCGCGCCCTTGAGAATCGCCGTGCGCAGCCATTCGTCGAGGGCCGGGCTCAAGACTTCGGGCAGGTACTTGGCGGTGTAGCGACCGTCGCCATCCACCAGACCGACACGCAGGTCCATGTAGTCTTCCTGGTTGTGATCGAAATGCAGGCGGATCAGAAAGTCGCCGGCAATCTTGCCCTCTTCGCCAAGCACCTTCAGGTACGGAGCGATCAGGGTGAAACCTTCCTTGTCGAGTTTCCAGGTCAATCGGGCATTGGCCTGAATGTATTGCCATGGCTTGGCGAAGATCGGATCGAGGTGCAGGACGAAGTCCTTGCTGTCCATGCGCAATTCGCCACCGCCAAGGTTGCCGCTCAGACTGCCGCTGACATTGCGCGCCGCCGGGGCCCCGTGATAGGCGTCGAAGCCGACCCGATCGAGGTTCGCGGCGAAACTGAATTTGCTGTCGTCGGTGGCGTTCGGTCGCAAGTCCAGCAGCACATTGCGCAAGCCCCCGGTCACTTTCAAGCGCTCGACCACAGTGGCAAAACCTTGCGGCAGTGGCCCCAGTGCGTTGAGCAATGGCGTGATCGGCGTCAGATCGAGGCGATCTGCCTGCAGGTGCCAGAGTTCGTCGACCTTGTCGGTGGCAGCCGTCTGCTTTATCTGCACGCGGGACTCCCAACGAGTCTCGCCAAAGTTCATCGCCAGTGAATCCAGGGTGACGGTAGCGCCCTCATCGGTCCGCTGAAAGTAGCCGTTGAGCGCCAGGTTGTTGATCTGGATAGGCTTGCGCTCGTCGTACGCACCAATCAGTTGCGGGGCGTTCAGACGAACGACGGCGCTTTGCAGGGCGCCCTCGCTCCAGTTGACCCACAGCTCGCCACCCGCCTTGATCTCGGAAAAATTCCATTGTTGAGTGAGACGCTCGGGCAGCCACTTCGCCCAATCGCTTTGCGGCAGACTGATGTAGCCTTCGACCGTACTGTCCGGCAACTGAGCGGGGCGAATCCTCGTACGCAGACTCAGCGCCAAGGGTTGCCCGTCGGGCAGGTTCAGACGCGCGTCGAGGCGCTGACGATTGGTACCCGTCTTGAGATTGATCCCGACATAAGCAAGGGTCAGAGGCGCATGATCCAGCGGCTGCAAGGTCACCTGACTGTCGAGCACCGACAGTTGCTGAACCATTTGCATGCGGTTGAACAGTTGCTCGGGATCCATGGGCTGGTCCTGCTGCACCGGCAAACCTTCCAGCGCCCACTTCCCGTCCTCGCCTTCCTTGAGGCTGATCTTCAGGCCATCGAGCTCAAGATGGGCGATACGCACTTCGCGAGCCAGCAGACTGGCCCACAAATCCGGCACCGCGCGTACCCGGTCCAGACGCAAGGCATTGGCGCCGTCGCCGACCATGACGTCGTGAGCCAGCAGGATCGGCGCAAATCCGCTCCAGTCGCCTTCCAGTTCGCCGATCTGCAACGGCATGCCCAGCGCGGCACCGGCCTTGTCTTCGATGTCGGCGCGGTACTCGGCCACCAGTGGCGCAAGCTCCCGACCGAGGCTGACGTACAACGCCATCAACACCAGAACCAACGCGCACAGGCCCAATCCCCAACGGGTCAGTGCGGCAAAAATGCGTGTCAGACGTTCCATGTCAGTTGGCTCCCATGGCAAAAATACTGCAAAAAGCTGAGGCCAGCCGTTTCAGGAAAAAAGTGACGCAGGGGATCAGAGCAGCACCACGTCATATTGTTCCTGGGAATACATGGTTTCCACCTGGAAGCGTATTGTGCGGCCAATGAACCCTTCAAGCTCGGCAACGTTGCCGGATTCTTCATCGAGCAACCGGTCGACGACTTTCTGATTCGCCAATACACGATAACCCTCGGCCTGATAGGCCCGGGCCTCGCGCAGAATCTCGCGGAAGATCTCGTAACAGATGGTTTCCGGGGTTTTCAGCTTGCCCCTCCCCTGACAGCTGCTGCAAGGTTCGCACAGCACCTGCTCCAGACTTTCACGTGTACGCTTGCGGGTCATCTGCACCAGACCGAGTTCGGTGATGCCGATGATGTTGGTCTTGGCATGATCGCGCTCCAGCTGTTTTTCCAGGGTTCGCAGAACCTGGCGCTGGTGCTCTTCATCTTCCATGTCGATGAAGTCGATGATGATGATCCCGCCCAGATTGCGCAGGCGCATCTGCCGGGCAATCGCCGTGGCGGCTTCAAGATTGGTCTTGAAGATGGTTTCTTCGAGGTTGCGATGCCCGACGAACGCGCCGGTGTTCACGTCGATGGTGGTCATGGCTTCGGCCGGATCCACCACCAGATAACCACCGGACTTCAGCGGCACCTTGCGCTCAAGGGCTTTCTGGATTTCGTCTTCGACGCCGTACAGGTCGAAGATCGGCCTTTCACCCGGGTAGTGTTCCAGACGATCGGCGATTTCCGGCATCAGTTCGGCGACGAACTGCGTGGTTTTCTGGAAGGTTTCCCGGGAGTCGATGCGGATTTTCTCGATTTTCGGACTGACCAGATCACGCAGGGTGCGCAAGGCCAGACCGAGGTCTTCGTAGATCACACTTGGCGCACCGATGGTCTTGATCTGCTCGTTGATCTGATCCCACAGGCGTCGCAGGTAGCGGATGTCCATGAGGATCTCGTCAGCCCCGGCCCCTTCGGCGGCGGTGCGCAGGATAAAGCCGCCGGCCTCCTTGATGCCTTCCTTGGCCACACAATCGCTGACCACCTGCTTGAGGCGCTCGCGTTCGGCTTCGTCTTCGATCTTCAGGGAAATGCCGACATGGGCGGTGCGCGGCATATAGACCAGATAGCGCGACGGAATCGACAGCTGAGTGGTCAGACGCGCCCCTTTGGAGCCGATCGGATCCTTGGTGACCTGCACCACCAGGCTCTGACCTTCGTGCACCAGCGCGCTGATGCTTTCCACCGCCGGGCCTTCGCGCAGGGAGATCTCCGAGGCGTGAATGAACGCCGCGCGGTCCAGGCCGATGTCGACGAAGGCCGCCTGCATGCCCGGCAGTACCCGCACGACCTTGCCTTTGTAGATGTTGCCGACGATCCCGCGTTTCTGCGTTCGCTCGACATGCACTTCTTGCAGCACACCGTTTTCGACCACCGCCACGCGCGACTCCATCGGCGTGATGTTGATCAGAATCTCTTCACTCATGGCAGGGTCTCGTTCAGGCATGTTCACAATGATGACCGCGTCTCGATCTGTTCGACGGTTACTGCGCACTCACGCTTTGCCAACAGGGTATGCCGAAACGGCCAAGCAGTTCTGCGCTTTCACACACCGGTAAACCGACCACGGCCGAATAGCTGCCGTTCAATCCGGCGACGAATACCGCGCCGAGCCCCTGAATGCCGTAACCGCCAGCCTTGTCCTTTGGTTCGCCGCTGGCCCAGTAGGCAGCAGCCTCTTCCCGACTGATTTCCCGGAACCGCACCAGACTGCGCACCACTCGAGACTCGCAGCGCTCACCGTCCAGCACGGCGATGGCGGTGAGCACTTCGTGCTCCTTGCCGGACAACATCATCAGCATGGCGCATGCGTCGACTTCGTCCACCGGTTTGCCGAGAATTTTGCCATCCAGCACCACAGCCGTGTCGGCACCAAGCACACAGAACGCGGCTTCGGAACCGATCGCGCGCCGCCCGGCTTCAGCCTTGCCGCGCGCCAGGCGCTCGACATAGGCCGACGGGGATTCATGGACGAAAGGAGTCTCATCGATATCCGCGCTGATGGTGGTAAACGGAACGCCGATTTGCGTGAGCAATTCACGCCGACGCGGCGATCCCGAGGCGAGGTAAAGCGGCTTCATCCAAACATCTCCCTGTTGAGTGCCCTGCCTCATGGCACCGGTGGGGGCCCATACCTGACCGAATCAGTTGATTTTGTAGCGTCGGCGCAATCCGCGCAAAGCGAAGCTGACCCAGGGCCAGAGCAAGGCACTGACCAGCGCCGGCAGGACCAGCGCCAGGGTCGGCTGACGATTGCCGGTCAAGGCGCTGAGCCAGAGCTGTACGAGTTGAGCCAGACCGAAGATCACCAGGATCACCAGGCTCTGCTGCCACATCGGGAACATCCGCAGGCGCTGCTGCAACGACAGCACCAGGAACGTGATCAGGGTCAGGATCAAGGCGTTCTGCCCAAGCAACGTGCCATACAGCACATCCTCGGCCAGCCCCAGGCAGAAAGCGGTCACCATGCCGATCATCTGCGGCATGTACAGCGCCCAGAATGCCAGGAGCAATGCCAGCCACAGCGGGCGGAGGATTTCCATGAACTGCGGTAAAGGCGACACGCTGAGCAGCATGCCGATCAGAAAGGTCAGCCAGACGATCCAGCCGTTTCGGGAGGCTTTGACACCGACCATTATTCTCGTCCCCCGGTAGTAGTGGCCGGCACAGTGGCAGGCGGTTTGGCGGCCGGCCGGACACTGGCTGGCTGAGCGGCTGGCGGCTTGCTGGCCGCCGGCGTCGCTGCAGTCGGTTTCGCCGCTGGTTTGCTTGCAGCAGGTCTGGCCGGCGTTGCAGCAGGTGCAGCGGCAGGCGTGCTCGCCGCAGCGGGGGCCTGAGCCGGTGTGTTCACCGTTTTCGGTACAGTCGCCGGAACGACCGGACCGCCACCGAACGCATCCAGATTTTCCTGAGCCTGCGCCGCATCGTTGGCACGCTCTTCAGCCGTCCGGTTGTCGCTGAACACCAACAGCAAGTAGCGGCTGCGGTTCAATGCAGCCGTTGGCACGGCGCGGACAATCGCGAATGGCTGGCCGGAATCGTGGATCACTTCCTTGACCGTCGCCACCGGGTAACCGGCCGGGAAGCGCTGGCCCAGACCGGAGCTGACCAGCAGGTCGCCTTCCTTGACGTCGGCGGTGTCGGCCACGTGCCGAAGTTCCAGACGTTCAGGGTTACCGGTGCCGCTGGCAATCGCCCGCAGACCGTTACGGTTCACCTGCACAGGAATGCTGTGGGTCGAGTCGGTCAGCAGCAATACGCGGGAGGTGTACGGCATCAGTTCGACCACCTGCCCCATCAGTCCGCGTGCGTCGAGCACCGGTTGGCCGAGGACCACACCGTCACGCTCACCCTTGTTGATGATGATGCGATGAGTGAAGGGGTTGGGGTCCATGCCGATCAGTTCGGCCACTTCGACCTTCTCGTTGACCAGCGCAGAGGAATTGAGCAACTCGCGCAGACGGACGTTCTGCTCGGTGAGGGCGGCCAGCTTCTGCATGCGGCCCTGCAACAGCAGGTTTTCGGTCTTGAGTTTTTCGTTTTCGGCGACCAGTTCGGTGCGGCTGCCGAACTGACTGGCGACACCTTCCCACAATCTGCCGGGCAGATCGGTGATCCAGTAAGCGTCCATCAGCACCAGCGACATCTGGCTGCGGGCAGGCTTGAGCAGGCTGAAACGGGCATCGACCACCATCAGCGCGACCGACAGCACGGCCAGCACCAGCAGGCGAACGCCCAATGAGGGGCCCTTGGCGAAAAGCGGTTTAATAAGCCGCTCCTCCCAGGCAAATGTTCTGTTTATTCATACGGCATCAAACCGGCCTGGATGAAGACTGACAGAAGATAAACGCCAACAGGCAGCACTGCAAAGTGCTGCCTGTGCGCTCACCCACGTATTGCACCCGGCGACTTATTCGCTGGAGAGCAGGTCCATGGTGTGCTTGTCCATCATTTCCAGTGCACGACCACCGCCGCGAGCCACACAGGTCAGCGGATCTTCGGCAACGATGACCGGCAGACCGGTTTCCTGGGCCAGCAGCTTGTCGAGGTCACGCAGCAACGCGCCACCACCGGTCAGCACAAGGCCACGCTCGGCGATGTCGGAAGCCAGTTCCGGCGGCGATTGCTCCAGGGCGCTTTTCACGGCCTGAACGATGGTGGCCAGGGACTCCTGCAGAGCCTCCAGCACTTCGTTGGAGTTCAGGGTGAATGCGCGTGGAACGCCTTCGGCCAGGTTGCGACCGCGAACGTCGACTTCGCGAACTTCGCCGCCCGGGTAGGCCGTACCGATTTCCTGCTTGATGCGCTCGGCGGTGGATTCGCCGATCAGGCTGCCGTAGTTGCGGCGCACATAGGTGATGATCGCTTCGTCGAAGCGGTCGCCGCCAACGCGTACGGATTCGGCATAGACCACACCGTTCAGGGAGATCAGCGCGATTTCGGTGGTACCGCCACCGATATCCACGACCATCGAACCGCGTGCTTCTTCAACCGGCAGGCCGGCACCGATCGCAGCCGCCATTGGCTCTTCGATCAGGAACACTTCACGGGCACCGGCGCCCAGGGCCGATTCACGGATGGCACGACGCTCGACCTGGGTGGACTTGCATGGAACGCAGATCAGCACACGAGGGCTGGGCTGCAGGAAACTGTTTTCGTGAACCTTGTTGATAAAGTATTGCAGCATCTTTTCGCAGACGCTGAAGTCGGCGATCACGCCGTCCTTCATCGGACGAATGGCAGCAATGTTGCCCGGCGTACGGCCGAGCATGCGCTTGGCCTCGGTGCCGACAGCGACGACACTTTTCTGGTTACCGTGTGTCCGAATGGCCACAACCGATGGCTCATTCAGGACGATGCCGCGCTCGCGCACGTAAATAAGGGTGTTGGCAGTGCCCAGGTCAATGGAAAGATCGCTGGAAAACATGCCACGCAGTTTCTTGAACATGGGAAAGGGACCCTAGGCAACGCGTGGGTAAAAAAGTGCGGCAAACTCTAACAACGACAGGGATTTTGGGCAAGGCGCCAATATGTTAAATTGGCCGCTTTTCTGTGCACCAAGCCCCACAATCGCGGCCTTATGACCGTAGAAGTGCGGTAGTGTTCCGACAAATCAACGCACGGACGCCGTCCGTCCTGTTTTCCACTGGAGAATCCCGATGGCGCTAGAACGCTCCGACGTGGAAAAAATCGCTCATCTGGCCAGCCTTGGCCTCAATGACGCCGATCTTCCACATATCACTTCGGCCCTCAACAGCATTCTCGGGCTGGTCGACGAAATGCAGGCGGTCGATACCGACGGTATCGAGCCACTGGCCCACCCGCTGGAAGCCAGTCAGCGCCTGCGCGCCGACGTCGTGACCGAAAGCAATAACCGCGAGGCTTATCAGTCCATCGCGCCAGCGGTCGAAAACGGCCTGTATCTGGTTCCGAAAGTCATCGACTAAAGGGAAAGAGCCCGCAATGCATCAAATGACTCTGGCCGAGATCGCCCGCGGTCTTGCCGATAAAAAGTTTTCTTCCGAAGAGCTGACCAAAGTCCTGCTGGCGCGCATTTCCCAGCTCGATCCGCAGCTCAACAGTTTCATCAGCCTCACCGAAGCGCTGGCCCTCGAGCAGGCGAAAGCCGCCGACGTGCGCCGGGCCAACGGTGAGAGCGGCGCGCTGCTTGGCGCGCCGATCGCCCACAAGGACCTGTTCTGCACCCAGGGCATCCGTACCAGCTGCGGTTCGAAGATGCTCGACAACTTCAAGGCGCCGTACGACGCCACCGTGGTTTCGAAGCTGGCCGCTGCCGGCGCCGTGACGCTGGGCAAGACCAACATGGACGAATTCGCCATGGGTTCGGCCAACGAGTCGAGCTGGTACGGCGCGGTGAAAAACCCGTGGAACCTGGAACACGTCCCGGGCGGCTCGTCCGGTGGTTCGGCTGCCGCTGTTGCAGCTCGCCTGTTGCCTGCCGCCACGGCCACCGACACCGGCGGCTCGATCCGCCAGCCAGCCGCGTTCACCAACCTCACCGGCCTGAAACCGACCTACGGTCGCGTTTCGCGCTGGGGCATGATCGCTTACGCTTCCAGCCTCGATCAGGGCGGCCCGCTGGCGCGCACCGCCGAAGACTGCGCAATTCTGTTGCAAGGTATGGCCGGCTTCGATCCGAACGACTCCACCAGCATCGATGAGCCGGTGCCGGACTACGCTGCCGGCCTGAACGGTTCGCTGCAAGGCCTGCGCATCGGCGTGCCGAAGGAATACTTCGGTGCCGGCCTCGACCCACGTATCGCCGAGCTGATCCAGAACAGCATCAAAGAGCTGCAGAAGCTCGGTGCCGTGATCAAGGAAATCAGCCTGCCGAACATGCAGCACGCCATTCCTGCGTACTACGTGATCGCCCCGGCAGAAGCGTCCTCCAATCTGTCGCGTTTCGACGGCGTGCGCTTCGGCCACCGCTGCGAAGATCCGAAGAACCTGGAAGACCTGTACAAGCGCTCCCGTGGCGAAGGCTTCGGTGCGGAAGTGCAGCGCCGGATCATGGTCGGTGCCTACGCGCTGTCCGCCGGTTACTACGACGCCTACTACCTGAAGGCGCAGAAGATCCGCCGCCTGGTGAAGAACGACTTCATGGCGGCCTTCAATGAGGTCGACATCATCCTCGGCCCGACCACGCCAAACCCGGCCTGGAAACTCGGCGCCAAGAACAGCGACCCGGTCGCTGCCTACCTGGAAGACGTCTACACCATTACCGCCAACCTCGCGGGCCTGCCGGGCCTGTCGATGCCGGCCGGTTTCGTCGACGGTCTGCCGGTCGGCGTACAGCTGCTTGCGCCGTATTTCCAGGAAGGTCGCCTGTTGAACGTTGCCCACCAGTATCAGTTACACACTGACTGGCACACCCGCACCCCAACCGGCTTCTGAGGAGACACACATGCAATGGGAAGTCGTGATCGGGCTGGAGATTCACACCCAGCTCACCACCCGGTCGAAAATCTTTTCCGGTAGTTCCACCCAGTTCGGCTCCGAGCCGAACACCCAGGCCAGCCTGATCGATCTGGGCATGCCCGGCACCCTGCCGGTGCTGAATCAGGAAGCGGTGCGCATGGCGGTGATGTTCGGTCTGGCGATTGACGCCGAGATCGGTCAGCACAACGTGTTCGCCCGTAAAAACTATTTCTACCCGGACCTGCCGAAGGGTTACCAGATCAGCCAGATGGAATTGCCGATCGTCGGCAAGGGCCATCTGGACATCGCCCTGGAAGACGGCACGGTCAAGCGCGTCGGCATCACCCGCGCGCACCTTGAAGAGGACGCCGGCAAGAGCCTGCACGAAGAATTCAGCGGCTTCACCGGCATCGACCTGAACCGTGCCGGCACACCGTTGCTGGAAATCGTTTCCGAACCTGACATGCGCAGCGCCAAAGAAGCCGTGGCCTACGTCAAGGCGATCCACGCGCTGGTGCGTTACCTGGGCATCTGCGACGGCAACATGGCCGAAGGCTCGCTGCGTTGCGACTGCAACGTGTCGGTGCGTCCCAAAGGTCAGGTTGAATTCGGCACCCGCTGCGAGATCAAGAACGTCAACTCGTTCCGCTTCATCGAGAAGGCAATCAACTCCGAAATCCAGCGTCAGATCGACCTGATCGAAGACGGCGGCAAAGTGATCCAGCAGACCCGTCTGTACGATCCGAACAAGGACGAGACCCGTCCGATGCGCAGCAAAGAGGAAGCCAACGACTACCGTTACTTCCCCGATCCGGACCTGCTGCCGGTGGTCATCGAGGATTCGTACCTGGATGATGTGCGTGCCACCCTGCCGGAACTGCCACCGCAGAAGCGCGAGCGCTTCCAGAGCGCCTTCGGCCTGTCGGTATACGACGCCAACGTGCTGGCGACCAGCCGTGAACAGGCGGACTACTTCGAGAAGGTTGCGAGCATCGGCGGCGACGCCAAACTGGCGGCGAACTGGGTGATGGTCGAGTTGGGCAGTCTGCTCAACAAGCAGAACCTGGACATCCAGGATTCGCCGGTTTCGGCCGAGCAGCTGGGCGGCATGCTGTTGCGCATCAAGGACAACACCATCTCCGGCAAGATCGCCAAGGTGGTGTTCGAAGCGATGGCCAACGGTGAAGGCAGCGCCGACGAAATCATCGAGAAGCGTGGTCTGAAGCAAGTCACCGACACCGGCGCCATCTCGGCGGTGCTGGACGAAATGCTCGCGGCCAATGCCGAACAGGTCGAGCAATACCGTGCGGCAGACGAAGCCAAACGCGGCAAGATGTTCGGTTTCTTTGTCGGTCAGGCCATGAAAGCCTCCAAGGGCAAGGCCAACCCGCAGCAAGTGAACGAACTGCTGAAAAGCAAGCTCGAAGGCTGACCACAATGGAGCCAGCATTCATTTACTGGCTCAGATCCCCTGTGGCGAGGAAGCTTGCTCCCTCGCCACAATTATTTTTGGGAGCCTTTGAAATGAAACGCCTGCTCGGCGCCTGCGCCCTGCTCTCTTTGCTGGCCGGTTGCGCCAGCAACGATGTCATCGACCCGCATGGTTACGACCAGACCGGCGTCGCCTCCTATTACGGAGCCAGACACCACGGTAAACGCACCGCCAGCGGCGAAGCGTTCAACCAGAATTCCCTGACCGCCGCCCACCGCCAGCTACCGTTCGGCACGCGGGTGAAAGTCACCAACCTGAAAAACGACAAGTCCTGCGTGGTGCGTATCAACGACCGCGGGCCGCACACCCGCGGGCGCATCATCGATGTTTCCCGCGAAGCCGCCGAGCGCCTCGGCATGCTGGGCAGCGGCACGGCACGGGTTCGCGTGCAGGCCCTCGACGACTGATGGAGCACCCACCATTTTCGGACTGAGCGATTTACCGCTGATCAACGTGATCGAACTGCTCAGCGGTCTGGCCCTGCTGATTTTCGGCGCCGAACTGATGGTGCGAGCCGCTGTGCGTCTGGCCGCCCGCCTGCACGTGCGACCGCTGATCATCGGCCTGACCATCGTCGCCCTGGGCAGCAGCGCCCCGCAAATGGCGGTCAGCCTGCAGGCAACCCTGACGCACAACCCCGACATCGCCGTCGGCAGCGTAATCGGCAGCAGCATATTCAACATCCTCGTGACCCTCGGCCTGTCGGCGCTGATCATTCCATTGAGGGTCTCGCGGCAACTGGTGCGCCTGGATATTCCGCTGATGATCGGCGCCAGTCTGCTGGTGTTCGTACTGGCCTGGAACGAACAGATCGGCCGCTTCGACGGCCTCCTCTTGCTCGCCGCACTGGGGTTGTATCTGGGTCTGCTGTTGCGCCAGTCGCGGCACTCCTCCCGTCCGCACTCGGACCTGCCACCAGCGGCGCAAGCGCCCTGGATGACCAGTCTGCTGATGATCGTCGTCGGGCTGGCCATGCTGGTATTCGCCGGACACCTGTTGCTGGGCGCGGCTGTCGCAGTGGCCACGGATCTGGGCTTCTCCGAGCGGGTGATCGGCCTGACCGTGGTCGCGGTCGGCACCTCGCTGCCGGAACTGGCCACCTCATTGATCGCAGCCCTGCGCGGGCAGCGTGACATTGCCGTGGGCAACGTGATCGGCGCGAACCTGTTCAACCTGCTCGGGGTACTCGGCGTTACCGCACTGCTCGCACCAACCCCGCTGTCGGTATCGCCCAACGCGCTGGATTTCGACCTGCCGGTGATGCTCGGCGTCGCGGCGCTATGCCTGCCGGTGTTCTATTCCGGCTACCGCGTGACCCGCGCCGAAGGCTTGTTGCTGCTCGGCTTGTACCTGGCGTATGCACTGCATGTGGTGTCGTTCACCACCGGCATGCCACTGGCCGGCAAGCTCGAACGCTTGATGCTGTTTTATGTGCTGCCGACGCTGCTGACGTTTCTTTTTTTCACGTCTGTGCGCGCCTGGCGCCGCCAACACCACAAGAGGGATATGCCATGACCGAATCGAAGAAATCCGGGGTCGAAATCCGCCGCCAGGTAATGGGTGACGCGTTCGTCGACCGTGCCCTGGGCAATGCCACCGAATTCACTCAACCGCTGCAGGACTTCGTCAACGAACATGCCTGGGGCGGCGTGTGGAATCGCGAAGGTCTGCCGCTGAAGACCCGCAGCCTGATCACCCTCGCCGCGCTGACCGCGCTGAAGTGCCCGCAAGAGTTAAAGGGGCATGTGCGCGGTGCGCTGAACAACGGCTGCACGGTCGAGGAGATCCGCGAAGCGCTGCTGCATTGCGCGGTGTATGCCGGGGTGCCGGCAGCGATTGATGCGTTTCGGGCAGCCCAGGAAGTGATCGATACCTACCAGAAACCTGAGTGACAGATCTGCCCCCTTCGCGAGCAGGCTCGCTCCCACATGGGATCTGTGGCGATCACAATTTCCCTGTGGGAGCGAGCCTGCTCGCGAGAGGGCCCGAAAGATCAAACCCGGGCTCAGGCTAGATCCACCCGCCCCACTGCAGGAAAAAGATCCCGACGTTGGTGGTCACCGCCGCCATCAACGTGGTCAACACTATGATCGCCGCCGCCAGTTCATGATTGCCCTGGGCCGCCCGGGCCATGACAAAACTGGCGGCAGCCGTCGGGCTGCCGAAGTACAGAAACAGAATCCCCAGCTCCGCCCCGCGAAAGCCCCACAGCCATGCGCCCAGCGTGGCGAACACCGGCAGGCCGATCATCTTCAGCAGGCTGGAGCTGAGCGCCATGCTCCCGCTCTTGCGCAGTGCCGCCAGCGACAACGTGCCGCCGATGCAGATCAACGCCAGTGGCAGCGTGGTTTGCGCCAGGTATTGGCCGGACGTCTCCAGCCAGCCCGGCAGACCGATCTTGAACCAGGCAAACGGCGCCGCCGCAATCACGCTGATGATCAGCGGATTGCTGAACACACTTTTGCAGATGCTCCACGGATCGGACTTGATCACCGGGCTGTAGACCGCCAGCACGATGGTCGACAGGGTGTTGTAGAACAGGATCACCAGCGCCGCGAGAATCGCCCCGAGGGAAATCCCGTAGTCGCCATACATGCTCGCCGCCAGCGCCAGACCGATGACCCCGTTGTTACCGCGAAACGCACCTTGGGTGTAGATGCCGCGATCTTCATGAGGGCAACGGAAAATTGCCCAGCCCCAGGCCAGGGCGAAACTGGCCAGCGTGGCGACGGCGAAGTAGATCAGCAGCGCCGGTTGCAGCGCGGCGTGCAGGTCGGCATGCAGGATGCCGAGAAACAGCAGCGCCGGCATGCTGACGTTGAACACCAGCGACGACGCCGTGTGGATGAAGTTGTCGTTGATCCAGTCGATACGCTTGAGCAGCACACCCAGAAACAACATGGCAAACACCGGCGCGGTGATGTTCAGGGTTTCGAGGAAGATTGCCAGCATGCCGGGGAGCCTTGGAGGTGAGCGTCGTCAGGGGCTAATGATAAGCCAGCCAGTCCCCCGGCGTCTGTCGGATCGCCTTCGCGAGCGGGCTCGCTCCCACAGGGATCTCATTAACACCGCAGATCCAATGTGGGAGCGAGCCCGCTCGCGAAGAACGATAACGCGGTCTCAGGTGATCGGCGCCGGATTGAACAACGTAATGTCGTTATGCAGCTTGTGCTTTTCCGCCCACGTCTGCTGCTTGCCGCTCGCCACATCCAGATAGTAGTGAAACAACTCCCAGCCCAATTCCTCGATGGTCGCGCGACCGGTAGCGATCCGTCCGGCATCGATGTCGATCAGGTCCGGCCAGCGCTGCGCCAGTTCGGTCCGGGTCGACACCTTGATCACCGGAGCCATGGCCAGACCATATGGCGTGCCACGCCCGGTGGTGAACACATGCAGGTTCATCCCTGCCGCCAGTTGCAAGGTGCCGCAGACAAAGTCGCTGGCCGGCGTCGCACAGAAAATCAAACCCTTCTGCTTGAAGCGTTCCCCCGGGCCGAGCACGCCGCTGATCGCGCTGCTGCCGGACTTGACGATCGAGCCCAACGACTTCTCGACAATGTTCGACAACCCGCCCTTCTTGTTGCCCGGCGTGGTGTTGGCACTACGGTCCGCCTCGCCCTTGGCCAGGTAGCGGTCGTACCAGTCCATCTCGCGCACCAGTTCCTCGGCAACGGTTTTGCTCTGGGCCCGTGAGGTCAGCAGGTAAATCGCGTCGCGCACTTCGGTGACTTCGGAAAACATCACCGTCGCCCCCGCCCGCAGCAGCAAGTCCGCGGCATAACCCAGCGCCGGGTTGGCGGTGATCCCGGAAAACGCATCGCTGCCGCCGCACTGCATGCCGAGGATCAGCTCGGACGCCGGCACGGTTTCGCGGCGGCGCTGGTCGAGTTTCTTCAGGCGGGTCTCAGCCAGCGCCATGATCTGCTCGATCATTTCCGTGAAGCCGTGGCTGGAGTCCTGCAAGCGATACAGCCACGGCTCGCTCAGATCCACCGACGCATCGTCCTCGTGCATCACTTGCCCGGCCTGCAGTTTCTCGCAGCCCAGACTGATCACCAGCGCCTCGCCACCGAGGTTCGGGTTGCGCGCCAGATTGCGCACGGTGCGGATCGGGATGTACGCATCGGTGGCCGTAATGGCAACGCCGCAACCGTAACTGTGGGTCAGCGCCACCACGTCATCGACATGCGGATACTTCGGCAACAGCTCATCCTTGATGCGTTTGACCGCATGATCCAGCACCCCAGTGACGCACTGCACGGTGGTGGTGATCCCGAGAATATTGCGCGTGCCGACGGTGCCGTCGGCGTTGCGATACCCCTCAAAGGTGTAACCCTCCAGCGGCGCCTGGGCGGCTGGCACGTCGGTGGACAGCGGCAGACTGTCCAGCGGCGGCGCGGTCGGCATGCGCAGTTGATCTTCCTTGACCCAACTGCCGCGGGAAATCGGCTGCAATGCATAGCCAATGATCTGGCCATAGCGAATCACCGTGCCGCCCTCGGGGATGTCCACGAGGCTGACCTTGTGGCTCTGCGGCACAAAATCCACCGTTACCAGGCCATCGGCGAATGCGGTGCCGGCCGCAACGCCCTGGTCATTGACTACAACCACTACGTTGTCCCGCTCGTGCAGACGGATGTAGCGCGGCGAGTCGGAATGTTCAATCAACTGCATGACGCCGCTCCTCAGGAATGCGCTTGAGACAATTTACCGGTGGCCTCGGAACCGCCATTGGCCGGCGGCTCCTTGAGCACCACACGCTTGATCGGGCCGACGATCACCAGGTAGCTGAACACCGCCACCAGTGCGTTGGCACCGACGAACACCAGCGCCCACTTGAACGAACCGGTGGAGCTGATGATGTAGCCGATGACGATAGGCGTGGTGATCGAGGCGATGTTGCCGAAGGTGTTGAACAGGCCGCCACTCAGTCCGGCGATCTGTTTTGGCGAAGTATCGGAGACCACCGCCCAGCCCAGCGCACCCACGCCTTTGCCGAAAAAGGCCAGGGCCATGAAGCCGACCACCATCCATTCCACGTCGACATAGTTGCAGGCGACGATGCTGCTGGAGACCAGCAGGCCGGCGATGATCGGCGTCTTGCGGGCGAAGGTCAGCGAGTGACCCTTGCGCAGCAGGTAGTCGGAAATCACCCCGCCGAGGACGCCGCCGATAAACCCGCAGATCGCCGGCAACGAGGCGATGAACCCGGCCTTGAGAATGGTCATGCCGCGCTCCTGCACCAGGTACACCGGGAACCAGGTCAGGAAAAAATAGGTGATACCGTTGATGCAGTATTGGCCCAGGTACACGCCAAGCATCATGCGATTGGTCAGCAACTGACGGATGTAATCCCACTTCGGGCCGTCAGACTTTTTGCCTTGCTTCTGGTCCATATCGACCATGCCGCCGTTGTCGGCGATGAACTTCACTTCCGCTTCGTTGGCCATCGGGTGCTGGCGCGGGCTGTGGATAACCTTCAGCCAGATCAGCGAGAACAGGATGCCGAACACGCCCATGACAATAAACACGTGCTCCCAGCCAAAGGCGTAGACGATCCAACCCATCAACGGAGCGAACAGCACGGTGGCGAAGTACTGCGCCGAGTTGAAAATCGCCGAAGCCGTGCCGCGTTCGGCGGTCGGGAACCAGGCTGCCACGATGCGTGCATTACCGGGGAATGATGGCGCCTCGGCCAGCCCCACCAGAAAGCGCAGCATGAACAGCGCCACGATGGCTGTGGACAAGCCGAACTCACCGACGAAGCCTTGCAGCACAGTGAACAGCGACCAGGTGAAAATGCTCAGGGCATAGACTTTTTTCGAGCCGAAACGATCGAGCAGCCAGCCACCGGGAATTTGCCCGGCCACGTAGGCCCAACCGAAAGCAGAGAAGATGTAGCCGAGGGTAACCGCGTCGATGCCGAGGTCTTTTTGCAGACTGGAACCGGCGATCGCGATGGTGGCGCGGTCGGCGTAGTTGATCGTGGTCACCAGGAACAGCATGAGCAGGATCAAATAGCGGACGTGAGTCGGCCTGGACGATTGCATGTAGATGTACTCCCACTGATTATTTTTATGCGCGGGTGAATCTTCTTTGGTCTTGCTTTTGCGGGAGCCAGGCTCGCCCGCGATGCAGGCGCCCCGGAATGTCTGTCACACCGAGGCGATACTTTCGCTGGCAAGCCAGCTCCCACAGATAGTGCGTCTATCAGGAACCGATGTAGCTGGTCTTCACGACCGTGTAGAACTCCTGCGCATAGCGGCCTTGCTCACGTGAGCCATAGGATGAGCCCTTACGGCCACCGAACGGAACGTGGTAATCGACACCGGCGGTCGGCAGGTTGACCATCACCATCCCGGCCTGGGAATGACGCTTGAAGTGGTTGGCGTACTTCAGCGACGTAGTGGCGATGCCCGCCGACAGACCGAATTCGGTGTCGTTGGCCATGGCCAGTGCAGCCTCGTAGTCCGCCACGCGGACGATGTTGGCCACCGGGCCGAAGATCTCTTCGCGGCTGATGCGCATCGAGGCTTCGCTGTCGGCGAACAGGGTCGGCGCAAGGAAGTAGCCCTCGGTGTCGCAGGTCACCAGACCACCGCCGCTGACCACGCGAGCGCCTTCGGACTGGCCGATGTCGATGTATTTCAGGTCCTGCTCAAGCTGCGCCTGGGAGACCACCGGACCAATGTCTGTGCCAGCTTTCAGCGCGTGGCCGACCTTGATCGACTTCATGCGCTCGGCCATGGCTTCGACGAATTGGTCGTGAATCCCGGCGGTGACAATCAAACGGCTCGACGCCGTGCAACGCTGGCCGGTGGAGTAGAACGCGCTCTGCACCGACAGCTCGACCGCCTGCTTGAGATCGGCGTCGTCGAGAATGATCTGCGGGTTCTTGCCGCCCATCTCCAGCTGCACCTTGGCCTGGCGCGATACGCAATTGACCGCGATCTGACGCCCCACACCCACGGAGCCGGTAAAGCTGATGCCGTCGACTTTCGGGCTGTTGACCAACGCCTCACCCACCACGCGACCACTGCCCATCACCAGGTTGAAAACGCCGGCGGGGAAGCCTGCGCGGGAGATGATTTCCGCCAGCGCCCAGGCGCAACCCGGCACCAGATCCGCCGGTTTCAACACCACGCAGTTGCCGTAGGCCAGGGCCGGAGCGATTTTCCATGACGGGATGGCAATCGGGAAATTCCACGGGGTGATCAGGCCGACCACACCGAGGGCTTCGCGAGTGACTTCAACATTGACGCCCGGACGCACCGACGGCACGTAGTCGCCCGACAGACGCAGGCACTCACCGGCGAAGAACTTGAAGATGTTGCCGGCGCGGGTCACTTCGCCGATGGCTTCCGGCAGGGTCTTGCCCTCCTCCCGGGCCAGCAGGGTGCCGAGCTCTTCGCGACGGGCGAGGATTTCGTTGCCGACTTTGTCCAGCGAGTCGTGGCGGGCCTGAATGCCCGAAGTCGACCACGCCGCAAACGCGGCACGGGCTGCGTCGATGGCGGCGTTGACTTGAGCCAGATCGGCCTTGGCGTAGTCGCCGATGGTGTCGCTCAACTCGGACGGGTTGATGTTGACCGAGTAATCGTTGCCGGCGACCCATTCACCGTTGATGTAGTTGTCGTAGCGCTTGGTCACGAATCTTGCTCCTGACGCAAAAGGCCGCTGATCGCCCAGCAGCCTTGTTTTTAGAGTGGGTTACTGCGCACCTTGCTTGTCGATCAGCGCGGCGAGCATTTCGTACTCTTCGCGGGTCAGGTCGGTCAGCGGCGCCCGCACAGGGCCGGCGTCATGGCCAGCGATTTTGGCGCCGGCCTTGACGATGCTCACGGCATAACCGGCCTTGCGGTTGCGGATATCCAGGTACGGCAGGAAGAAGTCGTCGATGATCTTGCCGACCGTCGCGTGATCGTCACGGGCAATCGCGTGGTAGAAATCCATCGCGGTTTTCGGGATGAAGTTGAACACCGCCGA
>NZ_JBJJMM010000016.1:0-164988 GCF_046231795.1 Pseudomonas sp. KCJK9016 | reverse complement strand
CCAGACTGTCGAAGGCAATGTTGAGGTACTCGCAGATCCGCGCACCCTCGATACCCGGCACCGCTTGCACACTCAGACGCAAGCCTTCGCCAAGGTCATCGACGCTGACCACCAGCGGATAGTTGCTGCGCTCGCGGGAGCTGAGCAATTCAATGCCATCGAGGGTCAGGCCCGCCGCCTGCGGTGCGCTGTGGCGGTAGTTGAGCAACGTGCCGAACAGCGGCAGCGAACCGGAAACCCCGCTGCAACGCTGAGCCAACGCCAGTGACGCCTGTTCATGCACGAGCAATTGCGCCAGCCGTTCATGGGTGGCGAGCACGCTATCGCGCACCGCCGTGGCGGTGACGCTGACGCGCAGCGGCAAGGTATTGATGAACAAGCCCAGGGCCCGGTCGGCACCCTCGCCACCCTGCATCCGGCCCAGCAGCACCGTGCCGAACACCACCTCGTCCCGACCGGAAATCTGCGCCAGAACCTGTGCCCAGGCCTGGTGCGCCAGACTCGCCACGCTGATGCCGAGCCGCCGCGCCTGCTCGCGCAGACGCATGGCCAGCGCGGTGTCCAGCGTAAGTTGGCTGTCGATCACTGCGCTGCCGTCGCCATGCACGTCCTGTACGCCGAACGCCAGGGTCGGCTCGTCGATGTCGCCGAGCATGTCGCGGAAGAAACCTTCGTGTGCTTCAGCATCCGCGCCGAGCCTGGCCTGTGCGACGTAGTTGCGATACTGCACCGGCGTCGCCAGCTCGGCGGCGTGACCGTGCAATACGCTGTTCATCTCGCTCACCAGCACTTCCAGCGCGGTGTGATCGAGCATCAGGTGATGCATCAGCAGGATGCCGACCCAGCGCTTGTGCTGTGGGTCCTCGGTGTAGGCGAAGCGCATCATCGGTGCGCGGCCCAGATTCAGACGGTAGTGACGCGGGTCGAAACGTGCCTGCATCTGTTGCAGCACGTCGCCGTCCTGCGGGTCGGCCTCCACTCGCTCAAGCGCCAGTGGCGCCGCCCGCCAGACCACTTGCACCGGCTCTTCGAGGCCTTCCCGGACCACGCTGGAACGCAGGATGTCGTGACGTGCGATCACCACGTTGACGGCGCGGACAAATGCCTTGATCGACTTGATCCCGTCAAACACGAACTGCGCCTGCAAAACGTAAGGGTCGCCGGCAGTCGCCGCCATATGGTGATACAGAATTCCCGCCTGCAACGGCGCCAGGGCGTAGATGTCCTGCACGTTGGCGACGCCGCCGGGGACACTTTCCACGATCCGGTCGATGCCGGCCTGATCCAGAGTGGCCAGGGGCAGCATGTCGGGTGTGATGCGCTGGCAATCCGGGGTAATCCGATTGGCCGGCACCTGCAAGGCCGGTTTCACGCCAAGGGTTGCCGCCAGACCCGCCACGGTCGGTCGGCCGAACAGCACCCGTACGTCGCAGCTCAACGCCTGCTGACGCATGCGCTCGACCAGTTTCACCGCCAGCAAGGAATGGCCGCCCAGTTCGAAGAAATTGTCATGGCGCCCGACCTGCTCGACGTTCAGCAGGGCCTGCCAGATCTCGGCGATGCGGCATTCCACATCGCCGACCGGTGCCTCGTACCCGCCACGTAACTGGCCACTTTGATCCGGTGCCGGCAAGGCCTTGCGATCAAGCTTGCCGTTGGGGCTCAGGGGCATCGCGTCGAGATGGACGAATGCCGTCGGCACCATGTAATCCGGCAACAGCTCCAGCAGATGGCTGCGCAGTTCACTGACGTCCAGCGCTTCGCCGGTGTAGTACGCCACCAGCCGTGGATCGCCGGCCACGTCTTCGCGCACCAGCACTTCGGCGGCGAGCACGGTGTCGAGTTGAATCAGCCGCGCCTGGATTTCCCCGAGTTCAATACGCAAGCCGCGAAGCTTCACCTGATCGTCGTTGCGACCGAGGTATTCGAGGTTGCCGTCGGCCCGATAGCGGCACAGATCACCGGTGCGGTACAGCCGCGCATTGGGCTGGTCGCTGAACGGATCGTCGAGGAATCGCTCGGCGGTGAGGGACGCAAGGTTCAAGTAACCCCGCGCCACTTGCACGCCACCGATGTACAGCTCACCGGCCACACCCAGAGGCAATGGTTGCAACTGCTCATCGAGAATGTACAAACGGGTGTTGCTTACGGGCCGGCCGATGGGCAACTGCGCCTCTGGCACCGGCATCGACGGCTCCAGCGTCCACACCGTGCTGTCGACCGTGGTTTCGGTCGGGCCGTAGACGTTATGCAAACGCACCTGCGGCAGACGTTCGCGGACTTGACGGGCCAACGCTGGCGTCAGTTCACCGCCACCACAGAACACATCCGTGAGGCTGGTGCACTGGCTGACGTCTTCCACGTCGAGGAACTGTTGCAACAGCGCCGGGACGAACTGGATCACGCTGATGCGCTGTTCGCGCACCACTTGCGTCAGGTACGCCGGTTCGAAATGCGCGTCGGGGCGCGCCAGTACCAGACGCAGACCCGATGTCAGCGGCCAGAACAGCTCCCAGACCGAGGCGTCGAAACTGTAAGGGGTTTTCTGCAACAGGGCGCCGTCTGCCACGGGCGGGCACAACTGCGAGCTCCAATGAAGCAGATTGCCCAGGCCTCGGTGCTCGACCATTACCCCTTTCGGCGTGCCGGTGGAACCGGAGGTGTAGATCACGTAGGCCAGGTTCGAGGCACTCAGGCCCGGCACCTGAGGGTTTTGATCGGGGTAGTCCTGCCAGTGTTCCTGATCAAAATCGAGCAGCGGCACGCCACCCGTTTCGAACAACGTTCGGGTCGCGCCGTGTACCAGCACCGCCATCGGCGCGCTGTCGTCGAGCATGTAGTTCAGGCGGTCTGCAGGGTAAGCCGGGTCCAGCGGCACATAGGCGCCGCCGGCCTTGAGGATGCCCAGCAGGCCGATCACCAGCTCAGGCCCGCGTTCGACGCAGATCGCCACCGGCGTATCCGGCCCGACACCCAGCTCACGCAACCGGTGAGCCAGGCGATTGGCCCGGGCATTGAGTTCAACATATGTCAGCGATTGCGCACCGGCCTGCAATGCAATGGCCTGCGGCGAATGCAGGACCTGAGCCTCGAACAGGCCATGAACGGTCTGTTGCAGATCGAGCTCGACACGACTGTCATTGAAGTCCACCAGCAATCGCTGCCGCTCCTGCTGCGGCAAAATCGGTAACTGGTTGATCAGCGTCTGGGGCGATTGCTCCAGTGCATCGAGCAAGGCGTCCAGTGCAGTCTGCACATAGGCGCAGACCCGTTCGGCACCGATACCGGCCGGGGCGATGGCGGACAGTCGGAATCCACTGCCCAGGTCGTCGACACTCAGGGTCAGCGGGTAGTTGGTCGGCTCCTTGCCACTCAGGACCTGAACGCCGGGGGCCAGTTCGATCACCTCGGCAACGTCACCGACAGCGCTGTGGCGATAGTTGAGCATGGCGCTGAACAACGGCGTCTGCGCATTCAACGCGCTGCAGCGCTGGGCCAATGCCAGCGAGGCCTGCTCATGGGCGAGCAAGGCGCTCAATCGACGATGCGTGGCGAGCACGCCGTCGTGGACGCTTTGCGCGCCGACATCGACCCGCAACGGCAAGGTATTGATGAACATGCCCAGCGCCTGCTCGCCGCCGTCGCCCGCCTCCATGCGCCCCAGCAGCACGGTGCCGAACACCACCGAGGTGCGCCCGGACAACTGGCCCAATACCCGCGCCAGCGCCAGGTGCATCAGGCTCGCCACGCTCACGCCGAGTTGCCGCGCCTGCGTGCGCAGTCGCAGGTTCACTTCGTCAGTGAGTCTGAGCTGTGCGTCTTCGAAATCCTGCCCGCCGCCCTGAATATCCTGCAGGCCCCAAGGCAATGTCGGCTCGTCGATATCGCCGAGCATCTCGCGAAAGAACGTTTCGTGGGCCTGCTCATCGAGGGCCATGCGTGCCCGCGCCAGGTGGTTGCGAAACGGCACCGCCGGCGCCAACTGCTCGGTCTGCCCTTGCAGCCAGGCCTGGATTTCCCGGCGCACCACGTCCAGTGCAACGTGGTCGATGATCATGTGATGGAACAGCAGCAGCGCGACGATCCGCCCCTGTGCCGGATCCCGGGCGTATACCAGGCGCAGCAACGGCGCCTGTTGCAAGTCGAGGCGCAAGTGACGGGCGTCGTAGCGCGCCTGCAACTGACTGAACACATCCGTTGATGTATCGACTGCCACCTCATCGCAGACCAGCGCTGCCTGACGCCAGACCACTTGCACCGGCTCGTCCAGACGCTCCCAGACAAACGAGGTGCGCAGAATGTCGTGACGGTCGATCACCCATTGCAAGGCCTGGGCAAACGCGTCGAGGCGCTCGTGACTGTCGAACGTGAACTGCGCCTGTTGCACATACAGATCGCCTTCGCCGGCCGCGAGGTGCAGATACAGCATGCCTTCCTGCAACGGCGCCAGCGGATAGATGTCCTGCACATTCGCCACACCGCCCGGCACCGTGGCGACGATACGGTCGATGGCCGGCTGATCCAGTTGCACCAGCGGCAGCATGTCCGGGGTGATGCGCAGCGCCGGGCTCGACCAGTCGCCGCCGTGGCTCGCCACCAGCTCCAGCAGCTGCGCCTTGTGTTTGGCGAGGCTGTCCCACAACGCGTCGTCCAGCGCTTCATCGTCGCCCAGAATGACCAAGTCTTCATCGTCCTGTTGAAGGCGGATCGCATGGGTGGAAATAACAGCCATCAGCTCGCGAAATTGCATGGGGGTAACCTGCTGTAAATTCGGGAAAAAGGAGCGCGCAGCGGCGAGTCCGTGCGGCCACGCGCAGCCCGGAAAAGCTAAAACATCGGGGCTTGGGTGTCTGACATGGGAAGCGGGGACAAGGCCTGTGACTGGCCAGTCATGACGTCGATCCGCGGGAACCGCGAATCGACGTCGTTGTCGCGTCAGAGCCGGCGTTTGCGGTTGAGCGTCGGAATGGTGGTTTGCGGGACTTCCACCTGTCTGGCATGCGCCGATGTACGGGCCGCCAGTGCGGCCAGGGTCGGCTGACTGAACAGTGTGCGCGCATCGACATGCAGCCCGGCCTGACGCATGCGCGCCACCAGACTGACCGCCAGCAACGAATGCCCGCCGAGTTCGAAGAAGTGGTCGTTGCGCCCCACCTGCTCCAGTTGCAGCACCTCGGCCCAGATCTGCGCCAGCCGGATTTCGACGTCGCCCTCGGGCGCCTCGTAGCGGCGAGTCAGCACCGCTTCCGCCCCCGGTGCCGGCAAGGCCTTGCGGTCGACCTTGTCGTTGGGGGTCAGGGGCAATGCGTCGAGTTTCACGTAGGCGCCCGGCGCCATGTACTCCGGCAAGCGCTCCAGCACATGGGCACGCAGAGTTTCGATGGCGGGCGCGTCGCAGCCTTCGCGCACGGTGAAATAGGCCACCAGTCGTTCGTCACGGACCAGCACCACGGCTTCACGCACCGCCGGATGCTCAATCAGCCGCGCCTCGATTTCCCCCGGCTCCAGACGCAGGCCGCGCAGCTTGATCTGGAAGTCGTTGCGCCCGAGGAATTCGAGATTGCCGTCCGCCCGATAGCGCACCAGATCGCCCGTGCGGTACAGGCGGTCACCGGCCACGAACGGGCTGTCGATGAAGCGCTCGGCCTGCATGTCCGGCAACCCCAGGTAACCCCGGGCTACCCCGACCCCTCCGATGTGCAGGTGACCACTGACGCCGAATGGCACGGGTTGATCGCGGGCGTCGAGCACATAGAGCCGGGTGTTGCTCAGGGCTTTGCCAATTGGCACCACGGCCTCCGGCACCGGTTGATCCGGCTCCAGTGTCCAGCCGGTGCTGTCGACCGTCGTTTCGGTCGGCCCGTAAACATTGTGCAGACGCACCCACGGCAGGCGCTCGCGCACGCGCCGGGCCAGCGCGGCAGTCAGCTCACCGCCACCGTTGAGCACGTCGGTCAGGCTGGTGCACTGGCTGACATCGTCCTGCTCGATGAACTGTTGCAGCAGTGCCGGCACGAACTTGACCACGGTGATCTGCCGTTCGCGAATCACCTGGGTCACGTACGCCGAATCACGGTTGCCGTCGGGACGCGCCAGCACCAGCCGCAGGCCGGAACACAGCGGCCAGAAAATCTCCCACACCGAACTGTCGAAGCTGAACGGCGCCTTCTGCAACAGTGCGCCGTTCCCGGTCGGCGGGCTGATCTGCGAGCCCCAGTGCACCATGTTGCAGGCGCTTCGATGCTCGATCATCACGCCCTTGGGCGTGCCGGTGGAGCCCGAGGTGTAGATCATGTAGGCCAGGTTCGACGCACTCAAACCCGGGACATGCAGGTTGTCGGTGGAGGCGTGCTGCCAGGTGCATCGGTCGAGATCGATGACCGGCACGTCCGCATCACCCAGCAGATTGCGGGTGGCCCCGTGCACCAGCACCGCCACCGGGGCGCTGTCCTGCAACATGTAGTGCAGGCGTTCCAGCGGATAGTCGGGATCCAGCGGCACATAGGCACCGCCCGCCTTGAGAATGCCAAGCAGGCCAACTATCAGATCCAGGCTGCGCTCGACGCAGATCGCCACCCGGGCATCGGGCTGCACACCCTGTTCGCGCAGATGATGCGCCAGGCGATTGGCCTGCTCATTCAGTTGGCGATACGTCAGTTGCTGCTCACCGGCCTGTAGCGCGATGGCGTCGGGTCGGCGTTGCACCTGCAACTCGAACAGCGCCTGAAGCGGCTGATCGAGCGGACAATCGACTTCAGTGGCATTGAACTCGACCAGCAATTGTTCAAGCTCCGCCTGCGGCACGATCGGCAAGCGATTCAGCGGCTGTTGCGGTGTCTGCTCCAACGCATCCACCAGCGCCTGCAATGCGGTTTGCACGTAGTCGCCAATACGCCGGGCGCCGATGCTGATCAGGGTTCGCGTGGTGATCTGCAAGGCGCTGCCCAGGTCATCGACGCTCAGGGTCAATGGGTAGTTGGTGCGCTCTTCGTTATTCAGCGTCTGGATACCTTGCCAAACGTGATCAGAGTCCGACTCCTGCGCTTGCAGATCAGTGTGCCGATAGTTGAGCAGCGCACTGAACAGCGGCGCCGGTGACGCGACCCCGCTGCAACGCTGGGCCAGCGCCAGAGATGCATGCTCATGCCCGAGCAGGTCGGTCAGGCGGGCGTGGGTGAGCAGCACCGCTTCGCGCACGGCGCAGTCCATGTCCACGCGCAACGGCAAGGTGTTGATGAACACCCCCAGTGCCCGGTCAGCGCCCTCGCCGCCCTGCATGCGGCCCATGAAAACGCTGCCGAACACCACATGTTCGCGCCCCGAAGTGGCTGCCAGCACCTGCGCCCAGGCCAGATGAATCAGGCTGGCCACACTGACGCCTGCCTGCCGCGCTTGCAGGCGCAGGCGGCGGTCCAGTTCAGGCGCAAGCGTCCGCACGGCTTCGTCGATGCCGCAACCGTCGCCCTGCACGTCCTGCAAACCGAACGGCAAGGTCGGCTCGTCGATATCGGCGAGCATCTCGCGGAAGAACGCTTCATGCTCCTGCTCGCTGACACCCAGTCGGGTCTGGGCCACGTAATTGCGGTACGGCACCGCCGGCGGCAATGGCTCGCCGTGCCCCGACAGGTTGGCGCGCATTTCATGGCGCAGGACTTCCAGGGCGATGTGATCCAGCGCCAGGTGGTGGAACAACAGAATCGCCACGATCCGCCCATGGGCCGGATCGCGGGCATACATCAGCCGGATCAGCGGTGCCTGACTGACGTCGAGGCGATAACGCCGGGCATCGAAGCGCTCGTGCAACTGTGCGAGGACGTCGCCCTCGGCCGGGTCGAGCGTGATTTCCTGCACCGGCAATTCAGCCTGACGCCAGACCACCTGCACCGGTGTGTTCAAGCCTTCCCAGACCACCGCGGTGCGCAGGATATCGTGGCGCGCCATGACCTGACGCAACGCGGCCGCATAAGCCTCGAGCCGCTCGACGCTGTCGAACGCCAGTTGCGATTGCAGCAGGTACGGGTCGCCCTGCGCGGCGGTGATGTGGTGATAGAGGATGCCTTCCTGCAACGGTGCCAGCGGATAAATGTCCTGCACATTGGCCGCCCCGCCCGGCACAGTGGCGATGATCCGGTCGAGGGTCGCCTGATCCAGCTCCACCAACGGCAACAGGTCCGGGGTGATCTGCGTGCAGTCTGCCGGAATGCGATTGGCCGGCACTTCGACTTCGCGACCACTGCCCACCGACGCCGCCAGTGCCGCCAGGGTCGGCTGGCCGAACAGCACGCGCACATCGCTGCTCATGCCGAGCTGGCGCATACGCTCGATCAGGTGGACCGCCAGCAGCGAATGCCCGCCCAGTTCAAAGAAGTGATCGTGACGCCCTACCCGTTCGACTTGCAGCACCTCGGCCCAGATTTGCGCCAGGAGAATTTCGACGTCGCCTTGCGGGGCTTCATATTCGCGGCGGATCAACGCTTCCGGCCCCGGCGCCGGCAGCGCCTGGCGATCCAGTTTGCCATTGGCGGTCAGGGGCAACGCCGTCAACCGCACGTAGGCCGATGGCAGCATTGCACTCGGCAGACGGGTTTGCAGATGAGCATGCAATTGGGTGATGTCCAGCGGTTCGCGTTCGGTGAACCAGGCCAGCAACTGCCCGTCGCGCACCAGCACCACCGCATCGCGCACCGATTCATGGCTGCTCAACGCCGCTTCGATTTCGCCGGGCTCGATGCGCACGCCACGGATTTTCACCTGATCGTCGTTGCGGCCCAGATACTCGATGTTGCCGTCCGGGCGCCAGCGCGCGAGGTCGCCGGTGCGGTACATCCGGGCATTGGGCCGGGTGCTGAAGGGATCGTCGAGAAAGCGTTCGGCGGTCAGTTGCGGACGGTTGAAATAACCCCGCGCCACGCCGGCGCCACCGACGTACAACTCACCGGGCACACCGATCGGCACCGGTCGCTGTCGGTCATCCAGCAGGTAGGTCGTGGCATTGCTTACCGGCTGGCCGATGTGCAGCGTCCGGCCCGGTTCGATCCGGCCCGAGGTGGCAACCACGGTGGCCTCGGTCGGGCCATAATTGTTGATCACCTCGAACGTCTGCTCGCGATTGAACTGACGCAGGCGATCACCACCGATCAGCAGTGTGCGCAATGTCGGGTGTTCGAGGTGGCGACTGAAGGCGTATTCGGCAATCGGGGTCGGCAGAAAGCTCACGTCCAGCGGTTGCGCACGCCACCATTCGAGCAGCGCGTCAATGTCTTCGCCACCGTCACGGGACGGCGCCAGGTGCAGGGTCGCGCCGGCACACAATGCCGGCCAGACTTCCCAGGCCATGGCGTCGAAACCGAAACCGGCGAGGCTCGAGGTGTGGCGACCGGCGCATAGCTCGAAGGCTGAGCAATGCCAATCCACCAGATTCGACAGGGTCCGATGTTCGACCATCACGCCTTTGGGCTGGCCGGTGGAGCCGGAGGTGTAGATCACATAGGCCAGATGTTCGGCGGTCAGGCCAGGGACGACGGGATTGAGGTCGTTGATCGGCCAGGCACGCGTGTCGATATCGATCACCGGTACGCTCAGCAGCGGCAACCGGTCACGCAGATGGCACTGGGTCAGGACCACGACCGGCGCGCTGTCGCTCAATAAATAGCTCAAACGTTCCGCAGGATGCGCCGGATCGACCGGCACGTAAGCGGCGCCGGACTTGAGGATCGCCAGCAGCGCGACCAGCGTGTCCAGCCCTCGGCGGGCGACCAGCGCCACGCGGTCGTCGGGTTGTACGCCGAGTCCGATCAAGTGATGAGCCAGGGCGTTGGCCTGCCGGTTCAGTTCGGCGTAAGTCAGCCGTTGCCCCTGAAACGCTGCGGCGAGCGCCTCGGGCTGCGCTGCCGTTTGCGCCTCGATGCGCTGGTGAAGGGTCTGGCCTTCCGGGTAGACCGCACGCGTGTCGTTCCACTGCTGCAGCAACGCGGTTTCAGCCGGCAGGCTCAGGCTGAAATCACCTGTCGCCAAGGCGCTGTTTTCAAGTCCCTGCTCCAATATCCACAACAGCCGAGCGGACAGTGCCTCGATTTCGTCAGCATCGAAATAGGCCTCGTTGTACACCAGATACAGACTGTCCTCGTCGTCGCTGCGACTGCTCAGCAGGTGAACGGACAGCGGCGTGCCCTCTTCGTGGTTCGACACTTTGACCACCCGCCCCCGGGCTTCGCCATAACGGTATTCATGGGCGTCACGCTCGTAGGACACGGTCACCTCGAACAACTGCGAGCGGTCCTCGCGCAGCAGACCGAGTGCACGGTTCATTTCACTGAGGGGAAAACGCTGATGGCGAAAATCCTGTTTCAGCTCATCGCGAACGGCCTTCACCAGCGCACTGAACGCCAGTTCTCGACCGAACCCCATGCGCACGGCACTGACCTGGGTAAACAGTCCGAGGGTGGACTTGAAGCGAGCGCCGGAACGATTGAGCAACGGCAAGCCCACCACCCACTCATCACGCTGGCCGGTTCGGCTGAAATACACGTGCATCGCCGCCAGCAGAAAGTGCAGCGCCGAAGCCCCGTACTCAAGGGCCACTTGTTTCATGCGCTCATGGAGGCGTTCCGGAAAGCGCTGCGAAAACATCCGCGTGGGTGCCGTCGCGCCGGCGAAGCGCTCCTGATAGCGCGGCAAAAGCAGCGGTTCGGGAAGATGCCGGTATTTGTCCAGCCAGTACGCTCGATCACGCGCATAGCGGGCGGACTGGTAATACCGTGCGTCGTCATGAATGAAGTCGATGTAGGACGGCGCCGAATCCGGCGGCAATTGCCCGAGCGCCAGAGCGCTGTAGATGTCGCCGAGGGACTTGAGCATTTCACCGAAGCCCCAGCCATCGACGATCAGGTGATGGGCCTGGAGCGAAAACCAATGACAGCGTTCATCGAGACGGATGAGACAGAAACGGAACAACGGCCCGCCATCCAGCTTGAACGGCTGTTCGATGCGTTCCTGAGTCAAGCGACGCGCAGCCGCCTGAGGCTCGGGATGGGCGCTGAAATCATGGAACGGCATCGGCACCGGCATCGAAGGCGCAAAACGCTGCAATGGCAGACCCTTCTCGCCGGCTCCCGGCAGCAGACTGGTGCGCATGGCGTCATGCCGGGCCACGAGGCCTTCGAGGGCCGCTTGCATCAGCGCCGGGTCCAGCGCGCCCGTCATTTCGACATAACCCCCGATGTTGTACACCGGCGAATCCCCCTGACGCACCTGGTCCAGCCAGATGTCACGCTGGGCAGCGGTCAGCGGGAAAGTCTCGGAAGTCGCGGACAGACCGTCCGCCGCGTCGGCAGCAAATTGGTTCATAAGATCCGTCTCATGTGATTTGGCGCGTATTCAAGCATCGGCCCCGAAACCGGCATGACACGTGAAACCCGGACAATCTCTGCCTCTTTGCCAGCCTTCGGGCCTGACAGGTCAGACCGCATGGTTCATACCTGCATAAGTTCGCAGGCATATGGCTGAAAATTCTGTAGGACAATCGCCATTCAGTCAGGCTGATTCCGACGCCCGTACTGGCAGCCCTGGAGGCCATCTGTCTGATCTGTCGGGGATCCATCGGACCGCGCAGCCATCGCTTACAAGCGTGACAGCCCAGGACTGACAGAAATGTGGCGCCATTAATTCGGAAATAGTGGCATTTTGTGTCCCTGTTTTCCCCTACAGACGTAGGACAAATGCATAGGCTTAAATCCCGCTCCAGATCGATTTCAGGGAGAAATGACTGCGTGGCGGCTTCATGGGTGTATGTACGGCTGACGATCGGCAAGGGCTCTAAATCAAGGATGACAAAGACATGAATCTGACCGGCAGTCTTCGCAATTCGGAAAATCCGCACTTCTATTGGCAACTGGGAGAACTGATCGCCAGCACGGGGCACGAGCGATTCGCCACGAACATGTTTCAACTGGTCGACACGCTGGTGCCGGTCAACCGTGTCGAGCTCAGTGAGTGGACGCTGGACGAACGCGAGGCCAGCGTGGTCGAGATCAAGGCGTTGGGTAGCGCAGGTTTGCCGGATACGTTCCCTCCCCCGGCCTCCCCATCGTGCCAGGACGATCATCCGCTGCTGCAACAGATGATCGAGATGAACGATTCGTTGCTGATTCAACTCAAGGCTTCACTGCAGGATCGAAACCCGCACCGCAGCGTCCATCAGTGCAATCTGGTGTCACGCACCTCCAACCGCCGCTGCGTCATTTCGTTCTGTCGCCCTCATACGCATCGGGTGTTTTCGTTGCCGGAGCTGTCGTTCCTCAAAAGCCTGTCCGACACCCTGCTGCCCCTGATCGAACGGCACGCGCAGATTTGCCGACAGATCCTCGCCCGGCAACCTCGCCTGCCCCAGACCGATGAAGAACCGGCACCGTTGCAGCAGGTGTTCGACGAACGTCTGGCGCTGGGCGACATCACCTTGTCGGTGCGCGAGAAAGAAGTCTGCCTGGGCCTGCTGACCGGTGGCACCGTGCCGCAAATGGCCGAGCGGTTGCGGGTCAAGAACAGCTCGATCGAGACCTACCTCAAGCGTGCCGCCGCCAAGCTCGGTGTCAGTGGTCGCCATGGCCTGGCGAAATGGATGGCCGGTGCCTGATCCGGCTTCCAAGGCCGGGTATCCGGCGCCCGTGCGCCTTTAAATGAACGAGAGCGTTTGATGTCCAGATTGTCGATTTCTCTGCTGTCCATGGCGCTGCTGATGGGCGGTTGCTCGCTGATTCCCGATTACCGGCGCCCCGCTTCACCCAGTGCGGCGCAGTATCCGCAAGGTCCCGCCTACGCAACGTCCGGCACGCCCACCGTGGCGGTCGAAGACTGGCGCGGACTGTTCAATGACCCGGCGCTGCAACAGTTGATCGAAAGCGCGCTGGTCAACAACCGCGACCTGCGCGTGGCGGCGCTGAACGTCGAAGCCTTCCAGGCGCAATACCGCATTCAGCGCGCCGATTTGCTGCCGGCGGTGTCGGCCAATGCCAGCGAGCTGCGCCAGCGAGTACCGGCGAGCGTGACACGGACCAAAGCCGCGATCACCTCCACCTATTCCGCGAACCTCGGCATCAGTGCCTACGAACTGGATTTTTTCGGCCGGGTCCGCAGCCTCAGCGAACAGGCCCTGATGAGCTGGCTGGCCACCGAAGAAGCCCGACGCAGTGCGCAACTGAGTCTGGTGGCCAACGTCGCCAACGCCTACCTGACCTGGCGCGCCGACCAGGAATTGCTGGCACTGGCGCAGGAGACCCTGGCCGCCGACGAGCAAAGCCTGCGCCTCACTACGCGCAACCGCGAAGCGGGCAAGTCTTCGGCGCTGGATCAGATCCAGGCGCAGACCAGCGTCGACAGCACCCGTGCCAGCCTCGCCCGCTATCAGCGGCAAGTGGCCCAGGACCTGAACAGCCTGACCCTGCTGGTGGGTGCGCCGGTTCCCGAATCCCTGCCGGCACGTCCACTGGCTAGTGATCTGGTGGCGCAGGTGCCGGCCGGGTTGCCGTCGGATCTGCTGCAACGCCGGCCGGACATTCTTCAGGCCGAGTACAAGCTCAAAGCTGCCAACGCCAATATCGGCGCGGCCCGGGCGGCGTTTTTCCCCAGTGTCAGCCTGACCGCCAATGCCGGTACCTCCAGCCGTGACCTGTCGGGACTGTTCAAGGGCGGCTCCGGTGCCTGGACCTTCCAGCCGCAGGTCAACCTGCCGATCTTCAACGCCGGCAGCCTGCGCGCCAGCCTGGACTACGCGAAATTGCAGAAAGACATCACCGTCGCCGAATACGAAAAGACCATTCAGACCGCTTTCCAGGAAGTGTCCGACGGCCTGGCCGCGCGGGAGACTTATCAGCAGCAGCTCCAGGCCCAGCGCGATCTGGTGCAGGCCACTCAGGACTATTACGACATGGCGCAGCACCGCTACCGGACCGGGGTCGACAGCAGTCTGACGTTTCTCGACGCCCAGCGTTCGCTGTTCAGTTCCCAGCAAGGTCTGATCACCGACCGCCTGGCGCAATTGGTGGCGCAAGTGAACCTGTACACCGCGCTGGGCGGTAGCTGGAGCCCGGCGGAGTCGTCACCGCAATAACCACAGGTCATGTTTTCTTACACCTTTTGTCGCCAGATCCGACATCCGTCGGTGATCAAAAACCGACCTGCCGGTTCATTTTGGTATCATGCGCCGCTTTTACGGTTAACCCCCCGCCCGTCCTGCGACCGGCGGGCTGCAAAGGGCGGTATTAGATGACGGCTTTGTTGACTCGCCGCAAGGTGCTTGCGGGAATGGGCGTGCTCGGTCTGGGCCTGCTCGCCGGCTGCGACACCCGCGGCCAACTGTCGTACAAGTACGGCAAGGATCTGAGCGACAAGATCCTCGGACGCACCTTCAAGCTCAAGGACACCGAAGGCAACACCGTGACGCTGTCGAGCTTTCGCGGCCTGATGCCGATGATTTTCTTCGGTTTCACCCAGTGCCCGGCGGTCTGCCCGACGACCCTGGCCCGCGCGGCAAAAATCAAGAAGCTGCTGGGCAAGGATGGCGACATCCTGCAAGTGGTGTTCATCACCCTCGACCCGGAACGCGACACACCCGAAATCCTCGACGCCTACGTCAAGACCTTCGACCCGAGCTTCGTCGCCCTGTACGGCACCCTTGAGGAAACCAGGGCCACCGCCAAGGAATTCGACGTCTTCTACGAAAAAGTCCCTGCCGGCGACACTTACACCCTGTCGCACACGTCCACCAGTTATGTCTACGACACCCGCGGCAACCTGCGCGTGGGTCTGTCCCAATCGCTTTCTGCACAAGAGTGTACGGAAGATTTGCAAACCGTCATGGAGGTCTGCTGATGAACCCTTTCCTGAACAACATCAAACGTGCCGCACTGGGCCTGTCCCTGCTGGGCCTGGCTTTCCAGGTTTCGGCGCAGACCCAGGTCGATGACGCCTGGGTCCGTGCAACCGTGCCAAGCCAGTCGGCCAGCGGTGCGTTCATGACCGTCACCGCCGATAGCGACAGCAAGTTGCTCAGCGTTGCTTCGCCGGTGGCCAAGAACGTGCAGATCCACGAAATGACCATGAAGAACGACGTGATGAGCATGGGCCCGGTCAATTCGGTCGACCTGCCGGCGGGCAAGGCTGTGAAGCTCGATCCGAATGGCTACCACGTGATGTTGATGAGCCTGAACGGTCAACTGAAGGAAGGCGACACCGTACCGCTGACCCTGACCGTGGAAAACGCCAAGGGCGAGAAACAGGCCATCGAAGTGCAGGCGCCGGTTCGCTCGCTGACCAACATGGAAGGCCACGATCACAGCAAGATGCATTGATCCGAAGGATTTATTGAAAGAACAAACGGGGCGGCATGATCGATGGTCATGCCGCCCCGTTTGTGTATACACCTTCGCAAAACCTGGCCACCCTGGCCGCGGATAAACAGCCTGAAACAATTAATTCCATTCTGCGGCACACCGGAAAAATGCGGCGCCTTTCGCTGACAGGAGTGCCGGCCAAGGCCTTCCGCGGTCCATAGAGGTCGTACAGGCTTTCGACAACGGATCAGACTCGCGTTTAAAAGGGCGATCAGACGACCCTCCCTTGTTATCATCGCGCACACTTTTATGACGGTTTGATGGCTGGAAGGTCTTTTTTGTGAGCGCTCTTTTTCAACGGCTTCGGCATACCGACGCCCGTCTTCTCTCTCTGGTTTTTCTGGTACTGATCGTACCGTTGTGCCTGCGGGCGGCACTCGGCTGGTCGAGTCTGTTCGGCTATCTGTCGGACCTGGCCATCGGCAGCCTGCTGGTGGTTCTGTTGCATCGCCGGCCGTGGTGGCTGGGCCTGCCGGTGCTGGTGTTCTGGGGATTGCTGACGGTAGCGACGGCAGAACTCGTCAGTGCAGTCGGACGCCTGCCCAACCCTCAGGACCTGCATTATCTGATCGACCCGCAATTCGTCGAGAACTCCACCGGCGGCGGCTTCGCCCATCCGGCGGTGGCCGGCGCATTGCTGCTGGCGCTGTTGCTCTGGCTGGCGACGCAGTGGGCAAACCGCGGAACGCTGACACCGGCCCTGCCCCGTGCCGTGTGGTCGGCACCGGTGTTGCTGTTCGCCGCCCATTGGGGCGCACAGAATCTCTCACCGAGCGACGCCGACCCGTGGCGCCTGTACAACCTGCCGCATCAGTTGCTCGCCGCGCAGGTTGCCGACGCACAGATGCAGGCCGAAGAATGGCTGGAAGGTGGTAGCGAAATACCTCCACCCTCGATGGCCGGGCTCACCGACCTCGACTTGAATGGCCATTCGTTACTGCCCGCAAAAGGTCAGGCGCGCAACGTGCTGATCGTTGCCGTAGAAGGCATTCCCGGCGCCTACATCCGCGCCAATCGCGAGGCCATCGGCAGTCATTATCAGGAAGACCTGATGCCCAAGCTCAGCCGCTGGGCCGAGCGCGGCATGAACACGCCGGATTACGTATTGCACACGCACCAGACCATTCGCGGCCTGTACGCCATGCTTTGCGGCGATTACGACAAGTTGAACAACGGCACGCCCAAAGGCGTGGAAATGCTGACCCAGAACGAACGCAACCTGGCCTGCTTGCCGGCCCAGTTGCGCCAACACGGTTTCACCACCCACTACCTGCAAGGCGCCGGCCTGCGCTTCATGGCCAAAGACAAGATCATGCCGCACATCGGCTTCGATGCGACCCACGGCCTGGAATGGTTCACGAATGCCAATTACCTGGAGTTTCCGTGGGGCAAGGACGACAAGGCCTTCTTCGAAGGCGCGCTGGATTATGTCGGCCAACTGAAAAAACAGAAAAAACCGTGGATGCTGACCCTGCTGACCGTCGGCACCCATCAGCCCTACTCCGCGCCGGAAGACTACCTGCAACGTTACGACACGCCGAAACAGGCGGCCGTCGGTTATCTGGACGACGCCCTGGATCAGTTCCTCAGCGGCCTGGAACGTCAGGGAGTACTGAAAGACACGCTGGTGGTAATCACTTCGGACGAATCCCATGGCATCGATGGCGTGCGGCTGGCGTCGTCCTGGGGGTTCAACCTGACCCTCGCACCGGAGCAGGCACAATTGCCGCACCTGAACGCCGGGACCTACGGGCATGTCGACCTGAGCGCATCGATCCTCGACTATTTTGACCTGCCGGTGCC
Organism: Pseudomonas sp. KCJK9016; assembly: GCF_046231795.1. NCBI lineage: Bacteria > Pseudomonadati > Pseudomonadota > Gammaproteobacteria > Pseudomonadales > Pseudomonadaceae > Pseudomonas > Pseudomonas sp. KCJK9016. Next base: position 147,799 of record NZ_JBJJMM010000016.1, on the reverse strand, counting down.
GGCGGCACTCAGCGGGCGTTCGCTGTTTCGCGACTACGATACCGGTCGCGAAATCATGTCGTTCACCAACGGCAAGCTGCGCTACCACGACGGCCACGGCATTTTGACCGAGTGCGACATGCCGCGCCGCTGCCGCGCTTACGCGAGTGAAGGCTTCATCGCCGAAAGCGCGACGTTCAAGGGCAATGCCAGCGGCCAGAATGCGCGGCAGATTGCAGCCCGCGCCGATGCATTGGACCTGTCGCTGCTGCGCACCCCGCTCAACCAGCGCTATCAGTTCGGCAGCGACAACGTCATCCCGCTGCAGGCGCAAATCAAGGATGACTGGGCCGACAATCTGATCGGCGCGCAATACCTGGAAATGCCCAAGGGCTCACACACCCGGGTGCGCCTGACCGTACGCTCGATGGACCCACAGCAGGCGGCGTACATCCAGCTCAAGGCCAAGGAGTTCGAACAGGACGTACAACTGGGCCTGCCCTCGGAAATGGTCGCCACGGCGGATCAGCCGCTGGAAATGGACTTCAGCTTCGACAATCCGCAACCGCGCAAGGCCTTCTCGTTCCACTTGCTGGGTTATGGGCTGGGGGCGGTGGAAGTCACGGATTTCAGCGTGATCACCGAGCTGCCGGGGCAACAGGATCTGCGGGAGGAAATCCCGGAAGACGACACCGCCCAATCGAGCTGATGTCGACGCCAGCGTCCCGCGGTTCGCGGGACGCTGGCGCAGGGAGGATCAGAATGTAGTGCGCAGTCCCACCTGAATGCTGCGCCCTTCTGCCGGCGCGATGTCGCGCAGGATCGAGCTGGCATAGCGCACAGTCTGGTTGGTCAGGTTCTCGGCATTGACGAAGGCCAGCCATTTGCTCTGGCCGACGTCAAAGTGATATCCCACATTCGCACCCAGCGTGGTGTAGCCATCGGTGCTGCTTTCATTGTCCGGTACCCGATGCTGGGCACTGGCGTGCTCCACATCGATCCGCGCCTGCCAGCGATCCAGCTCCCACAGCAACCCGGTGTTCAAGCGCAACGGCGCGATGCGCGGCAGGTCCTGACCGTTGTCGAGATTCTTGGCCCGGGTGTAGTCGCCCGACAGTTCCAGCGCAAACTTGCCGTAGGCCGTTTCGCCGAGTTTCCAGCGATCCTGGGCTTCGATACCACTAAAACGTGCGCGGACACCCGAGTAGGCGTATTCCGGAATGCCGGCGGCGTCCTCTTCACCTTCGTCATTCAGCGTGCGCCCGGTGCCAAGCAGCCCGATGTAATTGGAGAAGTGGCTGTAGAACACGCCCACGCTGCCCTTGTGCGTGCCATTGTCAAAACGCAAAGCCAGATCGCTGGAGACGGCTTTCTCTTTCGACAGACTCGCATCCCCGACTTCATAAGTGCCGGTCGCGACGTGGGCACCGTTGGCGTACAGCTCATAGAACGTCGGCGCCCGTTCGGTGTAACCCAGCGTGGCAGCGACCGACCAGACCGGTGTCAGCGTGTACACCGCGCCAGACGACAGGCTGCCGGCGGTGAAGCTGCTGGAGCGGTCGGCATTGGCGAAACGTTCGTTGCCTTTGGCGTCCGGGTCGACCGTGGTGTGTTCCAGACGACCGCCGAGGGTGAACAACAGGCGATCCGTGGCTTGCAGTTCTTCCAGCACGAACAGTGCGCCGGCATTGGTATCGGTGTGCGGCACAAAGGCTTCCTCGCCCAGTGCCGAAAACTCATTACGGCTGACCTGTGCGCCGATCACCCCGTTGAACGGCCCCAATGGCTGGTGACGGGCTTCGACCCGGGCCTCGTAACCTTTGTTCTTGAACGTGGTGCCGACTTCGCCGTCCTCAATCTCGCGATGTTGGTAATCGGTGTAACCGGCGTCGAACTTGACCGAGCTGAACGGACCGTCGAGGTTGCGGATTTCCGAGGCGAACGCGTAGTGCTCCTGCTGCATGCGAATCCGCACGTCGTCTTCGGCCGGCGAGCCGTAATTGGAGTCGTAATTGCTGTACGACAGCCCCGCATAACCGTCATCCCAGGTGTAGGAACCGCCGACTGCTCCGCCGTCCTGGCGACCGTCGCTGTTGGCCAGGCGATGCTTGCGGGAGTCGCCGTCATCCCCCGCCCGTTCACGGCTGCTTTTGGCGTAACCGGGGATTTTCAGGTCATTGAATTCGCGGGCGCTGGCGTCCAGATGCAAGGCGAACTGACCGTTGCCGGCCTCGAGTTTCCCCGCGCTGCTGCGGGTGGTGTCGGCGCCGCCGTAACGCAGTTCACCGGCTCCGTGAATGCCGTCGATGGCTTCGGTCGGGATGCGATTGTCGAAGGTGTTGACCACCCCGCCGATGGCGCTGCCGCCGTACAGCAACGCCGCCGGGCCACGAACGATCTCGATGCGTTCGACGTTGATCGGGTCCAGTGGCACAGCGTGGTCATAGGACAGCGAAGAAGCGTCCAGCGCGCCGACGCCGTTGCGCAGAATACGGATGCGATCACCGTCCTGCCCGCGAATGATCGGACGACTCGCCCCCGGCCCAAAGTAAGACGACGACACACCCGGCTGCTTGTTCAGGGTTTCGCCCAGGCTGCCTTTTTGCTGCAGCGTCAGATCATCGCCGCTCAACACGGTCGAGGGTGACGCGAGGGTCTGACTGCCCAACGGGTTGGCCGTGATGACCTGGGGTTGCAGTTCAAGGGGTTCGTCAGCGAACGCAGGGAAAGCGATCAGCAGCGCAGAAGCCAGAAGGCTCGGCTGGAAGGAGGGAAAACGGGCAGACATTTCGAGAGTTCCGTAAGGCAGAAAAGTAGGGATCGCGGCCACCGCCACACAGACAGGTCAGTGACATCGATCAGATGAAATCATTTTCATGTTATACAATAACATTTCCAATGGCCATCATGATTCTGCCTCGATGCTTACAGCAACCGCTCAAGAACGGGATTCTCAACACTCAACCCTGCCGTTCGGCAACGAGCTGACGGTGCATTCCCCGAAAAAACCAATGCAGAAAGCGCTAAAAGACTATGCCTATCAGCCACCAATAGTCGGCCTATTAGCCGACCTTCCGAGTCGGGTCTAGCCTTACTAATCCGAAGTCGGCACGAGCCGGCCGCAGCAGACCTGATAAGGACCCGAACATGGCAAATGAATCGAAATGCCCGTTCAATCACGCCGCCGGCGGTGGCACGACGAACCGCGATTGGTGGCCGAATCAACTGAACCTGAAAATCCTGAGCCAGCATTCGCCCGCCTCCAATCCGCTGGGCCAGGACTTCGACTACGCCAAGGCCTTCAAAAGCCTGGACTTCCAGGCCCTGAAGCGAGACCTGACGGCATTGATGACCGACTCCCAGGACTGGTGGCCCGCCGACTTCGGCCACTACGGCCCGCTCTTCATCCGCATGGCCTGGCACAGCGCCGGCACCTATCGCACCGCTGACGGCCGTGGTGGCGCCGGCTCCGGCCAGCAACGCTTTGCCCCGCTCAACAGCTGGCCGGACAACGTCAGCCTCGACAAGGCCCGGCGCCTGCTGTGGCCGATCAAGCAGAAATACGGCCGCAACATTTCCTGGGCTGACCTGATCGTCCTCACCGGCAACGTCGCACTGGAATCCATGGGCTTCAAGACCTTCGGATTCTCCGGGGGACGTCCCGATGTCTGGGAGCCGGACGAAGATGTGTACTGGGGTTCGGAAACCACCTGGCTGGGCGGTGACACCCGTTACGGAAAACACCCCGAAGCCATGCAGGAACCGGGCGATGGCACGCTGGTGGCCGAACCGGCCGAGCACGGCCATGAACAGAGTCGCACCAATCAGGGCGAGCGCAATCTGGAAAACCCGCTGGCCGCCGTGCAGATGGGCCTGATCTACGTGAACCCCGAAGGCCCCGAGGGCAATCCCGATCCGGTGGCTTCGGCCCGCGACATCCGTGAAACCTTCGGCCGCATGGCCATGAATGACGAGGAAACCGTGGCGCTGATCGCCGGCGGTCACGCTTTCGGCAAGACCCACGGCGCCGGCCCGGCCGATAACGTGGGCCCGGAACCGGAAGCCGCCGGCCTTGAACTTCAGGGCCTGGGCTGGAAAAACAGCTTCGGCAGCGGCAAAGGTGCGGACACCATCACCAGCGGCCTGGAAGTGACCTGGACCACCACCCCGACCAAATGGAGCAACAACTACCTGGAAAACCTGTTTGGCTTCGAATGGGAACTGACCAAGAGCCCGGCCGGTGCCCATCAGTGGAAACCGAAAAACGGCGCCGGAGCCGGCACCATTCCCCATGCCCACGACCCGAACAAGCGCATCGACCCGAGGATGCTCACCTCCGACCTGGCGCTGCGTTTCGACCCGGCCTACGAGAAAATTTCGCGGCGTTTTCTGGCCAATCCCGATCAACTGGCCGATGCCTTTGCCCGTGCCTGGTACAAGTTGATTCACCGTGACATGGGCCCGCTGTCACGTTATCTCGGGCCGGAAATGCCGCAGGAAGAGCTGTTGTGGCAAGACCCGATTCCCGAAGCCAGCCATCCGCTGATCGACGACAGTGATATCAGGGCACTCAAAGGCAAAGTACTGGCGTCGGGGCTGTCCGTTTCGGAACTGGTCTCCACTGCCTGGGCCGCTGCCTCGACCTTCCGGGGCTCGGACAAACGCGGCGGCGCCAACGGCGGACGTCTGCGTCTGGCACCCCAGCGGTTCTGGCAGGCCAATCAGCCCGAGCAACTGGACAAGGTGCTGAAAGTCCTCGAAGGCATTCAGAACGAGTTCAACAGCGGCACATCAGGCAAGAAAGTCTCGCTGGCGGATCTGATCGTACTGGCCGGTAACGCCGGGGTCGAACACGCGGCGAAAAGCGCCGGACACACGGTGACCGTGCCGTTCAATCCGGGGCGGACGGATGCGAGTCAGGAGCAGACCGACGTCGAGTCGTTCGGTTTCCTTGAGCCGCATACCGATGGTTTCCGCAACTACGCCGCCAGCACCTATCGTGTGCCGGCCGAGGCATTGCTGATCGACAAGGCGCAATTGCTGACCCTTTCGGCACCGGAAATGACCGTGCTGATCGGCGGTCTGCGGGTGCTGGACACCAATGTCGGCAAAACGAAGCACGGCGTGTTCACCGACAAGCCCGGCACCCTGACCAACGACTTCTTCCGCAACCTGCTGGACATGGGCGTGGAATGGAAACCGACGTCCAAGGCAGCGGATGAGTTCGAAGGTCGCGACCGCAAGACCGGCGATGTGAAATGGACGGGGACGCGGGTCGATCTGGTGTTCGGTTCCAACGCAATACTGCGGGCACTGGCCGAGGTCTATGGAAGTTCCGATGCGAAGGAACAGTTCGTCAACGACTTCGTTGCCGCGTGGGCGAAGGTGATGGATCTGGATCGGTTTGATCTGCGCAAATAGTTTTCATCCACCCACAAAAACGCCGCTCCATCGAGCGGCGTTTTTTATTGCCCGGAAACAGCTTCAGGCAAGGCTTTTGCTGACCACTTCGTACACATCACTGGACAGCTGACCCGAAGCAAGAATCCGCTCCAGTTCCGCCTTCATCAACCCCTGACGAGCGCTGTCGTACTTGCGCCAGCGAGTCAGCGGCGCCAGTTGACGCGAGGCGATCTGCGGGTTGAAGCCGTTCAGCTCGATCACCAGATCGGCGAGGAAGCGATAACCGGAACCGTCTGCCGCGTGGAAGTTGATCAGGTTCTGCCCGGCGAACGCACCGACCAGCGCACGCACCTTGTTCGGGTTCTTGATGTTGAACGCCGGGTGCTGCATCAGGGCTTTCACACGCTCCAGACCACCCGGCAAGGTGCTGCCGGCCTGCACGCTGAACCATTGATCCATGACCAGCGGATTGTCCTTGAAGTGCTCGGCGAAACTGGCCAGGGCCTTGGCCTTCTCGTCCTCGAACGACGAGTTGACCAGCACCGCCAGCGCGGTGAGGCGTTCGGTCATGTTGTCACAGGTGTCGAACTGCTCCAGCGTTGCCGCCAGCACTTCAGGCTTGCCGCTGAGCATCAGGTACGACAGCGCAATGTTCTGCAACGCACGACGGGCGAAATGCTCGGCTTCGGCCACATACGGGGTCTTTTTCGACAGATCGCGGTTGGCCTGATAACGCAGCCACAAGGCTTCGAACAGGTTATCCGACAGTTGCTGACGGGCGAATTCGCGGGCGGTATGGATGGTATCCACGTCGGCGACTTCGCTGATTTCGGTCAGATACGCTTCGCTCGGCAGCGAGAGCATTTCCGCGACCATCGCCTGATCCAGGGTCTGGTCAGCCAGCACGGTTCGCAGGGCCGAAATCAGGCGTGGATCGAGTACCAGGCTTTCGCCCTTCTGTTGTTGGGCGATCAGTTCCTGCAGCACCTGCACCGACAGTTGCTGACCGGCATCCCAGCGATTGAAGCCGTCGCTGTCGTGCTGCATCAGGAACATCAGTTGATCGCGGTTGTACGGGAAACTCAGTTTGACCGGTGCCGAGAAACCACGCAGCAAGGACGGCAGCGGCTGTTCGGCGATGTCGACGAAGGTGAAGGTCTGCTCGGCTTCGGTAACCGAGATCACCCGCGAAGTCCCCTGAGCCGAGGCTTCACCGGCCAGGCGCAGGGCGATTTCGTTGCCCTGGCTGTCGAGCAGGCCCAGTGCCACCGGAATCACGAACGGCAGTTTTTCAACCTTGTCCGGAGTTTCCGGGCAACTCTGACGGAAGGTCAGGCTGTAGGTTTTAGCGGCGGCATCGTAAGACTCGCTCACCGCCAGACGCGGTGTACCGGCCTGGCTGTACCAGCGTTTGAACTGGGTCAGGTCGACGCCGTTGGCATCTTCCATGGCCTTGACGAAATCGTCGCAGGTCACGGCCTGGCCGTCGTGGCGTTCGAAGTACAGGTCGCTGCCCTTGCGGAAGCCTTCGGCGCCCAGCAGGGTGTGGATCATGCCGACCACTTCCGAGCCCTTTTCGTACACGGTCAGGGTGTAGAAGTTGGAAATCTCGATGAAGCTGTCCGGGCGCACGGCATGGGCCATCGGGCCGGCATCTTCAGCGAACTGGTGGGTACGCAGGTATGCCACGTCCTGGATGCGCTTGACCGTGGCCGAGTTCATGTCGGAGGAGAAACCGGCATCACGGAATACGGTGAAGCCTTCCTTCAGCGACAGCTGGAACCAGTCGCGGCAGGTCACGCGGTTGCCCGACCAGTTGTGGAAGTATTCGTGGGCGACGATCGCCTCGACCCGCTGGTGCGCGGCATCGGTAGCGGTTTCGGCGCGGGCCAGCACGGCGCTGGAGTTGAAGATGTTGAGGCCCTTGTTCTCCATGGCCCCCATGTTGAAGTCGTTCACGGCGACGATCATGAAGATGTCCAGATCGTACTCGCGACCGTAGACCTCTTCGTCCCAGCGCATCGACTTCTTCAGGCTGTTCATGGCGTGCTGGCACTTGTCGATGTTTTCCGGCTCGACATAAATGCGCAGCGCCACGTTGCGGTTGGTCATGGTGGTGAAAGAGTCTTCGACGCACCACAAGTCACCGGCCACCAGCGCGAACAGGTACGCCGGTTTCATGAACGGGTCTTCCCAGGTCGCCCAGTGCCGGCCGTCTTCGCCGGGGCCGCTGGCGATCGGGTTGCCGTTGGACAGCAGCACCGGATAGCTGTGCTGCTCGGCGACCACCGTGGTGGTGAACTTGCTCATCACGTCCGGGCGGTCGAGGTAATAGGTGATCTTGCGGAAACCTTCAGCCTCGCACTGGGTGCAGAACATCGTGCCGGACTTGTACAGGCCTTCCAGCGCGGTGTTGGTTTCCGGGTGGATGCGGACGCTGGTGTCGACCGTGAAGGTTTCACTCTTCGGCTGCAGCGTCAGGTGATTCTCGGTCAATTGGTAGTCGGCAGCGCTCAGTTCCTGGTCCGCCAGGGTCACCGACAGCAGTTCCAGCTGCTGGCCATCGAGCACCAGCGGCGGCAGGCCCGGGCCACGGGCCGGGTTGCGGCGCATCACCAGTTGCGCGTGGACCAGACTGTGGTCCTCGAACAACTCGAAGGTCAGGTGTGTTTCATCGATCAGGTACTCGGGGGCCTGATAGTCCTTCAGGTAAATCATCTTCGGTTGTTCGGTGCGCATGCTGAAGTCCTTATTGATGCACGGCGAGCTGATAGGCCGTGTACTTGCGAATGTTGATCACGCCGGTGTCGAAGATCAGGTACTGGCCCTTGATCCCCAGCAGCGTGCCTTCGGCAATCGGGTTCTTGTCCAGGTTGAAGCTGACGATTTTGGCCGGGTATTGCTCGACCGGGTAACGGATTTCCAGCGGCTCGACACCAGTAACCGGCTGAATCGCCTGCAGACCGAAACGGTCCTGCAAGCCTTGCAGGCCTTCGGCGCAGCTGTCGAACAGTTGATCACGTACCTGTGCCAGATCCACCGCCGCCGCATCGCCCTTGAGCAAGGCGCGCCAGTTGGTTTTGTCCGCCACCTGGCTGCGGAACAGGTCTTCGACGAAGCCCGATTGCTGCCGCGTGGAAACGCGCATTATCGGCAGGGCCTGGCTCGCGCCCTGGTCGAGCCAGCGGGTCGGCAGTTGGGTTGCGCGAGTGATGCCGACCTTGATCCCCGACGAGTTGGCCAGGTAGACGACGTGGTCGGTCATGCAGAACTTCTCGCCCCACTCCGGCTCCCGGCAGGTGCCGGCCTCGAAGTGGCAGCGTTCCGGGCTCATGATGCACACGTCGCACTGGGCCAGCTTGGTCATGCATGGGTAGCAGTAACCCTGACTGAAACTGGTTTTGGTCTTGCGCCCGCAATGGGTGCAATGAATCGCCCCCAGGTATTCCAGACGCACCGTGGTGCCGATCAACGGGTTGACCGGCACCTCGACGTCATCCAGACGAAACGCGTATTGCACGTTCGGCCCGTCCAGGCGCGCCGACATTTTGCTGATTGCACCGCGGCCAATCTCGATCAATGGATGGCGTCCGACTTGAACAGGATGTTCGGCACTTCGATCGACTTCGACGCACACTCCTGCGGGCCCATGTAACCGGTGCGCTCTTCCTCGGGCAGGTTCTGGATTTCCCAGGCGATCATCGCCTGCAGCGACAGCTCACGCTGTTCGGCGGTGAGCTTGCCACCGTCGGACCATTTGCCGATTTCCACGGCCAGTTTCAGGCTCTGGTAGATATCCGGGGTGATGTTCTTGATCAGGTCATTAAAAGAGGACATCAGGGTCTCCGTGCTCTTTATTCAAAAAATCAGGCGGCCAGTTTACGGCGGTTGTACAAACCGCCCAACAAACCGGTGAAGCATCCGATGAGTAACCCGCCGACATGGGCAGCGTTGGCGATCTGGCCGAAGCCGATGGCCGAGATCAGCCCGGACATGCACACCAGCAACCACACCAGCATCATCACCAGCACGCCTCGCGGCAGGCGATAGGCCGGGTTCGGCGCCAGCAGCTGGAAGATCCAGCAATGGCCGAGCAACCCGTAAAGCACACCGGACAGGCCGCCGAACAGGCTCGGGCCGCCCCAGGCAAATTGCGCATAGTTGGACACGAGGCTGAACAGCAGCGTCAGACCGATCAGGTTGATGCTGCCCTGGCGCGACTCGATGCGCCGCCCCAGCTCCCAATACCACATGCCATTCATGGCCAGATGAAGGATGCCGAAATGGATCAGCATGGGAGTGAACAGCCGCCACCACTGCCCCGCCGCCAGGCTGTCGGCCAGTGAGGTGAAATGGATGTAGTCGCCGACCACACGAAAATCGAGAAAGGTCAGCCAGCGCATCGTGTCGAGGTTGTCGCCCAGATACGTCAGACCGCCGACCAGCAGGCTCAGCAACAGGATGAAGCCGGTGGCCCTGGCATGTTTCAGTTGCTCGGCGAAGCCTGGCCGTTTGAAGGTCGGTGCCACCGGAATGTCCAGTTGCTGATCCGGATCACCTGCCGGGAAGCGCTCATACAGCGAGCGCACGTCTTCGCTGATTTCCGACGGTACCCACAGCACCTGCTCGCCCGATTCTTCGCTCACGCGATGCGGCACCTGCATGCGTTGCAGCAGTTTGACAAACCCGCTCAGGTCCACCGCCAATGGCAGACGCAATACCGCTACCGCGCTCATCGCAGCACCTCCGGCCGCTCGACATCGACCCAGACAAATTTATGCGGATCCAGGCGCGTCTCCTGATCCAGACGATAGGCCACCAGTTTGCCGTAGAGCACGGCGCTGTAGTCCAGGCACGCGAGGTTCGGGCGGATCGGCGCCGGTTTGCCGCTGCGCCAGTAGTGGCCGACGAACAGTAACGGCTCATCGACGCCGTAGCGCAGCAGGGAATTCTTTTCGGTGGTCGTCAGCGGCTTCTGCGCCACCGGTTCCGGCAGGGCGTCGGGCTGGAACACGATATCGCCGTAGGTCTGCGGATCGTCTTCCCAGAACTTGGTACGGAAGAACGAACGCACCAGACCGTCGCCACTGGTCATGGTCAGACCATCCGGCAGGCGCATGTCGGTGCCGCGCAGCAGGCGATCGAACACGGTGCAGGCGAAACTGCCCGGCACCGCCGATGCCTGGAGAAAGTGCTCGTCGACGCAGCCATCAGGGAACAATGCACGCAACGGCTCGATCAGGCCGGCATCCCAACAGGCATGCACCACCCGGAAGCGACCGGCGTCGACGAACAGCGGCAGTTCATAGAACCATCGCTGGAAGTCGTGCCAGTCACCGGGATGCTGTTCGAATTGGGTCAGGGTTTCATGCAGCAACCGGGCATGGCGCGGTGTGTGCTCGCGCACGAACTGCTTGCCGCTGCCGGGCGGTGCCGGTGTACTCCAGCCCAGCGCGTTGAATTCGTGGTTGCCCATGATGCACAAGGCCTGACCGGCCTCGACCATGTCGTGGACGATGTGCAGCGCCTCGCGGATCCGCGGGCCACGGTCGATGATGTCGCCGACGAACACGGCCATGCGCGATGGATGTCGCCAGACCCCGCCCTGCTTGTGGTAACCGAGACGGTCCAGCAGGTGTTCCAGGGTCAGGGCGCATCCGTGCACGTCACCGATCAGGTCATAACTGCGCGCAGGATCGAGCATCAGTCGCCTCCACCACCCAACCTGCTGCCCCAGCCAAGCTTGGTGCGGCAGACTTCATAGTAATTGTGGTCGAGCGGATGGATCAGCCGCAGCTTCTGCGCTTTCTTGCTGACGGTGATGGTGTCGCCCGGCGCGCAGGTGAAGTGGTTCTGCCCGTCGCAGGACACCTGCGGGTAGATCTGCATATCTTTGGACACGACGATTTTCAGCTCACTGTTGCCATCGACCACGATCGGTCTGCCCGACAAGGTATGGGGGTACATCGGCACAATCACAATAGCGTCGAGCTTGGGATGCATGATCGGGCCGCCGGCGGACAGCGCGTACGCGGTGGAACCGGTCGGCGTGGCGACGATCAGGCCGTCGGCCTTCTGGCTGCAGACGAACTGGCCGTCGATGTACAGCTCGAACTCGATCATCCGCGTCGATTTGCCGGGGTGCAGCACCACATCGTTCAGCGCGTCGCCCTGGCCGATGGCTTCGGCGTGACGACGGACTTCGGCCTGCAGCAGGAAACGGTTTTCCACCAGATAGTGGCCGTCGAGCACCTCCGCGACCTTGATTTCCAGCTCGTCGGGACGAATGTCGGTGAGAAAGCCGAGACTGCCACGGTTGATCCCGAGTACCGGGATATTGTGTCTGGCCAGTGCCCGGGCCGCGCCGAGCAGGCTGCCATCACCGCCGACGACGATGACCATGTCGCAGACTTCGCCAAGCATCTTGCGCGACGAGGTTTGCAGGCCATGGCCGGGCAGGACTTCGGCGATGGTGTCTTCGAGGATCACATGCAGGTGACGGTCGAGCAGAAAGCGTTTCAGTCGGCGGACGGTATCCAGCACCTGGGAACTGCCCAGGCGACCGATGATGCCGATATTACGAAATTGCTCCATGGGACTCCTGCGAGGGGCTGCGGCGGCGAAAACGACGATTATGGGCGAAAGCGCCGGATAGACAAAACCCTTTCAGCCCAAGAGTGCGCCTGCGTTTAAGGCTATGCTCGCAAGATGATCCTGTTTCCTGATTTGCTCCAGTTGCCCCACCAGTTGCGCCACCCTGAAGTGCGCGATCTGGCGTGGGTGATCCTTGCCCCGCCGATGCTCGCCGCCACGCCGTGGCCGCAACGTCATCCGCTGGCGGGCAGCGACTGGGTGCATGACCCTGAGCGACTGGCGCACTGGCTGCATCGTCTCGATCGTGACAGCTATGGCCTTCTGCAATGGTTGTCCCAGGCCCGTACCCGGCGCCTGGGTCTCTATTACGAACGGCTCTGGCAGTTTGCCGTGGAGCAGGCGCCCGGGATCGAACTGATCGCCGCCAACCTGCCGATCCGCCGCGAAGGCCACACCCTCGGCGAACTCGACATGCTGCTGCGTGACCGCGACGGGGTGCATCATCTGGAACTGGCGATCAAGCTCTACCTCGGTCCGCAGGACGGCAACGGGCATGATCCGGCGCGGTGGCTTGGCCCCGGCTGCCATGATCGACTGGACCGCAAACTGGCCCATCTGAGCCAACACCAGTTGCCGATTTCCGCCCGCCCGGAAAGCCGGGAAGCCCTGGCGGCGCTGGATATCGAGTCATTCAGTGCGCAATTGTGGCTGGGCGGTTATCTGCTGTATCCGTGGCCCGGGCAATCGGAACCCCCGAGCGGCGCGCATCCGCAGCATCTGCGCGGCAGCTGGCTGCATCAAAAGGATTGGCCGGCGTTTGTCGCCCAGCGCCCGGCCGGACGCTGGCAACCCCTGCCCCGCCATGCGTGGCTGGCGCCAGCGCACTACCCGGCAGATCAGGCCTGGAGTCACGAGCAGTTGCGGGCCTGGCTCGATGCACTGGAACCGCTGGCCCCGGCACAGTTGATGGTGCGCCTGACGGAAAATGCCCGGGGTGAATGGGAAGAGGCCGAGCGGCTGTTTCTGGTTTCGGATCTGTGGCCAAACGTGCCCGGTCAGACCTGAGTTCTGTGCCGCCCTCTTCGCGAGCAGGCTCGCGAAGGGATCAACCCGGTCTAAATGGAAAGCCGCACAGCCAATGCCGCCAGTGTCACCAGCAACACCGGCACCGTCAGCACAATCCCGACCTTGAAGTAGTAACCCCAGCCAATCCGGATATCCTTGCGCTCCAGCACATGCAGCCAGAGCAAGGTCGCGAGACTGCCGATCGGGGTGATCTTGGGCCCCAGGTCGCTGCCGATCACGTTGGCGTAGATCATCGCTTCCTTCACCACACCGGTCGCCTGACTCGCATCGATCGAGAGCAAGCCGATCAGCACCGTCGGCAGATTGTTCATGATCGACGACAGCAACGCCGTCAGCACGCCGGTTCCCATGGCTGCGCCCCACACGCCGTACCCGGCGAAGGCATCCAGCCATCCGGCCAAGTGATCCGTCAGCCCGGCATTGCGCAGACCGTAGACCACCAGATACATGCCCAGGGAGAAAATCACGATCTGCCACGGTGCCTCTTTCATGACCTTGCGCGTGGATATTCTGTGCCCGCGGGCGGCGATACCCAGCAGCAACGCCGCGCACACGGCTGAAATGGCGCTGATCGGAATGCCCAGCGGCTCCAGGGCAAAACAGCCCACCAGCAGAATCAACAACACTGCCCAACCGGCGTAGAACGTGGCCTTGTCGTGAATGGCCGTTTCCGGATGTTCGAGCTGTTCAGGGTCGTAAGTCCCGGGGATGTCACGGCGGAAGAACCACAACAACACCGCCAGTGTGGCCGCGACGCTGATGAAGTTAACCGGCACCATCACGGCCGCATAGCGATTGAATCCGATGTGGAAAAAGTCGGCCGAGACGATGTTGACCAGGTTCGACACCACCAGCGGCAGGCTCGCGGTATCGGCGATGAACCCCGCCCCCATGACGAACGCCAGCGTCGCCGCTGGCGAAAAACGCAGGGCCAGCAGCATCGAAATCACGATCGGTGTGAGGATCAACGCCGCGCCATCATTGGCGAACAACGCCGACACCAGCGCACCGAGCAACACCATGAAGGCAAACAGCTTGCGCCCGCTGCCCCGCCCCCACCGCGCCACGTGCAACGCGGCCCAGGCAAAGAAGCCCGCCTCATCGAGCAACAGACTGATGATGATCAGCGCTACGAAAGTGCCAGTGGCGTTCCAGATGATCTGCCACACCAGCGGAATGTCGCTCAGGTGCACCACACCGAAAATCAGCGCCAGAATCGCTCCGAAGGTCGCACTCCAACCGACCCCGAGGCCTTTGGGTTGCCAGATCACCAGGGTAATGGTCAGCAGGAAAATCAATGACGCAGCAAGCATTCGCGACAGCCTTCAATAAAGTTTGGGGAGACATCAAACCACACGAAAAACCTGTGGGAGCGAGCCTGCTCGCGATTGCAATGTGTCATTCAACTGAAGTGTCAGCTGATACACCGCCATCGCGAGCAGGCTCGCTCCCACAGGGTCGTTATCTTGTCAGAAAAATCAGCGGATCACTTCTTGTGTTGCGCAACCCACTCGCCATAGGCATTGATGAAGTTTTGCAGGAACGGTTTGACCGACTCGTTCAGTTTGCCTGACTCATCGAACGCCGTACCGGCGCCGCCCAGGTAGGCTTCCGGCTGCTGCATGCAGGGCACGTTGAGAAAAACGAAGGACTGGCGCAAATGCTGGTTGGCACCGAAACCGCCAATGGCACCCGGCGAGACACTGATCACCGCCCCCGGCTTGCCACCCCAGACACTCTTGCCATAAGGCCGAGAGCCGACGTCAATGGCGTTTTTCAGCGGCGCCGGCACCGAACGGTTGTACTCCGGAGTGACAAACAGCACCGCGTCGGATGACGCCACTTGTTGGCGAAAAGTGCTGTAGGCTGCCGGCGGCGAATCGCCGTCGATGTCTTCGTTATAGAGTGGCAGATCGCCAATTTCCACAATGTTCAGCTTGAGGTTGGCCGGTGCCAGTTCCGCCAGCGCCAGCGCGACCTTGCGATTGATCGAAGCTTTACGCAGGCTGCCAACCACTACCGCGACGTTATAGACATTGCTCATGGGAAGACTCTCGACTGTCCGTGGGAGGAGCCTGTAGTTATAGATGATCCGACGATGATTCCACCAGACGCCGAAAGATATTTCCCGGGTCTGGATTATTTTTTTCCTGCAGGAAAACTTACCGAGCTTGATGGCGGTCTACCAAGCCGCAAATCCAGCGTTTTATCTCCAGAGGTTCTAAGCAGATGGCAGCAGTACTCGTCGGTCAGTTCCATGCAAGAGATGCGGAAGGCCGCGTTTATTCCGTGCATGAGTTCCAGGAGTCCAACCCGTCGGCAGACGGATTCACCGGCATGGAGCCTGTTACCACCTACAAACTGGCGATTGGCGATCGGGTCAATAAAATCGACGACAACGAGTTTCTGCTGGTGCAATCGGGCATCACGCTGATCCGCGAGCCTGAGCCGTCGATCGCTTCATAACCGATCGCTATGAGCAGAAGTCATCCGCGCCGAGTTGGGGTAGGATTCAGCCACTGACCCCAACGGCCGGACATGGACTTCACGCATGCGTTTACGTCATATCGAGGTGATTCAGGCGCTTTTGCAGACCGGGCACGTGGGCACCGCCGCCGAATGGCTGCAATTGCCGACGGCCGATGTCGAAGCGCGGTTGCGCGAAGCCGAAGGTCAGCTCGGGTTCATGCTGTTCGCCAGCGTACGCGGGCGCCTTCAGGCCACTGCCGAAGCCCGTGCACTGCAAGTCGAGATCGCCCGTATCTATGACGCGCTGGAACCGGTGCAACGACTTGCCAGCAGCCTCAAGCAATACCTCGCCCCGCCACTGCGCATCATCGGCACCCCGCCGCTGGCCCAACAGCTGTTGCCGCAAAGTCTCGCGGCATTGCGTCGACGTCTGCCGGACGTCCCTTGCACCCTGCTCAGCGAGCCTACCCGCCAAATCGTTCGCAGTCTGTTGCTGCGTGAGAGCGATCTGGGACTGAGCCTGCACGACCCGGAACACCCTGATATCCATTGCCAGGTATTGGCGCAAGGCAAGCTGCAATTGCTGGCGCCCCACGGCTGGCTGCAACCGAAGCAAAAGTACATTTCGCTGCAGGATCTGGCGGGCCAGGCGATGGTCGGCCTCGAAGGCCAGGACCCGTTGAGCCCGGCACTGGAGCATAAACTCCAGGCGCTGCGCCCGGCGCCGAGCATCCACACCCGGGTACAGACCCACCAGATGATGCGCAGCATGGTCGAGGCCGGTGAAGGCCTGGCCATCGTCGACCCGTTCACCGCACTGGGTGCACGGGCCAGTGGAATCGACACTTGCCCGTTGTCACCGGCGGTGCCGATCAGCCTCTATGCACTGACCTTCAAGCACACGCCGCCGACATCGGCAGTCCAGACATTGCTGGGTATCGTCACGGAACAAGCCGAGGCGATGCTGGCGAGCTGATCGGGTTTTCCAGCGGATTGTCGAACAGTCGATACCAGAACAACGCCACTTCGGCGGTGTTCGGGTCGATGCCGCGATAACGCAGATGATCGATGCCACCGATCACATAACCGCAACGCTCATACAGGCGACAGGCACCGAGGTTGTTGTTCTGGGTTTCGAGCATGATCCCCGGCAGCTTTTTCTTGCGGCTCCAGAACTGAGCGACGTCCAGCAACGCTTTCGCCACACCATGGCGCCTTGCCGGCGCATGCACCGCCAGCTCATCGATATGGGCGAAACCGTTCCAGTTGGTGCTGATCACCAGATGCCCTACCGGCTGGTCTTCCAGATACGCCATGAAAATCGCACTGTCAGCGGCATCGCGAAAACTGCTGAACTCTTCGGGATCGATGCCGTAGCACTTGCGATACGGCACGATCGGCGTCACGCCCCACTGCACGACGGGCTTGCCGATCTCGGCCGCGCCATAGGCGGCGACCTCGAAACTGAAATCACTGCTCCAGATATAGGCGGCAAAGCCGTCATCGGCGACACGCACGGACAGCCTCGGGGATTTTGGATTCATGACCGGTTGCATGTTGGTAAACGCCCTCATTCCTTGACGCAATCGACGGTGTAGTGCCGTCCATTGCCCTCGTCTTCGTGTTGCAGTCCGTGCACATCGACCACGAACCCCGGAAAGCTCGCGTCGAACGTACGGGCAAATTTCAGGTAATCGATGATCGACCGAGTGGCTTCGGTAAAACGTTCGCCGGGCATGATGAGCGGAATTCCCGGCGGGTAAGGCACCAGCATCACCGCTGCAACCCGTCCTTCCAGCTCATCGATCGGTACCGCCTCGACTTCGCCGCGCACCAGTTGATCATAGGCATGGGCCGGTTTCATGGCGATTTCGGGCAGCACGGTGTACATGCGTTTGAGGTGCCTGGCGGTGGCATTGCTGCGATAACAGGCGTGGAGCTGGTCGCACAGATCGCGCAGGCCCATGCCGCGGTAGCGCACCGGATCCTCCTGGGCGACACACTTCAGGCAAGTATCGAGACTGACGTTGGCGTCGTAGCTGCGCTTGAACTCCAGAAGCTCGGTCAACAGCGTGCTCCATTTGCCTTTGGTGATGCCCATGGAGAACAGCACCAGGAACGAGTACAGCCCGGTTTTCTCCACCACCAGCCCGCGCTCCCACAGAAAACGACTGACCACCGCTGCCGGAATACCCCTGTCGCTCAATGCGCCGCCAGCGGTCAAGCCAGGCATCACCAGAGTGACCTTGATCGGATCGAGCAACACGTAGTCATCGCTGACCTCGCCAAAACCATGCCAGTCCGCCTCGGGTTTCAGCAGCCAGTCTTCGGTCTGCACCCGGTCAATGCCCTCGACACCCGGTGGCTGCCAGATCGAGAACCACCAGTCACTGGCGTCGATGTGTCCACGCAGGTTGGCCAGCGCCCGACGAAAGCTCAGGGCCTCATCGAAGGTTTCCTGCAACAGCGAACGCCCGGCCGGGCCTTCCATCATGGCCGAGGCCACATCCAGTGATGCAATGATGCTGTACTGCGGCGACGTCGAGATGTGCATCATGAATGCTTCGTTGAACCGGTCTCGGTCCAGTTGCCGGGCTCCGCCGTCCTGCACATGAATCATCGAGGCCTGGCTGAACGCCGCCAGCAATTTATGGGTGGAATGGGTGGTGAACACCAGCGGACTGTCGGCGCTGCGCGAAGTGGCCATGCCGTAGCGTCCGGCAAAGAATTCGTGAAACGCCGCGTAGGCGTACCAGGCTTCATCGAAATGCAGCACCTCGACGCTGTTGCCCAAGTTCTGCTTGATCAATTCGGCGTTGTAACACAGGCCGTCGTAAGTGGAGTTGGTGACCACCGCGAGTTTGACTTTCGGCTCGCGGCCCTGGGTCAACGGGCTCGCATCGATCTTGGCCTGAATCGATTCGCGGCTGAATTCGCTCAGCGGAATCGGCCCGATGATCCCCAGTTCGTTGCGTTCCGGGCACAGGTACAGCGGAATCGCGCCGGTCATGATGATCGCGTGCAGCACCGACTTGTGACAGTTGCGATCCACCAGCACCAGATCATCGCGCCCGACCATGGAGTGCCAGACGATCTTGTTGGCGGTCGAGGTGCCATTGATCACGAAAAAGGTGTGATCGGCGCCGAAATTGCGCGCGGCTCTCGCTTCGGCCTCGGCCAGTGGGCCGGTGTGATCGAGCAGCGAACCCAGCTCCGGCACCGACACCGACAAGTCCGAGCGCAGGGTGTTTTCCCCGAAAAACTGGTGAAACGCCTGCCCCACCGGGCTCTTGTGATACGCCACCCCACCGTCATGTCCCGGGGTGTGCCAGGAGTAGTTGGAATCGGCCGTATGCTGCACCAGCGCCCTGAAGAACGGCGGCAGCAACCCGTCCAGATACTTGCGCGCGGCCCGCGCCACCTGCCGGGCGAGAAACGGCACGGTGTCTTCGAACAGATAGAGAATGCCGCGCAACTGATTGAGCTCGGCCATGGCATCGGCCGGAGCGTTCTCCAGCGTGACCTGCTCTCCCAGCGCAAAGATCGGCAGATCCGGCGCCCGTACACGGGCCAGACCGATCAGTTCGGCCATGTTCTGCAGCAGATGGGAATGGGCGCTCGCGTCTTCGGCGGCGATCAACATGCACGCAAGACCATGATGGGTCGATGCGACCAGCCTGCCCTCTGCGTAGTCCATGGCCGAAACGACGCTGAAACCTTCCTGCTCCAGTTCATGGGCGATGCCACGAATGCGCTCGCCGGCAACCGTGTCAGCCTTGATGTCGCGATGAACGATCAACACCGGAAACTTCAGATCTTTGTACATGGGGGCACGGCGTCCTGAGGCGGCGGAGAGTGGTCTGCCAATGTCCTCAGGGTAGAAGGTCGAAGCGGATGTGGCGAGAGTGGCCAGTTGTCAGTACTGCCAAAAACAAAAGGATCGTCCGAAGGCGGTCAGCACCGCCGGACGATCCTTTGATCTTCAAGCCTGGGATTCGGCTTCCAGCAATTGCGTCCACAAGGCCGGTGCACCAGCGGACTTGGCGATGATTTCCAGCCGCACCTGATGTTCCGCCAGCTCGGCTTCGGTGGCGCGAATGATCCGCCCCGGCTTGCGATCCGCCGGCAGACGACGGATTTCGGTGGCCGAGTTGTCCGCGCCCTCGCCCGCACCGTCAGTGGCATTGCCCGCCAGCGAGAGGCTGGTCTGGCCACCGGTCATGGTCAGGTAGACGTCGGCGAGAATCTCCGAGTCGAGCAATGCGCCGTGCAGTTCACGACCGGAGTTGTCGACGCCGTAGCGTTTGCACAAGGCATCAAGGCTGTTGCGCTGACCCGGGTGACGTTCCCGGGCCATCATCAGGGTGTCGAGGATCGTGCAGTGCTGCGTGATGTCGGCACGATCGTGCTGCCCCATCAGGGCGAATTCGTTGTTGATGAAGCCAACGTCGAACGCCGCGTTATGGATGATCAGTTGCGCGCCGTTGATGAATTCGAAGAACTCGTCGGCCACTTCGGCGAAACGTGGTTTGCCGACAAGGAACTCGTTGGTGATGCCGTGGACGCCGATCGCGCCCTCGTCACTTTCGCGATCCGGTTGCAGGTAGACGTGAAAGTGCCGGCCCGTCAGGCGTCGACCGATCAGCTCGACGCAACCGATTTCAATGATCCGGTGACCATCGGTCACCGGCATGCCGGTGGTTTCGGTATCGAGTACAACGGATCTGGTGGCCATCTAGTGTTCAGCTCTCAACGGTCAATCGTGCAAAAGCGGCGATGTTAACACGCTGGTGGCGCGCGTCGCGTCCCGCCGGGTGATCGGCGCTCATGCAGTTTTTAACAATCATTAGCAATCTTCATAAAGTCTGGGGCAAACCGGCTTGTTAGCGTGCGCGGCCTGTTTCTCACGGACTCGCACACCTCATGAAGACTGCACGGTTTCTATTGCTCGGCGGCTGCCTGCTGATGACTGAAGCACACCCCACCAGTTTCGTCATCAGCACCGACATCACCCTGAGCCTGACACTCAGTTCCAGCAAAGGCACCAGCGGTTCGTTCAAGGACGACAAGATCGTGCTGGCCGCCAGGGACGATGCGGCGGCCTTCGTTGCCAGCGACGGGGACATTCGTGGCGTACAGATGGAAGCGGCACTCCAGCGGATTCGCAGCCTGTTGCCGGAGCTCTCCGCCACTGACCTGCAGCTGGCGGAGGCCATACTGATGCTGTAATCAGCCCTGCTTCAAACCGCGTACTTCATCCACCCCGCGATTGGCCAGCTGGTCGGCGCGCTCATTGCCGTGGTGGCCGATGTGGCCGCGGACCCATTTCCAGGTGACCTTGTGGCGATTGACCTGCTCGTCCAGTTCCTTCCACAGGTCGGCGTTCTTGACCGGCTCCTTGGCGGCGGTTTTCCAGCCGCGCTTCTTCCAGTTGGCCATCCATTCGTTGATGCCTTTCATCACGTATTGCGAGTCGGTCACCAGCAAAACCTCGCACGGACGCTTGAGGGCTTCCAGGCCGCGGATCGCACCGAGCAGTTCCATACGGTTGTTGGTGGTATTGGCTTCGCCGCCCCACAGTTCCTTTTCGACGCCCTTGCACACCAGCAAGGCGCCCCAGCCACCAGGGCCGGGGTTGCCCTTGCAGGCGCCGTCGGTGAACAGTTCTACACTATCGAGGCTTTCGCTCATGCCAATCCATCCAGAAAAATGCGTGGCCTCACCGATCATGGATCGACGACGACCGGGGCCGGGACAGGCCCGGCCACTATAAAAAGAAGGTTTACGGTTCGATACGGCGACGATTGACCTTGGCCATTGGCAGTGGAATCAGCTTGCCCATCGGCTCGCGACGTTCCTGGCGTACAGGGCGCAGGCCGACCACGATCTTGCGCGCGACCAGCAGATAGAAACCGCCGCCCGCCAGTTGCCAGTCGCCGGCCTTGCGTTCCCAGCCGGCCAGACGGGCCTGCCACTTGGGTGACGCAAGCGGCGGACGATAGCACCCGAAGCGGCGTTTCTCCAGCGCGAAGCCCAGCAGGTTGAGCCAGTCGGCGACCCTTGATGGCGAGATGCAGCGGGCCTGATGCAAGGCATCATGAGCGAAGACATGACGCAAGCCCCAGGTACTCCAGGGATTGATCCCGACAATCAACAGATGCCCGCCGGGGCGCACACTGCTGGCTGCTTCACGCAGCAGGCCGTGAGGCGACAGACAGAAGTCCAGACCATGCTGCAACACCACCACGTCCGCGGCGTGTTCGCTCAAGGGCCAGGCCTGCTCTTCGCAGACAATCTCCACCCCCGGCAACGGTGCACCGAGGCGAACGTTGCGCTGCACTTGCGGTGCCGACGGCGGTGTTTCGGCGGAAGGACCGTAATGCACCAGATAGCCGCCGAAAAAACGGCCGAGCTCGTCTTCGAGCATGCGCCGCTCTTCGTCCAGCAGAAATTGCCCGAGGGGACCGGACAACCATTCCCGGGCCGCCCCGATCAGCGCAAGCCAGTCAGGATCGGCCTGAGCGAACGCTTTATCGATCATTGCATTCTCCAACACGCCAGGAACCTCTAAGATGCGCCAATGTTACCCGCTTGGCGAATCCGAAGATGATACAGATCAGTGCCCTGCCCGCCTTCACCGACAACTACATCTGGTTGTTACAGGATCATGCCACCCAGCGCTGCGCTGTGGTCGATCCGGGGGATGCCGCACCCGTACAGGCGTGGCTC
This sequence comes from Pseudomonas sp. KCJK9016, assembly GCF_046231795.1. Taxonomy (NCBI): domain Bacteria; kingdom Pseudomonadati; phylum Pseudomonadota; class Gammaproteobacteria; order Pseudomonadales; family Pseudomonadaceae; genus Pseudomonas; species Pseudomonas sp. KCJK9016. The sequence goes on along the minus strand of NZ_JBJJMM010000016.1, from coordinate 125,539 downwards.
ACCGCGCATCCGGGCTGGGTGTTGGGCGACATTCTGATCACCCACCATCATCACGACCATGTCGGCGGTGTCGAGGCGCTCAAGAAAGCCACGGGAGCGACGGTCTACGGGCCGGCCAGTGAGAGCATCCCGGGGCGGGACGTCGCGCTCAAGGACAATGACAAAGTCCGCGTGCTCGGCTGGGATTTCGATGTCTACGCCGTTCCCGGCCATACCCTGGGACACATTGCCTATTACCATCACGGGCTGCTGTTCTGCGGCGACACGCTGTTCGCCGCCGGCTGTGGCCGCTTGTTCGAAGGCACGCCGGAGCAAATGCACCACTCGCTCGGTCGCCTGGCAGCCCTGCCGGAAGACACGCTGGTCTACTGCACTCACGAGTACACCCTGAGCAACCTGAAATTCGCCGCCGCCGTGGAGCCGGGCAACCCGGACATTGCCGCCCGTCTGGAAAAAGTCGGTCATCAGCGGCAGAACGGCGTCATGACCTTGCCCTCGACCATTGCCCTGGAAAAACTCACAAACCCGTTCCTGCGTACCAGTGAAACATTAGTTACACAAAAAGTGGACGAACGGAACGGCGCTCAAAACCGGGCGCCGAGTGAGGTTTTTGCGGCGCTGCGGGCCTGGAAAGATAAGTTCTAAGCCGTTCACTACTTGGTACAAAAACCTTGAACGGTTGACCGCAGGGGGTGCGCTTTCTAGAATCGCCCGACATTTTTGCCCGGAACTTACTTCCAGCCAATGTCGTCATCCATACGTAAGTCCGTCAATTCAGACGCATTGACCCGCCTGGCGCAAGCCATCGCGGTGGCTGTGTCCGCCACGCTGGCGGGCTGTTCAAGCCATGCTCCGCAGACTGAAGCGACCCATACGCCGAATATGGCTGCGCGAGCCAAGCAGAAACCCATCTGGTTGTCCGAAAAGCCCAGCCCGCAGGTGCCCCAGGACATCTGGGCCCGCATGCGCAACGGTTTCCAACTGCAGGAAGGTCTGGGCGTGAACCCGCGCATCGAGCAACAGCGCCTGTGGTTCGCCAGTAACCCGTCCTTTCTCGAAAACGCCGGCGAACGCGGCAGTCTCTACATTCATTACATCGTCGAGCGCCTCGAAGAGCGCAACATGCCGCTGGAACTGGCGCTGCTGCCGGTCATCGAGAGCGCCTACAACCCGATGGCCTATTCTCGCGCCGATGCGGTGGGCCTGTGGCAGTTCATCCCTTCTACCGGGCGTTCTTTCAATCTGCGTCAGACCCGGTTCTACGATGGCCGTCGCGACATTACCGCCTCGACCACTGCCGCGATGGACTACCTGACCCGCCTGCACGACATGTTCAACGGCGACTGGCTGCTGGCCCTGGCCGCTTACAACGCCGGCGAAGGCACGGTCAGCCGCGCCATCGAACGCAACGAACGACTGGGCTTGCCGACCGACTACTGGAACCTGCCGCTGCCGGCGGAAACCCAGGCCTATGTGCCGAAACTGCTGGCTCTCTCGCAAGTGGTGCTGGCGCCTGAGGCCTACGGGGTCAACCTCAACCCGATCGCCAACGAACCTTACTTCCAGGTCGTCGAAATCAACCAGCGCATGGACCTGTCCAAGGTCGCGGCGGTGGCCAACATCGACGAAGACGAGCTGTTCCAGCTCAATCCGGCGTTCAAGCAGCGCACCACCATTGACGGCCCGCAGCATCTGCTGGTGCCGACCTCGAAGGCGCAACTGCTGACTGCCAGCCTGCAGACCATGCGTCCTGAAGAGCTGATCAGTCCCCGCTCGCTGAAGCCGGTGTTCGAGGGCGCAGATCCGACGGAAGTCGCCCAGCTCAAGCGTGCCTACCGGGTCAAGCGCGGCGACAACCTCGGTTCCATCGCCAAGGCCAACAAGGTCGAGGTCAAGGACCTGCAACGCTGGAACAAGCTGACCGGCAAGCACCTCAAGGTCGGCCAGACCCTGGTCATGCAGGACACCACCAAACGCACCCCGGCGCGCAAGACCGGCGGTCGCATCAACACGGTGATCGCGGCCAACACCAAGGCCAAAGGCAAGGATGACAGCAAGCAGCAGACCCAGTACAAGGTCCAGCGCGGCGATACGCTGTACGTGGTGGCCAAGCGCTTCAACGTCGAGATGCAGCATCTCAAGCGCTGGAACCCGGGCGCCGGCAAGGCGCTCAAGCCTGGGCAGATGCTCACCGTCTACCAGCCGCACTGACCCGGAGCCCCTGAATTTCAGGGGCTTTTTTTCGTCTGTCATTTTTCGCTGTCGAGGCAGGCGACTTCCACAATCAACCACGCATCAGGCCCCTGTCTTTTTCCTGTCCATACAAGCTGTTACTGTACGGCCCACAAAGCCCAAGCCGCCTGGATCGGATCTGACTTGAAGCGTCCCCTCCTCCTGCTCCTGATCAGCCTGGCCTTGAGCTCCCCCGTCAGCGCGACGATCACCGAAAGCCACGGTTATGCGCAGTTCGGCACGCTCAAGTACCCGGCCAGATTTACCCACTTCGACTGGGTCAACCCGCAAGCGCCCAAGGGCGGCACATTGCGGGTGATGGCGTTTGGCACCTTCGATACGCTCAACCCCTACACTTTCAAGGGCACCAGCCCGGTCACCACCCCGAATTTCCTGCAGTACGGCATCAACGAGCTGAACGAACCGCTGATGGTCGGAACCGGCCAGTACTCGCCGTCCGGCGATGAACCGGCGTCGAGCTATGGCCTGATCGCGCAATCGGTGGAATACAGCGAAGATCGCAGCTGGGTGGTGTTCAACCTGCGTCCGGAAGCACGCTTCCACGATGGCACCCCGATCACCGCTTATGACGTGGCGTTCTCCTATCGAACGCTGCTCAAGGAAGGTCATCCGCTGTACCGCACGGCGCTGCAGGAAGTGTCGCGTGTCGACATCCTCAACCCGCAGCGCATCCGGTTCATCATGAAGCGTTCGGGCAATCCGTTGCTGATCCTGCGCCTGGGCGAGTTGCCGGTGCTGCCCCAGCATTACTGGAAGGGGCGCGACTTCAAGGCCACCACCTTCGAACCGCCACTGGGCAGCGGGCCGTACCGCATCACCTCGGTGACGCCGGGGCGCCAGTTGATTTTCGAGCGGGTCAAGGATTACTGGGGCAAGGATTTGCCGGTCAATCGCGGCAAGTACAACTTCGATCGCATGGAAGTCGAGTTCTACCGCGACAGCGACGTGGCCTTCGAAGCGTTCAAGGCCGGCGAGTTCGACATCTATATCGAGCATCAGGCGAAGAACTGGGCCAACGGTTACAACTTTCCTGCGGTACGCCGTGGCGACGTGATCAAGGCGCAGATCCCGCATCAAATCCCGACCCAAAGCCAGGGCCTGTTCATGAACACCCGGCGAGCCACCTTCGCGGACGTCAAGACCCGTGAAGCCCTGGGTTTGATGTTCGACTTCGAGTGGACCAACCGCGCGCTGTTCAGCGATGCCTACCAGCGCACCACCAGCTACTACCCGAACAGCGAATTCAGCGCCAGCGGCCTGCCCGTCGGTCACGAATGGCTGATGCTGAAGCCGTACAAGGATCAACTGCCAGCGCGGCTGTTCACCGAGCCGTTCACGCTGCCAAAGACCGACGGGCGCGGCATTCCCCGGGAAACCATGCGCAAGGCCCTGGCGCTGCTGGCCGAGGCCGGCTGGAAGCTCAACGGCGAGCGCCTGCAGAACGCTGCCGGCCAGCCGCTGAGTTTCGAACTGCTGCTGGTCAACCCGAACCTGGAGCGCATCCTCCAGCCGTACATCGAGAACCTCAACAGCATCGGCATCGACGCGCGCCTGCGCACGGTGGATCGCGCCCAGTACAAGCAGCGCCTGGATCAGTTCGATTTCGACATGATCCTGATGACCCTCAACCAGACCCTGAGCCCGGGGCTGGAACAGTGGCAGTACTTCCACTCCAGTCAAGTCGGGGTCAAGGGCAGCAAGAATTACGCGGGTATCGCCAACCCGGTGGTCGACCACCTGCTCGAGCAGTTGCTCGCCGCCCGCACCCGCGATGAACAGGTCGCCGCGGGCAAGGCGCTGGACCGCGTACTGCTCTGGCAGCACTACAGCATTCCCAACTGGTACCTCAATTATCACCGTCTGGCGTACCGCAACCGGTTCGCTTTCGTCACTACGCCGCCCTATACCCTGGGCCTGAGCGCGTGGTGGCTGAAATCTTCGGAGAAAGATCAATGAACGCCATCCGTACCCTGCTCGTGCAGGCTTGCGGCCTGTTGTTCGCCGGGCTGGCCTGCGCCGCCCCGCAGCACGCCGTGACGCTGTACAACGAGCCACCGAAATACCCGGCGGACTTCAAGCATTTCGATTACGTCGACCCCGATGCCCCCAAGGGCGGGACTTTCCGTCAGGCCGGTTTCGGCGGCTTCGACAGCCTCAATCCGTTCATCAGCAAGGGGGTGCCGGCCGATGACGTCGGGCAGATCTACGACACCCTGACCCGGCACAGCCTCGATGAGCCGTTCACCGAATACGGCTTGATCGCCGGCAAGATCGAAAAGGCTCCGGACAACAGCTGGGTGCGTTTCTACCTGCGCCCGGAAGCACGCTTCCATGACGGCCACCCGGTACGCGCCGAAGACGTGGTGTTCAGCTTCGAGACCCTGACGAAAGAAGGTTCACCGATGTTTCGCGGTTACTACAGCGATGTCGAGGAAGCCGTCGCCGTAGACCCGCTCACGGTGCTGTTCAAGTTCAAACACAACAACAATCGCGAACTGCCGCTGATCCTCGGCCAGTTGCCGGTGCTGCCGAAACACTGGTGGGCCAGCCGCGATTTCAACAAGGGCAACCTGGAAATCCCGCTGGGCAGCGGCCCGTACAGGGTCGCCGAAGTGAAGGCCGGGCGTTCGGTGCGTTACGAGCGGGTCAAGGATTACTGGGGCAAGGACCTGCCGGTCAATCGCGGGTTCTACAATTTCGACGTGATGACCACCGACTACTTCCGCGACAACACCGTCGCCCTGGAAGCCCTGAAGGCCGGGCAGTTCGACTACTGGCTGGAAATGACCGCGAAGAACTGGGCCAACGCCTACAACATCCCGGCCGTCACCGAGGGCCGACTGGTCAAGGAACTGATCCCCAACGGCAACCCGACCGGCATGCAGGGCTTCGTCTTCAACCTGCGCCGTCCGCTGTTCCAGGACGTCCGGGTGCGTCAGGCACTGGGCCTGTTGCTCGACTTCGAATGGACCAACAAGCAATTGTTCAACAGCGCCTACGTGCGCACCCGCAGTTATTTCGAAAACTCGGAAATGGCCGCCACCGGCCTGCCGGACGCCGATCAACTGGCGATCCTCGACCCGTTCCGCCGTCAGCTCCCGGCGCAGGTGTTCAGCGAAGCCTTCGAAAACCCGAAAACCGATGGCAGCGGCATGATCCGCCTGCAGCAACGCGAGGCTTATCAGCTGCTGCAAGAGGCCGGCTGGAAGATCGTCGACGACAAAATGGTCGACACCCGCGGCAAACCGGTGGTCATCGAGTTCCTGCTGGCCCAGACCGAATTCGAGCGGGTGTTGCTGCCGTTCAAGCGCAACCTCGCCGATCTGGGCATCGACCTGGTGATCCGCCGCGTCGACGTCTCGCAATACGTCAACCGTGTGCGTTCGCGGGATTTCGACATGATCGTCGGCAGCTTCCCGCAGTCCAACTCACCGGGTAATGAACAACGGGAATTCTGGATGAGCGCTGCCGCCGACAAGCCCAGCAGCCGCAACTCCATGGGCCTGAAAGACCCGATCGTCGATCACCTGGTGGAGAGTCTGATCAACGCCGACTCGCGCAAGAGCCTGGTGGCCCACGCCCGGGCGCTGGATCGCGTGCTGCAATGGGGTTACTACGTGATACCGAACTGGCACATCAAGAGCTGGCGCGTGGCGTACTGGAACCACATCGGCCATCCGAAAGTCTCCCCCAAGTACGACATCGGCATTAATACCTGGTGGGTCAAACCCGACACGAAGCCGGCGGTAGAAGTGCAAACCCAACTGCAAGCCGACCCTGTGGGCACGGAGTAATCAGATGCTGGCGTATATCCTGCGACGACTGTTGCTGATCATCCCGACCCTGTTCGGCATTCTGCTGATCAACTTCGTGATCATCCAGGCCGCCCCCGGCGGGCCGGTGGAACAGATGATCGCCAAGCTCGAAGGTTTCGAAGGCGCCACCAGTCGCATTGCCGGCGGCGGTGCCGAAGTGTCGGTGGCCGGCTCCGCCTATCGCGGCGCACAAGGCCTGGACCCGGCGCTGATCAAGGAAATCGAGCACATGTACGGCTTCGACAAGTCGGCGCCGGAACGGCTGTGGATCATGGTCAAGAACTACGCCCGGCTCGATTTCGGTGACAGTTTCTTCCGTGATGCCAAGGTCATCGACCTGATCAAGGAAAAGATGCCGGTGTCGATTTCGCTGGGGCTGTGGAGCACGCTGATCATGTACCTGGTGTCGATCCCGCTGGGGATCGCCAAGGCCACGCGGCACGGCAGCCACTTCGATGTCTGGACCAGCTCGGCGATCATCGTCGGCTATGCGATCCCGGCGTTCCTGTTCGCCATCCTGTTGATCGTGGTGTTTGCCGGCGGCAGTTATCTGGACTGGTTCCCGCTGCGCGGCCTGACCTCCAACAACTTCGACGAATTGAGCCTGGGCGGCAAGGTCCTCGACTACTTCTGGCACCTGGCGCTGCCGGTGACGGCGCTGGTGATCGGCAACTTCGCCACCATGACCCTGCTGACCAAGAACAGCTTCCTCGACGAAATCAACAAACAGTACGTGGTCACCGCCAAGGCCAAGGGTCTGACGCGCAACCGCGTGCTCTATGGCCACGTGTTCCGCAACGCGATGCTGCTGGTGATCGCCGGTTTCCCGTCGGCATTCATCGGCATCTTCTTCACAGGCTCCCTGCTGGTGGAAGTGATCTTCTCTCTCGACGGTCTCGGCCTTATGAGTTTCGAAGCGGCGATCAACCGCGATTACCCGGTGGTGTTCGGCACCCTGTTCATCTTCACCCTGCTGGGGCTGGTGGTGAAACTGATCGGCGACCTCACCTATACCCTCGTCGATCCCCGCATCGACTTCGCCAGCCGGGAGCATTGAGATGAACCTGTCCCCTCTCAACCGCCGGCGCTTCGAGCTGTTCAAGGCCAACAAACGTGGCTGGTGGTCGCTGTGGCTGTTCCTGATTCTGTTCGGCCTGAGCCTCGGCGCCGAGCTGATCGCCAACGACAAGCCTTTGGTGGTGCACTACGACAACAACTGGTACTTCCCGGCGATCAAGCGCTACCCGGAGACCACTTTCGGCGGCGAATTCCCGCTGGAGGCCAATTACAAGAGCCCGTACATCCAGGAACTGCTCAAGGCCAAGGACGCGTGGGTGCTGTGGGCGCCGATTCCGTTCAGTTACCAGAGCATCAACTACGACCTGAAAGTCCCGGCCCCCGCCCCGCCCTCGTCGGTCAACCTGCTGGGCACCGACGATCAGGGCCGCGATGTGCTGGCGCGGGTGATCTACGGTTTCCGGATTTCCGTGCTGTTCGCCCTGACGTTGACCGTCCTCAGTTCGATCATCGGCGTGATCGCCGGCGCGTTGCAGGGCTTCTATGGCGGCTGGGTAGATCTGGCCGGCCAGCGTTTTCTGGAGATCTGGTCGGGTTTGCCGGTGCTGTACCTGCTGATCATCCTCGCCAGCTTCGTCCAGCCGAATTTCTGGTGGCTGCTGGGGATCATGCTGCTGTTCTCGTGGATGAGCCTGGTTGACGTGGTGCGCGCCGAGTTCCTGCGTGGGCGTAACCTTGAATACGTGCGGGCGGCCCGGGCGTTGGGGATGCAGAACGGCGCGATCATGTTCCGTCACATTCTGCCCAACGCCATGGTCTCGACCATGACTTTCATGCCGTTCATCCTGACCGGCGCCATCGGCACCCTCACCGCGCTGGACTTCCTCGGTTTCGGCTTGCCGGCCGGCAGTCCGTCGCTGGGTGAACTGGTGGCTCAGGGCAAATCCAACCTGCAGGCGCCGTGGCTGGGCATGAGCGCGTTTGCGGTGCTGGCGCTGATGCTGAGCCTGCTGGTATTTATCGGCGAGTCTGCTCGCGATGCCTTCGACCCGAGGAAGTGAAATGAATCAGGACAATCTGATCGAAGTCCGCGATCTCGCCGTCGAGTTCGGTACGGGCGATCGCGCACACCGGGTGGTCGAGGGTGTGAGTTTTGACATCAAGCGTGGCGAAACCCTGGCGCTGGTGGGCGAGTCCGGCTCGGGCAAGTCGGTGACGGCGCACTCGATCCTGCGCCTGCTGCCCTACCCGCTGGCTCGCCACCCTGCCGGCAGCATCAGCTATTCCGGGCAAAACCTGCTGGAGCTGAGCGAAAAGACCATTCGGCACATCCGCGGCAACCGGATCGCGATGATCTTCCAGGAGCCGATGACCTCGCTCAACCCGCTGCACTCGATCGAAAAGCAGATCAATGAAGTGCTGGGCATCCACAAAGGCCTGACCGGCAAGGTCGCGACCAAGCGCACACTGGAGCTGTTGGAAATGGTCGGCATTCCCGAGCCGCACAAACGGCTCAAGGCCCTGCCCCACGAATTGTCCGGCGGCCAGCGCCAACGGGTGATGATTGCCATGGCCCTGGCCAACGAGCCGGAACTGCTGATCGCCGACGAACCGACCACCGCGCTGGACGTGACCGTTCAGCTGAAAATCCTCGACCTGCTCAAGCAATTGCAGGCTCGATTGGGCATGGCGCTGCTACTGATCAGTCACGATTTGAACCTGGTGCGAAGAATTGCGCATCGTGTATGTGTCATGCAGCGCGGTTGCATCGTCGAACAGGCATCGTGCGCAGAACTGTTCCGTTCTCCGCAGCATCCGTACACCCGGGAGCTGCTGGCGGCGGAGCCCAGCGGAGGCCCGGCGAGCAATGAAATCGGGGCACCGCTGCTTGAAGTCGAGGATCTGAAAGTCTGGTTCCCGATCAAGAAAGGCCTGTTCAAGCGCACGGTGGATCACGTCAAGGCCGTGGACGGCATCAACTTCAGCCTGCCTCAGGGTCAGACTCTGGGCATCGTGGGAGAAAGCGGTTCGGGCAAGTCCACCCTCGGTCTGGCCATTTTGCGGCTGATCGGCAGCCAGGGCGCGATCCGTTTTGAAGGCAAGCAGCTAGACTGCCTGACGCAGAAAGAGGTTCGTCCGTTGCGTCGGGAGATGCAGGTGGTGTTTCAGGACCCGTTCGGCAGCCTGAGCCCGCGAATGTGCGTGAGCGACATCGTTGGCGAAGGTTTGCGGATCCACAGGATGGGCACCGCCGCCGAGCAGGAAGCGGCAATCATTGCGGCATTGAAGGAGGTAGGTCTGGATCCGGAAACCCGGCACCGCTACCCCCACGAATTTTCCGGTGGGCAACGGCAGCGTATCGCCATTGCCCGGGCCCTGGTGCTCAAGCCGGCGCTGATCCTTCTGGACGAGCCGACTTCGGCCCTCGACCGGACGGTGCAGCGGCAAGTGGTGGAGCTGTTGCGTTCACTGCAAGCCAAGTACAACCTGACGTATTTGTTCATCAGCCATGACCTGGCTGTCGTCAAAGCGCTAAGCCACCAGTTGATGGTGGTCAAGCATGGCCAAGTGGTCGAACAGGGAGACGCGCAAAGTATTTTTGCCGCCCCCCGACATCCGTATACACAGCAGTTGCTGGAAGCCGCTTTTCTGGCACCAGCCACTGCGCAATAACCTGAAAGAGGAGCAACACATGGGTTTTCTCGCCGGTAAGCGCGTACTGATCGTCGGTGTCGCCAGCAAGCTGTCCATCGCATCCGGCATCGCTGCCGCCATGCATCGCGAGGGCGCTGAGCTTGCCTTCACTTATCAGAACGAAAAACTGAAAGGTCGCGTCGAAGAATTCGCACAAGGCTGGGGCTCGAGCCCTGAGCTGTGCTTCCCGTGCGACGTGGCCAGCGATGCGGAAATCGCCAAGGTCTTCGAAGAACTGAGCAAGAAGTGGGACGGCCTGGACTGCATCGTGCACTCCGTCGGCTTCGCACCGGGCGACCAGCTGGACGGCGACTTCACCGAAGTCACCACCCGTGAAGGCTACCGCATCTCCCACGACATCAGCGCCTACAGCTTCGTCGCCCTGGCCAAGGCCGGTCGCGAAATGATGAAGGGCCGCAATGGCAGCCTGCTGACCCTGTCCTACCTGGGCGCCGAGCGCACCATGCCGAACTACAACGTCATGGGCATGGCCAAGGCTTCGCTGGAAGCCGGCGTACGCTACCTGGCCGGCTCCCTGGGCCCGGAAGGCACCCGCGTCAACTGCGTATCCGCCGGCCCGATCCGCACCCTGGCCGCTTCCGGCATCAAGAGCTTCCGCAAGATGCTGGCCGCCAACGAAGCGCAGACCCCGCTGCGTCGCAACGTCACCATCGAAGAAGTCGGCAACGTCGGCGCCTTCCTGTGCTCGGACCTGGCGTCCGGCATCAGCGGTGAAATCACCTACGTGGACGGCGGCTTCAACACCACCGCCATGGGCAACATCGAAGAGTAATCTTCGGACTGCCGATAAAAAGCCCGCCAGAACCGGCGGGCTTTTTCATGCCTGCAATTCCAGGCAATGAGCGAACAACCGCTGAATCGGCTGACTGCGCTGGCTGTAGCGCTGCAACAGCACCATCTCGCGATAGAACGTAAGCTCACCCAATTCGATCGCCCTCACCTTCAACGGATGCTCCAGCCACAATCCGGCTCTTGGCAGCAACGAAACCCCGAGCCCGCACTCGACCATCTTCACGATCGCTTCCAGCTCATCCAGCTCCAGCGCTACGTGGACGTCTAGCCGCTGCTCACGCAGAAACCGCGTCACCAGCCGTCCGCCAAACGAATTGCGGTCGTAGCGCACGTGAGGATGCTCGGCGAGCAATTGCAGCGGATCGTCACCTTCGACGTCGGGCGGCACGATCAGCACGAAGGGCTCGCGACGAATCACCTGCGCCGACAGCTCCTTGGGCAATTCGAACGGCGGCTTGATCATGATCGCCAGATCGACTTCCCCGGCATCCACCTGGCTCAACAGGTTCAGCGACACACCCGGCACCAGTTTCGGCTCCACGCCCGGCGCCTGTTGCCGCAAGCACAACAAGGCCTGAGGCAACAACCCTGTCTGCGCAGTCGCCACGGCGCCGATTTTCAGCTCACCGCGAAACTCGCCGACATTTTCGCTGATCGCCATGCGGCTGAAGGTGGCGAGCATTTCCTGCGCCATCGGCACCGCGCGCTGCCCGGCCGGATTGAGGATCGCCTGCCGCCCGGTGCGATCGAACAGACGCACGCCCAAGGCTTGCTCAAGATTGCGGATCTGCGCGCTGACCGCCGATTGCGTCAGGCCGATATGCAGACCGGCGGCGGCAAACGTGCCGTGCCGTGCCACCGCCAAAAAGGTTTTCAGTTCACGCAACATGGGCGCCTCGACTGATCGAAATAATTTGAGCTCGGCGCAAAAACTATCGTCTTTCAATCGAAAAGCACAGCGCTAGACTGAGTTCACCCCAACCATCAACAGAGACCGCACCCTATGTCACTCTGCCCTTTCCACTTGGCAATTCCGGTGTACGACCTCGCCGCCGCCCGGCATTTTTACCGTGAAGTGTTCGGTCTGGAGGAAGGCCGTTCCAGCGATCATTGGGTCGACTTCAATTTCTTCGGTCATCAACTGGTGATTCACCTGGTGCCGAAGAACGCGTCGCAGGAGGCGGCGCATACCAACGCCGTGGACGGGCATGACGTCCCGGTGCCGCATTTTGGCGTGGTGCTGGGGATGGAGGAATGGCATGCCCTCGCCGAGCGCCTGAAGTCACTGGGCACTCGGTTTGTGATCGAGCCGGGAATTCGGTTTCAGGGGTTGGTGGGCGAGCAGGCGACGATGTTTCTGTTTGATCCGTGCGGCAATGCGCTGGAGTTCAAGGCGTTCAAGGATATCGGGCAGTTGTTTGCCAAGTGACTTTGCGGCGTTCATCCGGGCGCCATCGCTGGCAAGCCAGCTCCCACAGTTTGAAATGCATTCCCTGTGGGAGCTGGCTTGCCAGCGATGAGGTCGGCACTAACAACGCTTCAAAGCCTGCTTGTGCTCATACATCGCCGCATCTGCATCCGCCAGCAGATTGTCCACCGTTGCATGCCGTCGCGGGTCGTATTCGATCTGTCCGACACTGAAGCGAATCGCGTAGCCCCGGTGCAACGTGGCATTGCGCTCTTCGAGAATTTCCTTGAGCCGCGCCATGATCCGGGTAGTTTCCACGTGACTTGAGCCCGTCAGCAGCGCCACGAATTCATCGCCACCCAGCCGCCCCACCACATCGCTCTCGCGAAAGGCGATGCGCAGCACATCGGCGAACGTCTTGAGCGCACTGTCGCCTTCGGCATGCCCATAAAGATCGTTGATCTGCTTGAAATCATTCAGATCGAAAAACAGCAGCGTCGCCGGTTTTTCCAGACGTGCGCAGGCGTCGAGCGCATGCTGGGCCAGCATCTTGAAGCCGCGACGGTTGGACAGCAGCGTCAGTTCGTCCATGCTCGCCATCTGCACGGCCATCAGCTCCTGCTCGGCCATGCCGGCCAGATCGCGCAACAAGGCGCGTTCTTCATCGTCAAGATCCCGGGGTTTGGTGTCGATCAGGCACAAGGTGCCCATCTTGTTGCCATTGGGCACGGTCAGTGGGTAACCGGCATAGAAACGGATCTTCGGCCCCCCCGTCACCAGCGGGTTGTCGTAAAAACGCTCGTCCTCTCGGGCGTCAGGCACCAGCATAAGTTCATCCTTGAGAATCGCGTGGCCGCAGAATGACACCGAGCGCGGCGTTTCGGTGGTGTCCAGCCCCACGCAGGACTTGAACCATTGCCGCTCCTTGTCCACCAGCGTGACCAGAGCGATCGGCACATTGAACAGGCGCCGCGCCAGACGGGTCAGGCGATCGAAGCGCTCTTCGGGAGCGGTGTCGAGAAGATTCAATCCGTGCAACGCCTGTATGCGTGCTGCTTCATTAACGGGTTTGCCTGGGACCAGCATCACAGTTTCCCTTGTTGTCAGAGACCTTCAGCGTAGCCCGATTCCACGGCGACTCAAACCCTCACCCCCCCGCAACCGGGCATGGCCCGCCCGCATCCGCCCAAAGCTTGAACTGGGTCACGAAGATATCATGGGGCACCGGCACCGGTTGTCGCCCTGCGCCGGGGTTCCAGCCCCAGAGCACCAGTTTGTCCTCGCTGACGTGTTTGATCAGTGCAGCGAAATCCCGGTCACCATTGCTGTTGCGGTCCTTGATCATCGCGCACAAGCGATCCGGCGGCAGGCCGATCCAGGCCATTTTGTGGGCGGCTGGCGGCAGGCTCCAGTGCGGTGCGCCGGGCGGTGCATGGGGGCCGTAGCTGGCCGGTGGATTGCTTTGCGCGTGGCAGGTGGCGCAAGGCAAACCGGCGGCGCCCTTGCCGTCCATGCCGCGTACCACGTTCATCCCGTGAGGCGTGCCGACGTCGAACTGCAACGGCGAATCCCCGGGAATGTGGCAGTTCTGGCAACGCGGGCTCTGGAAGACTTTCTGCACCGTGCCGAAGGCTTTTAAAGCCTCCTGATCGTCGGCAAACAGGTCCGACGCGTAACCGCCCAGCCCGACCAGGATCACCGTGCCCAACAGCAAATGACGTTTCATCTCACACCCCCGACAGTTGCAGCGGCAGTTCCCGCAGACGCTGCCCGGTCAGGGCGAACACTGCGTTGGCCACCGCCGGCGCCGTGGGCGGCACACCGGCCTCGCCAATGCCGCCGGGCTTGTCGGTGCTCGGCACGATATGCACCTCGACCACCGGCATCTCGTTCAGCCGCAACACTTGATAGTCGTGATAGTTGGACTGCACGACCTGGCCATCCTTGAGCGTCAGTTTGCTGTGCAGCGCCATGCCCAGACCGAAAGTGATGCACGACTCCATCTGCGCCGCGATGCTCTGCGGATTGACCGCGATCCCGCAATCCACCGCGCACACCACCCGGTGCACACGGATCTTCAGATTGTCCTGGGAGACTTCGGCCACTTGCGCCACGTAACTGCCGAACGACTCGTGCACCGCTACGCCCAGCGCATGGCCATCCGGCAACGACGCTTTCCAGTCGGCCTTCTCCACCGCCAGATTCAACACGCCGAGGTGCCGGGCATGGTCCTTGAGCAACGTTCGCCGGTATTCCACCGGGTCCTTGCCCGCCGCCGTGGCCATCTCATCGATCAGCGACTCCATGACAAACGCGCTGTGGCTATGGCCCACCGAACGCAACCACAACACGTTGATGCCGGTGGCCGGCGAATGCAGATCGACTTGATGGTCGGCCAGCCCCTGGATGTACGGACTGTCGGCCACGCCCTCGACCGAAGTCTGGTCGACGCCGTTCTTGACCATGGTTTGTTCCAGCATGGTGCCGGCCATGATCGATTGCCCGACCAGCACGTGCTGCCACGCCAGCGGCATCCCGTCGGCGCCGAGGCCAATTCGCGCCTGATGCAGGAACATCGAGCGGTAGTAGCCGCCGCGAATGTCATCCTCCCGCGACCACACGGTTTTCACCGGCATCGCGGCAGCCTTCGCCACTTGCACCGCTTCGGCGACGAAGTCCGAAGTCGGATTGGCCCGGCGCCCGAAGCCGCCGCCGAGGAATTCGGTGTGGATCTCTACCTGCTCCGGTTTCAGTCCGGTGATCTTGCCGGCGATCATCTGGTCCAGCGTCTGGAACTGCGTGCCGGTCCAGATCTCGCATTTGTCGGCAGTGATTTTCACCGTGCAGTTGAGCGGCTCCATCGGTGCATGAGCCAGATAAGGCACGCTGTACTCGACATCGATTTTCTTTGCTGCTTTGCCGAAGCTGCCCTTGGCGTCACCGGCCTGACTGGCGGAAATGCCCGGAGTGGCGGCGAGCTTGCGGAAACTCTCCAACAGTTTTTCGCTG
Source organism: Pseudomonas sp. KCJK9016 (assembly GCF_046231795.1). Classification (NCBI taxonomy): domain Bacteria; kingdom Pseudomonadati; phylum Pseudomonadota; class Gammaproteobacteria; order Pseudomonadales; family Pseudomonadaceae; genus Pseudomonas; species Pseudomonas sp. KCJK9016. Next base: position 110,530 of record NZ_JBJJMM010000016.1, on the reverse strand, counting down.
CTCAGATCCGCGTGCGGCCCAAGATCCCAATCGACTTTCAGCGCATCTCGCCCCAGTTTCGCCGCCCAGTAATGATCGGCGATCACCGCCACCCCGGTCGGCACTTGCACCACTTTGCGCACGCCGGGAATGGCCAGGGCCTGAGCCCCTTCGAAGGATTTGACGCTGGCGCCGAACACCGGCGCCCGGGCGACCATGGCCGTCATCAAGCCGTCGAACTGCACATCCATGCCGAACTGAGCGCGGCCGGTGATTTTCTCCGGGGTGTCGAGGCGTTTGGTGGGCTTGCCGATGACCTTCCAGTCCTTGGCTTCCTTGAAGGTGATCGACTTGGGGTCCGGTACCGGCAGTTGCCCGGCGGCGTCCGCCAGTTCGCCGTAAGTGGCGCGTTTGTCACCGGCAATCACCACGCCGGATTCGGTGCGGATCGTCGAGGGTGCCACGTTGAAACGCTTGGCTGCTGCCTCGATCAACATCTGCCGTGCGGTGGCGCCCGCGAGTCGGTAGCGGTCGAACTCCATCCAGGTCGAGGTCGACCCGCCGGTGATCTGCATCCCGCCAAACGCGGGCATGCCGTAATCGGCTGCCGAAGCCGGAGAGTGTTCGACACGGATCTTCGACCAGTCGGCGTCCAGTTCTTCGGCAATCAGCATGGTCAGGCCGGTCCAGATGCCCTGGCCCATTTCCGAATGCCCGAGCAGCACGGTGACGCTATTGTCCGGCGCAATTCGCAGAAACGCATTCGGCGCAAAGGCCTTGCCTTCATTTTCCGCCGCCGTGGCAAACCGGTTACCGCCGGGCACCATGAAGGCCACGACAAGACCACCGCCCAGCACGGCGCTGCCCTTGAGAAATCCGCGACGGGATACAGGACTGTTCATCACCCACCTCCCCTCGCTCAGCCTATGTCGGCGGCACGTTTGACCGCTGCACGGATTCTCGGATACGTGCCGCAGCGGCAGATGTTGCCGGAGAGCGCCTGATCGATATCGCTGTCGGTGGGTTTGGGGATTTTCGCCAGCAACGCGGCGGCGGACATGATCTGCCCGGACTGGCAGTAGCCGCACTGCACCACATCCAGCTCGGCCCAGGCCTGCTGCACCGGATGCGAACCGTCACTGGACAAACCTTCGATGGTGAGAATTTTCTGGCCATGGGCCACGGCCGTGGCCGGCGTGATGCACGAGCGCAGCGGAGCGCCATCGACGTGCACGGTGCAGGCCCCGCACTGGGCCATGCCGCAACCGAACTTGGTGCCGGTCAGGTGCGCGACATCGCGCAGAACCCAGAGCAACGGCATGTCCGCGGGGACATCGAGCTCCTGATCCTTGCCATTGATATTCAAGGTCAGCATCGGGGATTTCCTCAGACTCTCGGTGTTCTGAAGGGGCGCGGCTACAGCCTTCTATGCTGTGCCCGCCTCGGCTTATCCCTTTCAGCTAAGCGCATTTTCATCCGACGACCAGCCGCCGCGACCACCGGTCATGCAGCACCGTTCGGGAATTCACCGATCAAAGGACTGATTTTGCTCCTACAGTTGATTCCGGTTGCCATCGCAAGACCTGCCCTTTCACATTTTTCAGGAGTAGCAAACATGGGCTATGTCACAACGAAAGACGGCGTCGAAATCTTCTACAAGGACTGGGGCCCGAAAGATGCCCCGGTGATTCACTTCCACCACGGCTGGCCGCTGAGCGCGGACGACTGGGATGCGCAGATGCTGTTCTTCCTCGCTCAGGGCTTCCGGGTGGTGGCCCACGACCGACGGGGGCACGGGCGTTCGAGCCAGGTGTGGGACGGCCACGACATGGATCATTACGCCGACGACGTGGCGGCGGTGGTCAATCATCTGGGGACGCAGAAAGCCGTGCACGTCGGCCACTCCACCGGTGGCGGTGAAGTCATCCATTACATTGCCCGGCATGGCGAGGATCGGGTCTCCAAAGCCGCAATCATCAGCGCCGTACCGCCGCTGATGGTGAAGACCGAGAGCAATCCGGGTGGTCTGCCGAAGTCGGTGTTCGACGATCTTCAAGCCCAATTGGCAGCCAATCGTGCGCAGTTCTATCACGATGTGCCGGCCGGACCGTTCTATGGCTACAACCGGCCGGGAGCGAAGCCTTCGGAACCCGTCGTGCTCAACTGGTGGCGTCAGGGCATGATGGGCGGCGCCAAGGCGCACTATGACGGCATCGTCGCCTTCTCGCAGACCGATTTCACCGAAGACCTGAAAGGCATTTCGATTCCGGTGCTGGTGATGCACGGTGACGACGATCAGATCGTGCCGTACGAAAACGCCGGCGTGCTGTCGGCCAAATTGCTGAAAAACAGCACGCTGAAAATCTACCCGGGCTTCCCCCACGGGATGCCGACCACCGAGGCCCCCACCATCAACGCGGATCTGCTGGCCTTCATTCGCGGCTGATCCCGTTGGCCGGGGTCAGGCGCTCTCTGGCCCCGGTTATTCTTCGGTTCGCCCGGAACCTTCACGATCACGCAGGTAATGTCTGGCCACGGGAAAGGCTGGCAGCCACGACTCGCGACGCACCGTCCAGAGTTCATAGGTCGGCTGCAATTGATCGGGCGCATCCAGCGCGCCCAGACTGATCTCGACTTCATCACCACTGCGGCCGAACACCGACGAGCCACAGCGCGGGCAGAAAAACCGTCCGGCATATTCTCGGGTTTCGCCGGTGATGTTCACCGCATCCGCCGCAAAGATCGCCGCCGACGCAAACAGCGCGCCATGATGTTTGCGGCAATCAAGACAATGACAGACGCCAACCCGCCAGGGTCGCCCTGACGCCTCGATACGCACCTCGCCGCACAGACAGCCACCGGTCAATCGATCCATGGGACACCTCGTCTGAAAATGGAATATCCGGTGAGTGAAAATAGCAGCCCTCCGGGGGAACGCTTACAATCGTGGCCCATTAACACTACTCAGACAGACCCTTTCCTTCATGGCGCTCGACCCCCTTACGATGCTCACCCTTTCCGTCGCCCTGGCAGCGGCAGCCGCCCTGTACCTGGCGGTTGAATGGCGCAGCATCCGCGAATCCTCACTGCTGTTCTGGAGCGCCGGTTTTGCCACCATCACCGTCGGCTCGAGCCTGGCGCTGCTGCGCGCCAACGGTTTTCCGCTGCTCGGCATCTGGTTCGCCAACGGCTTGCTGGTGGTCGCTCACTGGTTGTTCCTGCTGGGTGTTGCGCGGTTTACCCAGCGCTCGTTATCGCGAGCCTGGTACTTGATGTTCCTGCTCTGGCTGGCGTTGCTGCTGTTACCGGATGATCCGTCGTGGTCGAAGATCATGCTGATGGCCAACTCGCTGCTGGTGGCCGTGTTGATGCTGCGGGCCAGCCTGCTGCTGCGCCCTCACGGCCGTTCGCTGAGCATCGGTGCCGTGCAACTTCGCTATGTGCTGTTGCTTCACGGACTGTTCTATTTCGCCAAGGCAATCACGGCAGTGGTACCGGGGACGCTGATCGATCTGACGGCGTTTCGCGGCACGATCATTCAGATCTCCCTGGTCGAAGGCGCCATGGCAATCATGCTGATTGCACTGTCGATGACCGGCACCGAGCGCTACCGTCGCGAAAAACAGATCGCCGAACTGGCCGCCCGGGACCCGCTGACCGCGCTGTACAACCGCCGCGCCCTCGAAGTCCGCGCACCGCGCCTGCTCGATCAAGTCTCCAGCGACCGCCCCGGCGCCCTGCTGCTGATCGACATCGACAACTTCAAACTGATCAACGATCTGTATGGCCACACCGCCGGCGACCGCCTGCTGATTTCGCTCAGCGAGATGATCCGCTCGCAACTGCCTCAGGGCGCGCTGGCGGCGAGGCTGGGCGGTGACGAATTCGTCATGTTGCTGGGCGATGCCGCTCACGAACAGATCATGCTGCTGGGCAGTGGACTGCGCGAACAGTTTCAGGCCCTGACCTCAGAAACCTACAGCACCCCGCAGGCCGTCACCCTGAGCATTGGCGCCAAGGTCTTCGACCAGCCGCCGGCAAACCTTGCGGCGTTGATCGAACAGGGCGACAGTGCGCTCTACGAATCCAAGCGCAGCGGACGCAACCGGATTCGTCTGGCGGACTGCACCTGACCTATCCTTGCCTGCATCCGCATCCTCGGAGTTCGCCATGTCCTCGCCTGAATCCACCCTCCTCCAGAGCTGGAGCTACAACGCTCAGGCATGGACGCAAGCCATCCGCAGCGGTGCCATCGAAAGCCGCCAACAAGTCACCGATCAGGCGATTCTGTTGGCGGTGATGGGGCGCCAGCCGGAGCGCGTACTCGATCTGGGATGCGGCGAAGGCTGGCTGTCGCGGGCACTGGCAGAACGGGGAATCGAAGCAGTCGGCGTGGACGGTGATGCCACGCTGGTCGAGGCAGCGCAAGCGGCGGGATCGTCTCCCGTGTACGTCGCCAGCTATGAAGATCTGGCAGAAGCGAAAGTCGACATCGGCCGCGATTACGACCTGATCTGCGCCAATTTCTCCCTGCTGCATCAGGACATCATTCCGCTGCTTGCTGCCATGAACGCCCTGCTCGTGCCGGGCGGTGCGCTGGTGATCCAGACACTGCATCCGTGGTCGGTGGCCGCCGGTGATTATCAGGACGGCTGGCGGGAGGAAACCTTCGACGGCTTCAAGGGCCAGTGGCAGCCGATGCCGTGGTATTTCCGCACCTTGTCCAGCTGGCTGAATGCGCTGGACATGGCCGGGTTTCAGTTGACCAGCCTGCGCGAACCACAACATCCGCAAAGCCCTGCGCCGCAATCCTTGTTGCTGGTGGCCGAGCGACAAGACGCATTGTCGGCCCCGGACCTGAGCTGAACACGGCAACCGCCACCCCACGGCTGCCAAGCCGACTAGACTGTCAATCCAGCGTGTCCAACCTGCCGAGGATGACTGCCATGCAACGTTTCCAGAAAATCACACCGTGCCTGTGGTTCGACGATCAGGCCGAAACGGCGGCGAAGTTCTATTGCTCGATCTTCGACCACTCGAAAATCACCGCCATTACCCACTACGGCAAGGCCGGCCAGGAGTTTCATGGTCGCCCCGAAGGCTCGGTGATGACCGTCAGTTTCGAACTCGACGGCCAGACCTTCACCGGCCTCAATGGCGGGCCGCTGTTCAAGTTCAATGAGGCGGTGTCGTTTCAGGTCAACTGCCAGAACCAGGAAGAAGTCGACCATTTCTGGGGCAACCTCAGTGCCGGCGGGCCGGTGGAAGCGCAGCAATGCGGCTGGCTCAAGGACAAGTTCGGTGTGTCCTGGCAGATCGTCCCGGTGGCCTTCATGCACATGATGACCGACGCCGACCAGACCAAGGCCCAACGGGCGATGCAGGCCATGCTCGGGATGAAAAAACTCGATATCGCCGAACTCGAGCGAGCCTTCGCCGGCCAGAGCTAATACACTCGGGCACTGGCCTGCCGAGAACCATAACGATGAAACACGCTGCCGCCAAAAATACCGAACAAGCCCCGCGCTTCTGGCGCGACGACGCCCTGCCCTTCATCGAAGCGCGGGCCATCGCCGATGGGCGTGAGGTCTGTTATTCCCGACATTCCCACGCGCACTTTTCCATCGGTGCGATCACCGCCGGGCGCAGTACCTACGTGCATGAGCAATCCTCATTCGAAGTGGCGGCCGGCACCGTGGTGTTGATGAATCCGGGGGATGTCCACGCGTGCAACCCCATCGATGATCAGCCGTGGTCTTATCTGATGCTATACGTGGAAACGCCGTGGCTGACCGATCTGCAGCATCAGTTGGGCTTCAGTGCGGAACTTGAGTTTCGACGGTTTTCCGATACCCATTTGCATGACGTTCGCCTGTTTGACGACTTGAATGCGTTGTACGCGATATTGGTCGACGAGCAGCAAGACGTGCTGCGCAAACAGAGCGCGGCGGTGGAGTTTTTCAGCGACCTGCAACTGCGCCTGAACCCCATCGAATCGCCTCTTCGCGAACCGAACTTCAAACTCGAACGCGCCGCCGATTTCATTCGCCAGCACCGCACCGAACCGCTCAGCCTCGACGACATCTGCGCGGCTGCCGAACTGTCGCCGTCCTACCTGATCCGCGCCTTCAAACAACACTTCGGCATGACGCCCCATGCGTTCTTGGTCAACCAGCGCATTCAGTTTGCTCGCGAATGTTTACGTCACGGGCAGTTGATTGCGGATGTGGCGCTGGAGGCCGGGTTTGCTGACCAGGCGCATTTTCAGCGGGCGTTCAAGCAGCATCTGGCGGCTACGCCGGGGCAGTATCGGGGATAACAACAAAACGGCCCGCAATGGGCCGTTTCGGTTTCAGCACTCAGACACGGGGCTCTGCCGCCACATCCTGGTTATCCAGCACCCGATTTACCGCCAGTTCCGCCAGCATGATCAGTTGCCCGATGCCCGACAGCACATGCCGCTGTGGCGCATCGAGCATCCCGGCGAAATCGCTGGCCATGGTTTTGGCCGAGGTCAGGGTTTCGCAGGCGTCGGCCAGCAGTTCTTCATTCGCAATGCCGGGGGCGATGAGGTAGCGGGTGCCGGGTTTGAGCAGCGGTTTTCTGGGTTGGAACGGATTGAGGTAGTGATCGAGGGCGCGCTCGGCGGCTTCGTGGAATTTCTTTGAATCGAGGGTTTCGTAGGGCGAGGTTGAATCTGTTTCAGGCGGGTTTGGCGTTGGTTTGATCATGGTGAAGCTCCTTGATAGGCGGAGCTGCAACCGTTCGCGGTCAATCGAAACAGGTGGCAGCTGTACGCGGGTTGACCGACCGGGAATCAAGGAACCCGGCATACCCGAAGGTATCCCGCGCACAACCGCCATAAAACGAACAGCCACAAGAGCTGAACGGAAACGGCACGCTGGCGCCTTGATTGAGCCGGACGGTCAAGTCCGGTCGCTGATTCGTCAGCGACCCGGAAACGATAAAACCCGCCCTCAAGGCCCACAAGCCGGCGGATTCTGTCGGATGCGTAGGCAATGGCGCAAGGTGTCGTAGCTTGCCGGAAGCATCCTTAAACACCTTTAAACCCAAGGCCCGCCGCGCTTACGGCAACAGCAAATACCCCGCACTTACCGCCAGCAACAAAGCCATCACCCGATTGAACAACCGCATGCCCGCCGGGTTGCCCAGATAGCCGCGCAAAAACGTCCCGGCATACACCCAGCACCCCACCGACAAATAGCAGATCACCAGATACACCGCCGCAAACTGCCACACCAGCCGCGCCTCGCCATCGGCGACAAACGCGCCCATCCCCGCCACGCAGGCCAGCCAGGCCTTGGGGTTGAGCCACTGCATGACCGCACCGTAGAGCATCGACGGCGCCCTGCCCGATTCCCCCGTATTCAACTGCCCATCATCGGTGGCCAGTTTCCAGGCCATGAACAGCAGAAACGCCACCCCGGCCAGTTGCACCACGCGGGTCAGCGACGGCCACTGTTTCAACACTTCGTGAAGCCCCAGCCCCATCAGCACCAGCAACAACACGAACCCCAGCGTCGCCCCGGCCACGTGCCGTTGACTGGCACGAAAGCCGAACTGCGCCCCCGAACTCAACGCCACGATATTCACCGGCCCCGGGGTTATGGACGCGGCCAGGGCAAACGCCGCCATCGACACAATCAGACTCATCGCACACCTGCTTCAGATCGAGGAACAAGGCGCCCACGGTAGTCCGCAGTCAACCGGCGGTATTGAAGGAAATTACCCCCGCACGCGCGGGTCCACTACGCTCTACCTCAGTGACCACTCTCGACCAGGACGTCGCCTCCATGATTCTGATGCTGTTGCCAGCCGCCGATTACGATCCCACCGAAAGCAGCGTGCCCTGGCAGGCGATGCGCAATGCGGGCATCGAAGTGCGCTTTGCCACACCGCAGGGCTTGCCCGCCCACGCCGATCCACGATTGGTGGATATCGGCTTCGGCTTGCTGAGTTCGATGCTGATGACGCGTGAAGCCGACCTTTACAGTTACGCGCAAATGATCGAGTCCGAGGCGTTCAGGCAGCCGCTGGCGTATGCCGATGTCGACACGAAGCAGTTTGACGGTTTGCTGATCCCTGGCGGTCATGCCAAGGGGATGCGCACATTGCTGGAGTCCACGCAGGCCCGGCAGATCGCCCTGCAATTTTTCAAGGCCGGAAAACCCGTGGCAGCGGTGTGTCACGGCGTGCTGTTGCTGGCCCGCACCCTCGATCCGGACACCGGGCGTTCGGTGTTGTTCGGGCGCAAAGTCACGACGTTGCTCGCGGCAACCATGGAACTGCCGGCGTGGCTGATGACCGCTGCGTGGCTGGGACGCTACTACCGCACCTACAAACAGACGGTCGAGGCAGAAGTGAAAACCGCACTGGCCAGCAAGGCCGATTTTGTACGCGGGCCGCTGATCGCCAAACGCGATTGCGCGCAGAAACCCCAAGCCGGATTTGCGGTGCGCGACGGTCAACTGCTCACCGCACGCTGGCCCGGCGACTGCCATCGCTTCGCCGCCGAATGGGTGGCCATGTTGCAAGCCACCCGGCGCGATCCGCTGCTCAGTCCAGACGCGGCACGGTAAAGCGGAACTCGCTGCCCTGCCCCGGCTCGCTCTCGGCCACGATCCGTCCGCCATGGGCTTCGACGATACCCTGTGTGATGTACAGGCCCAGCCCGGTGCCGTTCGGGTTGCCTTCCTTCACCGTCCAGTAGCGGTCGAACACATGCGGCAGGTGATCCTTGGGAATGCCTTCACCGCTGTCACGCACGGTGAAGACGATGTCGTCGCCGACCGATTTGGCCACCACATCGACCGTGCCCAGGCGCGGCGTGAACTTGATCGCGTTGCCGACCAGATTCGACAGCACCTGAAACAGCCGCTCGGGGTCGGCATGGATGCTCAGATCGGGGTCGGCCTCGAACGAGATGCTGATGTCCTTGTCCAGCGCCAGCGGCGCCAGCAGTGATTGCGCCTCCTCGAACATCTGCGCGACATCGAGTTTCTGTGGCGCGATTGTGTAGCGCCCGGCGTCGATTTTCGAGGTGTCGAGCAAGTCTTCCAGCAACGTGTTCATGCGCCCGGCGGCTTGCTGCATGGTGTCGATGGCCGTGGAAATGCGTCGCGAGGTGTGCGGGCCGTCGGAGCTGAAGGCCTTCTGCATCATGCCGCACAGCATCGAAATGACGGTCATCGGGTTGCGCAGGTCATGGGAAACCACCGCCACCAGCTCATCGCGGGCCCGCACCGCTTCCTGCTCGCGGCGCACCTGGCGGGCCAGATCATTTTCCAGCGCCGAGCGGCGCAGGTCGTTGGCGGCAAACAGGTCGCCGTGGCTCCACTTGGTGGAAATCCCGGCCATCTCGACCTTCCAGATCTCGAACGAAGTACGCGGCCGCAGGCGCAGGCCGGCGTCGGAGTTCTCCAGATCCAGCGGCTTGCGCGGATCGCCACTCCAGTTGATGTTCTCTTTGACTTCGGGGCGGAACCACAGCACGCCGTTGTCCACCGGTTTGGGCAGGCTCATGGCGAGCACGCCGCTGGCGACCTGTTGATACTGCGCGGCTGGCGGGTAAACGCTGGCCAGGTGATGACTGGCGAACACCGGCTCGCCACGTTCCTGCAACCACTTGTGCAGGGCACGAATCTCCTCCGGTTCCGGGCAATTGCCGTAACGGTGCAATTGCTTGTCCTCGATGATCGCGATACCGCCGGCATTGGTCAGCGCCATCAGAACCTGTGGCCGGTTGGCCAGGCCATCGAAGACATTTTGCGGCGAGTCGATCATTGCCTGATTGAGCAGTGCCAGCGCTTCGACCTTTTCTTCCCGCTGGCGGCTGACTTCCAGCGCTTCCATCGCGCTGATCTGCAACGACAATACCTGGCCGATGGTCTGGCACGCCGTGCGCAGTTCATGGGGTACGTGCAGCGGTTGACGGTTGCCGCAACTGATCAGGCCCCAGAGCTTGTCGCCCTTGAGCAGGGAAATGCTCATCGACGACAGCACGCCCATGTTCTTCATGTACTGACAGTGAATCGGCGAGACGCTGCGCAGCGTCGCGAAACTCAGGTCCAGCGGGGTCTGGGTGTCCGGGCGCAGCTTGGGCACCAGCGGAACCGGCTGGTAGTCGGCGTTCGGAATGATCCGCAACCAGTTGGTGCGGTACAGCTCCCGGGCCTGCTCGGGGATATCGGACGCCGGGAAGAACAAGCCGTTGAACACTTCCATCGACGGATCGGACGCTTCGGCGATGACCTGGCCATGGCCCTCTTCTTCGAAGCGATAGATCAGCACCCGGTCGTAACCGGTCATGGCCTGGATTTCCTTGACGCTGATGTCGTACAGCGCCTGCAGGCTCTGGGCCTTTTGCAGGCGCGCGAGCATCCGCCCCAGGTGGGTTTCGGTGCCGGCGACGTTGCGCGGCTGGAAGTTTTCGACGTGGATTTCCAGCTCCAGGATCAACACATCCTGATGGCGATGCAGCAAACCTTCGAACGCCGTGCCGTTGAGGCGAAAATGCAGCGGCGGCGCGTCGGACAGGGTCGGCTGCTGCAAGGCCTCGCGAACCTGTTCGGCATGGGCATCGCCAATCAGGCTTTGCAGTGGCTGGCCGATCAGTTCCTGAGCCGGGCGCGCAAGCAAGGTCTCGACGTTGGCGCTGATCTGGATGATCGAAAGGTCCGGCTCGCTCAGGGTCAACAGCAGACCGTGAGGCTGGATCGCACCGGGAAAACGGATCGGCTCGTCGGCACAGTTGGCCAGCAACTCTTCAAAGGCTTCTTTGTCTTGCGGGGTCATACCAGAACCTCCTGGCTTTCGAGCCAGCGCTCGAAACAGCTGAATGTGGTGTGGGCAGCCGCCACGACGGCTTCACGCTCGTCGGTATCCATCGGGCGGCAGCCCAGGTATTCGATGAAGTCGCGCCAGCGTCGGCCGGTGGCAGCACCGTAGATGTCCAGGAACGCTGCGCCGTTGTCTGCGCCAAGGTTCAGGCGTGTGGCGATTTCCCGGCGCAGGATCTGCCCGCCGAGGGTTGCGCCTTCCAGCACGTACAACACGCCCAGCGCTGCGGCGGTGGAGTCGATGACGGGCAACTGCCGGCAGTCGGACAAGTCCGTACCGTTGGCGCCCAGCGCTTGCAGATCACGTTGCAGGGTCGGTGCTTTGAGGCGCGAATCCAGATCGAAATCGGCCGGGAGCGCACCGCTATCCCGCAACGCGGCTTCGAGAGGTTGATAAAAGCCGTAATAGGCGCGCATCAATCGCTCGAAAGCGCGCAGATCAAGGGTGTCGGAGAAGAAAGGAAGGCGCTTTTCCAGTGCAATGTGCAGTTCGGCCGTGCCGGCACGCAGATCCTGCAACACCGGTGGTACATGAACCTCGCGGGCCTTTGCTTGCATGTAGTCGCTCGTGCAGTGGGCCGTCGGGGCCATGGGGGAATGGAAACAAGCTTACACGGCTATGACGCTTTCTGACCGATTGATTCGGTTTTCAGCCGATTCCGCCTCCCTGCAAGAAGTTGAGAGTTGACGCAACGGGAGAAAGTTCGAAGTCATTTCCCCTCCCACTGACGCTGTACTGTGACTCTGCAGCACGACTGTACGGTCCGGCCCGCATGATCCCATGATAAAAATGACGCTCCCGTCACCGGAGCCCGCACCATGGATCTCGCCACCCTCTCGCTGTTTCTGCCCGCCTGTTTCGCCTTGAACATGGCGCCCGGCCCGAACAATCTGCTGTCGGTCAGCAACGCTACCCGTTATGGCTATCGGCGCGCCTGCCTGGCGGGAACCGGAAGGTTGCTGGCGTTCGCCGGAATGATCGCCCTCGCGGCGGCAGGGCTGGCGGTGGTACTGCAGACATCCGAATTGCTGTTTTACGGAATCAAGATTGTCGGCGCGGGGTACCTGCTGTATCTGGCGTGGCAGCTGTGGCGGGCCAACCCTGCTGCAGAAGACACAGTTACCGCGCCTACCAGTGGACTTCTGGCCTTGGCACGTCAGGAGTTTTTGGTGGCCGCAGGAAATCCCAAGGCAATCCTCATCTTCACTGCCTTCCTGCCGCAATTCGTCGACCCGACTCGCGCCATCACCCCGCAGTTCATTCTGCTGGGGGTGCTGTTCCTGCTGCTCGAATGGATCGCCATCAGCGCGTACGCCTGGATGGGCCTGCACATGCGTCGCTGGTTCGCCGAGCCGCGCGGCAAGCGGATTTTCAATCGCTGCTGCGCGGGGCTGCTGTCGGCGGCAGCTTCGGTGTTGCTGATGGCCAAAAGGGCCTAGGCTCCGGACGGGCCTTTGAGTTCGACCTGATTGCCGTCGGGGTCGAAACAATACAGCGAGAGGCCGTTGCCCTCGGCGCCGAAACGGGTCTCGGCCTTTTCCACGTCCAGGCCGCAGGATCGCAAGTGGCTGACCAGCGCCGCTTCATCGAACGGCTCGATGCGCAGGCAGAAGTGATCGACATTGCGCCGCTCGCTGCCGGCAGCGGCGCCGCCCTTGCGACCGATTTCCCCGTCAAGATCGACCAGGTCGATCATCGACGTACCGGCCCGCAGGTGCACCAGGCCCAGTTTTTCGTTGTGCTTGACCACTTCGGCGCCGAAGACCCGGTCGTAGAAATCAATGCTGCGTTGCAGGTCGGCAACGCGCAGCACGATGTGATCGATGTGGTGAATCGTGAACGGTGGCATACAGGCATATCCCGAGTTGTAGCGACCCGGTCACTGTAGTGCAGCGGCCGGAAAATTCACTGTCGATTTTTCGGTGGAGCCATCGAATAACTGGTTTTATCCTCGGCCCATGAACATACAGACTGCTGTCCTGCCCCCTCACGCCGAAATGGTTCGCGCCATGCTCGCCAGCGACACTGCCTATGAAGGCGTGTTCTTCACGGCGGTGAAAACCACCGGGATCTTTTGCCGCCCGACCTGCACGGCACGCAAGCCGAAACCGGAAAACGTCGAGTTCTTCGCCCACGCCGACGACTGCCTGTCCGCCGGTTATCGCGCCTGCCTGCGCTGCAAGCCGCTGGACGCTGCCGCCATCGCCCCGGACTGGGTTCAGCGGCTGCTCAAGGCCGTGGACGCCGATCCGGAGGTGCGCTGGAGCGATGCGCAATTACTCGCCGAAGGCATCGAACCGCTGAAACTGCGGCGCTGGTTCAAACAGCATTTCGGCATGACGTTCCATGCGTGGCTGCGCACCCGCCGGCTTGGCGTGGCGTTGGGCGGGATCAAGCAAGGCACGTCCATCGACCATGTGGCGTTCGACTCCGGGTATGAATCCCTCAGCGGTTTTCGCGATGCATTCCAGAAGTCATTCCACATCACGCCGGGACGCGCAGCGGCCAGCGAACCGCTGCTGTTCACCCGCCTGACCACGCCGCTGGGGCCGATGATTGCCATGGCCGAACGACGCGGCCTGGTGTTGCTGGAGTTTCTCGATCGCCCGGCGCTGACCCGGGAAATCGAAGAACTGCAAAGCCGTTACAGCTATGTCGTCGCACCGGGGCACAACGCGCATTTGCAGCAGATCGAAAACGAACTGGCGCTGTACTTCGCGGGCAAGCTGAGCGAGTTCAGCGTGCCGCTGCACCTGCCCGGCAGCGAGTTTGCCCGCCAGGTCTGGGCCGAACTGCAGCAGATCCCCTACGGCCACACCAGCACCTATGGCAGCATCGCCGCACGGCTGGGCAAACCCGGCGCCAGTCGCGCCGTGGGGCTGGCCAACGGGCACAATCGACTGGCGATCGTGGTGCCATGCCATCGGGTGATCGGTGCCGACGGTTCGCTGACCGGCTATGGTGGCGGGCAACCGCGCAAGGCGTTTTTGCTCAGGCTGGAAACTGCCGCCGTGCAACTGACGCAACCGCTGGCTTTCTGACAAACCGACCATAAACATGCCTGATTCATATCAACCGGCCAGCGAGTTTCTCGCCAGCCTCGACGCCGACTGGCAGCGCCACATCGCGGCGGTCGGCCCATGTCTGCATCAACCGCATCCGGCGCGGGATCCTTATGAATCGCTGGTACGGGCGATTGCCTATCAGCAACTGCACGCCAGGGCAGGCGATGCGATTGTCGGGCGGTTGGTGGGATTGTTTCCCGGGCAGACGTTTCCGCGCCCCGAACAGATTCTGGCGACGGATTTCGAACGCTTGCGCAGTTGCGGCTTTTCAGCGAGCAAGATTGCGACGATTCAGGGGATTGCCCGGGCCACTCTGGACGGCGTGGTGCCGGATTACTCGACTGCGCAGGCGATGGAGGATGAAGCGCTGATCGAGCGTCTGGTCAGCCTGCGCGGCGTCGGGCGCTGGACGGTGGAGATGCTGTTGATCTACAGCCTGGAGCGTCCGGACATTCTGCCGGCGGATGACTTTGGCGTGCGCGAGGGGTATCGGCGGTTGAAGGGGCTGGAGGTGCAGCCGACGCGCAGGCAGATGGTTGAGATCGGCTTGGCCTGGAGTCCGTTTCGCACGGTGGCGGCCTGGTATTTGTGGCGGGTGGCCAAGCCGTAGACCGCGATGGCGGCGGCACAGAAGACACATCTCTTCTAGGCTGAAGCGCATCGACAAAGCCCCATCGGAGGCCACCATGCACCTCGAAGGCTCCTGCCACTGCGGCGCGGTTTCATTCACTCTCGACAGCGCCCACCCCTACCCTTATCAGCGCTGCTACTGCTCGATCTGCCGCAAGACCCAGGGCGGTGGCGGCTATGCGATCAACCTCGGCGGCGATGCGGCCAGCCTCAAGGTGCGCGGGCGCAAACACATCACGATCTACCACGCGAAAATGAAGGACGAAGGCGATACACGCGCCCACCGCAGCACCGCCGAACGGCACTTCTGCTCGTTGTGCGGCAGCGGTCTGTGGCTGTTCAGCCCGCAATGGCCGGAACTGATCCACCCGTTCGCCTCGGCGATCGACACGCCGTTGCCAGTCCCCCCGGAACACACCCACCTGATGCTCGGCTCGAAAGCATCGTGGGTCGAAGTCCAGGCGAGCGCGAAGGATCAGCAATTCGAGGTCTACCCTGAAGAGTCAATCGCGCAATGGCACGAACGGCTGGGGCTGAGCCGTTGACGATATTCAGAACAGCTCGCTGAACGGAATGAAGCGCAGTGGATCGCCCATTCGCAACGTGCTGTTCTGCGGGATTTCCACCAGCCCGTCGGCCCAGGTCGCGCCAAGCAGCACGCCGGAACTCTGGTTCGGATACAGCGCTGCCTGCCCGCCTTCCAGACGCGCCCGCAGGTATTCACGACGACTGCCGGGTTTCGGCCAGTCGAACCCGGCGTTGACGGTGAAGCTCAACGGCAGCACCGCTTCCACGCCTTGAATGCGCAGCAGGTACGGCCGCGCCAGCAGGCCGAAGGTCACCAGCGCCGAGGTCGGATTGCCTGGCAGGCCGATCACCGGCACCGTGCCGAAATGGCCCACCGTCAGCGGTTTGCCGGGCTTGATTGCGAGCTTCCACAGCAGCGGTTTGCCGTTCTCGCGCAGTACCTGGCCGAGGCAGTCTGCGTCACCGGCAGAGACGCCGCCGGTGGTCAGAATCAGATCGGCGGCCACCTGCAACTGTTCAAGCTTGAGACGGGTTTGCGCCGGGCGATCCGGCAGGATACCGGCGTCGATCACCTCGCAACCCAGCTCGCGCAACCAGTGGTCGAGCAAGGTGCGGTTACTGTTGTAAATGCTGCCGGGACGCAACGGCTGGCCCGGTTCCACCAATTCGTCACCGGTCGACAGCAACGCCACCCGCGGACGACGCACCACCGGCAGATGAGTCATGCCCTGCCCGGCGGCCACTGCCAGTTCGAACGGACCGAGGCGTTTGCCGGCTCGCAGCAGTGTGTCGCCGACGCGGTTCTCCTGGCCCTGGGCGCGGATGTTCTGGCCTACTTTCAGCGGTTGCAGAAAACGCACGCGACCGTCCTCCAGCACTTCGGTGTTTTCCTGCATTTCCACGCAGTTGGCCCCCAGCGGCAACGGCGCGCCGGTGAAGATCCGCGCGCAGGTGCCGGGCAGCAAGGCGTCCGGCGCCAGCCCGGCGTAGACCCGCTGCGACACCCTCAACGGCTGTCGATGCAGATCGGCCAGGTTCAAGGCGTAACCGTCCATGGCGCTGTTCGGCCACGGCGGCAGATCGAGAGTGGCGACCAGATCGCTGGCCAATACTCGTCCGCGTGCCTCATTGAGTGGCACCGATTCGCTGTCCGGCAGGCGTCGTTCATTGGCCATCGCCAACAGTTGGTCGAGCGCTTCCTCGACCGGCATCAATGCAGCCTTGCTCATCCCCGTGGCCCGCAGGCTTGCACCGGTTTAAGGTGCGGGACAAAGTTGCACGGGCGGTGACGGTTATCCAGTTGTTCGGCGAGGATGCCTTCCCACGCCGTGCGGCACGCGCCGGTGGAACCCGGCAGGCAGCACACCAGCGTGCCGTTGGACAGCCCCGCCAGTGCGCGGCTTTGAACGGTGGAGGTGCCGATGTCGAGAATCGAAATGGCGCGGAACAGTTCGCCGAAGCCGTCGATCTGTTTGTCCAGCAGACAGGCCACGGCTTCCGGGGTGCTGTCGCGGCCAGTGAAACCGGTGCCGCCGGTGATCAGCACGACTTGAATGTTGTCGTCGGCGATCCAGTGCGCGACCTGGGCGCGGATCTTGTACAAGTCGTCCTTGAGCAGGTTACGTTCACTCAAGGTGTGACCCGCTTCGAGCAGACGGCTGACCAGCAACTGGCCGGAGGTATCGCTGGCGTAATCACGGGTATCGCTGACCGTCAGCACGGCAATATTCAAGGGAACAAACAGGGCATCCGCTTTAACACTCATGGCACTCTCCGGCCTTCGCCAATTCAATTGGGCCAGAGCCTAAGTGCCACTTGTCGAGACTGTCTAATCACTCTCACCAACCACTTTATCGACCCGCTCTATCGGCGTTTTTTCAGTGGACCGAAAACACAGTTCCAGCCAATGAAACCGGCCATGATTGAATCCCTCGATAGCCTCTTCAACGCTTCCGATTGGACGAAAACGCCGATCAGTGGGATCGTCGCCGCCTGCGCTTTTCGTGCGCCGTACGCATCTGCGTCAATACTCAATCAAATTTCCCATTCGAGCAGGTGCCATCGTGGACATCAAACAACTCAAGTTCCTGATCGCGCTGGACGAAACCCGCCACTTCGGCCAGGCCGCCGCGCGCTGCCACATCACCCAGCCGACCCTGTCGATGCGCCTGCGCAATCTGGAAGACGAGCTGGATCTGGTGCTGGTCAATCGCGGCCAGCGCTTCGAAGGCTTCACCCAGGCCGGCGAACGCGTACTGGCCTGGGCCCGCACGCTGCTTGCCGCCCATGACGGGTTATTTGCCGAAGCCGCTGCCTGTCGCGGGCAACTGGTCGGCAGCCTGCGTCTGGGGCTGGTGCCGCTGAGCAACTTCAATCCAGTCAATTACATTCAGGGTTTGTCGGGGATATTCCCCGAGCTGAAATACAGCCTGTCGTCGCTGAGTTCGGACGAGATCATCGAGGGGCTGGGCAACAATCAGTTGGACCTGGGCGTGTGTTATCTGGACCACGTCAACCCGAACTATTTCGAGTTTTTCGAAATCGGCGAAACCCGCGTCGGCCTGCTCTACGACACCCGTCATTTCCATTTCGAGGGCCCGGAAATGAGCTGGGAAGAGGCCGCCGAACTGCCGCTGGGGATGATTACCACCGGCATGCATTACCGCAAATCCATCGACCTGAGTTTCCGCAGTCGCGGACTCAACCCGCAGCCGATCATGGAAAGCGATTCGACCTATCAGCTGCTGCAGGCAATTCACCAGGGTTTCTGCTGCTCGATCATGCCGCTGGACAGCGGCCTTGAAGAACCGATCGAGCACCTGGCCTTCGTCAACCTGCCGGACGCCAGCGTACTTGCGCCGCTGGGGCTGGTGATGCGCAAGACCGAACCGCGCTCGGCGATTGCCGAGAAGTGTTTTGCCGAGGCGCGGAAGATGTTCGGGATCGAAGCCCCTGCCGTTTAACCCTCTCCAAGTAGCGTGAAACGTTGCACTTCGGTGCAACGTCTTCAGGTTCGCCTGCGGTCATCGACCAATCCAATCACTGCATCGGAACAAGCGATTGGACGCACTTTTCCCCGCCCCGTAGCCTGAACCCACTTCAGCGCTTCGGGGACTTTCAAGATGCTGTGCCAGGTTCAACCACCCATCGAAACGGGCGATGCCAACGCCCCCGCGCCACAACCTTCGCAGGTGGCCTACCGCGAATACCTCGACGACGCGCCGCTGTCCCACGCGGCCCTCGCGGCAGAAATAGCACTGGCCATCAGCTACAACGGCCTGAACCAGGCCGTGATGATGGTCTCGCCGGGCAACATCGAGGACTTCATTCGCGGATTCAGCCTGAGCAACGCCATCGTCGGCAGCCTTGACGATATCCATGACATCCGCCTGACCCATTTCGATCAGGCCTGTCAGGCCGAGGTGCAGATTTCCAGCCGGGCGTTCTGGGCCCTGAAGGATCATCGTCGGCAGATGGCGGGCACCAGCGGATGTGGCCTTTGCGGTGTGGAAGCCCTTGAGCAGGCGCTGCCGCCACTGGAAATCCTGACGCCGGCACCGTTGCCGCCCGCCGCGCACTTTGACGGCATTCGCCAACGCATCGAACAGGCCCAGCAACTGGCCCGCAGCAGCGGTGCCCTGCACGCGGCGCTGTACTTTGACGCCGACGGCCAAGCGCTGCTGTGCCGCGAAGACATCGGCCGCCACAACGCCCTCGACAAGCTGATCGGCGCCCTGCAGTTCGCAGGGCTCGATGCGCGCCAGGGCTTCGTCGTGGTCACCAGCCGTTGCAGTCTCGAGCTGATTCACAAAGCCGTGCGCGCCCGCCTCGGCACGCTCGTCAGTCTGTCTGCCCCCACTGCGCTGACGGTGCGCTGGGCTCTCAAGCACCGCTTGAACCTGATCCATGTTCCGCACCACAACGCCCCGCGAATCTACAGCCCGACCCAGGAGCCTATTGCATGAGCAACACCCTCACCCACCTCGACGATCAGGGCCGCGCCAACATGGTCGATGTCGGCGACAAAGCCGCGACTCGCCGCGAAGCCACCGCTCAGGCCTGGGTACAAATGCGTCCGCAAACGCTGCAAATGATCCAGTCCAACGGCCACCCCAAGGGCGACGTGTTCGCCGTGGCGCGGATCGCCGGGATTCAAGCGGCCAAGCGCACTCACGAACTGATTCCGTTGTGTCACGCGTTGTTGCTCAGTTCGATCCACGTCGAGCTCAAGGCCTGCGAACCGGACCGCGTGCAGATCACCAGCACCTGCCGCCTCACCGGCCAGACCGGGGTCGAACTCGAAGCCTTGACCGCCGCCAGCGTCGCCGCGCTGACGATCTATGACATGTGCAAAGCGGTGGACCGGGCGATGGTCATCGGCGACATCCGCCTGCTGAGCAAACTGGGCGGCCGCTCAGGCCATTTTCAATGGGAGAACCCGCAATGATTCTGATCAACTACTTTGCCAGCTACCGTGACCGGCTCAATCTGGGCGGTGAAAAGATTCCGGCCAGCAGCGCCCTCGCCTGTGTCGAGGATGTGCGACAGATGCTCATGGCCCGGGGCGACCTGTGGCGTGAAGTGCTGGGGGCCGGCAACCTGATGTGTGCGGTGAATCAGGAGTTGTGCCAGCCGGATCAGGCTATCGAGGATTTCGACGAGATCGCTTTTTTCCCACCGGTCACGGGGGGGTGAGTCATGGGCGTTCGAGTCCAGCGAAAAAGTTTCGATGCCGGTCAGCTGATTGCCGATCTGCATGCGCGCAACCCACGGGTGGGTGCGGTGGTAAATTTCATTGGTTATGTGCGGGATCTGAACGTCGGGCAGTCGGTGACCGAGCTGTTTCTGGAGCACTATCCGGGCATGACCGAAAAGGCTCTGGAGCAGATCGCCGATCAGGCTCGCGAACGCTGGCCGTTGCAGGCAGTGGAGATCGTGCATCGGGTCGGTACGCTGTCGGTGGCCGAGCCGATCGTATTCGTCGGCGTCAGCAGCAAACACCGGCATGCAGCATTCGAAGCCTGTGCCTTCATCATGGATGTACTGAAGACCCGTGCGCCGTTCTGGAAGCGTGAGACGACGCCAGAGGGCTCGCATTGGGTCGAGGCGCGGGAGAGTGATCGGAATGCGGCGTTTCGCTGGAGTCTGGCGCACGCCTGACACGGCACTGTCGGCTGCAGCAAAGCCTGACATCAGAATCAGGCGTTTACTTATCCCGGACTTCCCCCTTACTATCCAGCCACACCGGCATGGCGGGACACACCCGCCGCCGACGTTTTCCGCCAACGGAAACACGCGTCATGAGCACGTCACTACAACAATCAGAACCGTTGAACGTCTCTGCACTGTGCGCCCTCCTTCACAGGGGCCGCGCATGAATCGCATCGTCAATCTCCCCATGGCCCTGAGCCGCTCCAAGCTGCGTCACTCCGCACGCCCGCCGGATATCCGCTGATCCTGTGGCGAGGGAGCAAGCTCCCGCCGGGACACGCAGTGTCCCCAGAGCAGAAATGACTGCTGCGCAGTCCAGCGGGAGCAAGCTCCCTCGCCACAAGCCTAAATTCTTTTTCGATATCCCTGCCAGGACGCCCGCACCTTTTGCCGCACTGCGTCCGGCCCGAATCTGCGCGCCTGTGCGGCGCCATCGTGAGTGATTGATCATGAAATTCGCAGCCATTGAAGACGCCCGTCGCTTTCTCGAACAGAACCCCGACATCGACATGATCGAGCTGTTCATCCTCGACGCCAACGGCGTGCCGCGCGGCAAGCTGTTGCACCGTGAAGAACTGCTCGCCGTTTACGAAAGCGGCCGCCCGCTGCCGAGCACCATCCTCGGTCTGACCGTGCACGGCGAAGACGTGGAGAACTCCGGTCTGGTGTGGGACGTCGGCGACATCGACTGCCGCGCCTACCCGCTGGAGGGCAGTCTGGTGCGCCTGCCGTGGCGGCAGATTCCCACCGCTGCGGTGCAGGTCAGCATGCACCCGGAACAAGGCCTGCCGGCGAGCATCGCCGACCCGCGGCACCTGCTGATCAAGGTCATCGACGCCCTCAAGGCCGAGGGTTATCACCCGGTGATGGCCTGTGAGCTGGAGTTCTATCTGCTCGACGCCAGACGCGATCACAACGGCCGCCCGCAACCGGCGCTGGATGCCGACGGCGGTCGACCGAGGCACACACAGGTCTACGGTTTGCGTGAGCTGGAACAGATCGAACCGTTCCTCGCCGACCTCTACAGCGCCTGCAAACTGCACGGCATTCCGGCCCGTACCGCGATCTCGGAATACGCGCCGGGCCAGGTGGAAATCACCCTCGAACACGGCGATGCGCTGGAGGCGATGGATCAGGCCGTGCGCTACAAACGGCTGGTCAAAGCCGTAGCGCACAAGCACGGGATGCAGGCGACGTTCATGGCCAAGCCCTTCGATGATCTGGCAGGCACCGGCATGCACATGCATGTCAGCCTCGCCGATGCCGAGGGGCGCAATCTGTTTGCCTCCGAAGACCCGGCGGGCACACCGCTGCTGCGTACCGCGATTGGCGGGATGCTCGCCTCGTTGCTCGATTCGCTGCTGCTGTTCTGCCCCAACGCCAACTCCTACCGTCGCTTCCAGGCCAACAGCTATGCGCCACTGGCGCCGACCTGGGGGGTCGACAACCGCACCGTCAGCCTGCGCGTGCCGGGCGGTCCGGCCAACACCCGGCACATCGAACACCGCATCTGTGGCGCCGATGCCAACCCGTATCTGGCGGCAGCGGCGATCCTGGCGGGCATTCATCGCGGGATAAAAGAAGACATCGATCCGGGCGAACCGGTGCAAGGCAACGGCTATGCGCAGGCGAAGGAATTACTGCCGACCGATTGGCTGACCTCGCTCACGGCGCTGGAAAGCTCGGCCTGGGCGCGGGATGCGCTGGGACAGGAATTTCTCGGGGTGTATCTGGCAGTGAAGCGTGCGGAATACCGGCAGTTCATGGCCGAAGTGGGTGAGCAGGACTGGCGTTGGTACCTGACCGAAGCCTGATCCTTTTTTCCTTTTTTTGCCTTGGACACTGACATGACTCAACGCACCAACTCCTACTACACCGCCACCCTCAACCGCGACACCGACTACCCGACCCTGCAAGGCCGGCACAAGGTCGATGTGGCGATCATCGGCGGCGGCTTCACCGGGGTCGCCACCGCCGTGGAACTGGCGGAAAAAGGCCTGAAAGTCGCCATCGTCGAAAGCCACAAGATCGGCTGGGGCGCCACCGGGCGCAATGGCGGACAGGTCACCGGCAGCCTGTCCGGCGACGGCGCAATGCGCAAACAGATGCGCAACACCTTGGGCGATGAGGTCGACGATTTCATCTGGCACCTGCGCTGGCGAGGCCACGAAATCATCAAGCAGCGCGTCGAGAAATACGGCATCGATTGCGACCTCAAGCACGGCCACTTGCATGCGGCGTACAAGCCAAGCCATATGGCCGGTTTGCGCAGTGATTACGAAGAGGCCGTGCGACGCGGGATGGGCGAAGACGTCAGCCTGCTCGACCGCAGCCAGGTGCGCGATTTGCTGCAGAGCGACCTCTATCACGGCGCAATCAAGAACACCCGCAACATGCATCTGCACCCGCTCAATCTATGCATTGGCGAGGCACGGGCGGCGGAAAGCCTCGGCGCGCTGATCTTCGAAAACAGCGAAGTGCTGGAGATCATTCACGGCGACAGCCCGGGCGTGCGCACGGCTCAGGGGCAGATCGACGCCAATCAAGTGCTGCTCGCCGGCGATGTCTATCACAAACTCGAACCGGGCCAGCTCAAGGGCAAAATCTTCCCGGCCATGGGCGGCATCGTCACTACCGAACCGCTGGGAGACCTGGCCCGGCAGATCAACCCGGAAGATCTCGCCGTGTACGACTGCCGTTTCGTCCTCGACTACTACCGCCTCACCGCCGACGGTCGCCTGTTGTTCGGCGGCGGCGCCAACTACAGCGGCAAGGACTCAAGGGATATCGCAGGTGAGTTGCGACCATGCATCGAGCAGACCTTCCCGGCGCTCAAAGGGGTGAAGATCGATTACCAGTGGAGCTGCGCGATGGGCATCGTCATCAACCGCATCCCGCAACTGGGCAAGCTTTCGGACAACGTCTGGTATTGCCAGGGCTACTCCGGCCATGGCATCGCCACGACCCACATCATGGGCGAAATCATGAGCCGGGCGATCACCGGGCAGATGCAGCAGTTCGACACGTTTGCCGCGTGCTCGCACATTCGCGTGCCGATGGGGGATCTGCTGGGGAATCCGATGCTCGCGGCAGGCATGTGGTACTACCAGATGCTGGAAAAACTGCGCTGATCGAACGGGCCCCATCGCCAGCAGGCTGGCTCCCACACGATTTACTGTGGGAGCGGGCTTGCTCGCGAAGAGGCCTTTAACCCCACCACAAAATCTCAATCCTGCAGTTGTTCGACCTCCATCCCCAACCGCCGATAATCCTCGGCACTCCCCGACGCCAGATGCCGCTCGGTAATCAGCGTATGCACCCGGCTGCACGGCGCCACCACGAACGGCTCCACCGCACCCAGCTTGTCGGCGGTGGTCACGGCAATCACCTGCGCCGCACTGTCGAACAACGCCTGTTTTACCGGCACTTCATCGAAATACAGCGAACTCAGGCCCACTTCCGGATGAATCGCACACACCCCGGTAAACAACACGTCAGCCTTGATGCTTTGCAGCAGTCGCACGGTTTCGTGGCCACTGACCGACATCGTCGCCAGATTCAGTTGTCCGCCAGCCAGAATCACTTTGATCCCCTTGTATTCGGCCAGGGTAATCGCCGTCATCGGTGACGTGGTCACGGCGGTGATCGAAATATCGGAAGGCAACAAACGGGCGATCTGCAATGTGGTGGTGCCGGAATCGAACAGCACGATCTGCCCGTCCTTCACCCTTGCGGCCGCGAGCTGCGCGAGGCTGGTTTTCACCTCGTCGGTTTCACTGATCCGCGTGAAGTAATCCTTGCCGGTATCCTTCGGCCTCGGCAGCGCCCCACCGTGTACCCGCTGCACCAGCCCGGCATTATCCAGCTCGGCCAGATCGCGGCGGATGGTGTCTTCGGACACCGCGAAGTGCTGGCTCAACTCGGAAGCCATGACCTTGCCGTCACGTTCGAGGAGCAGCAGGATTTTTTGCCGACGCAGGGAGGGAAGCTCGGAAGCGGAATGATCGTGCATGGTTTTGCCTGTTTGTGCTTGTAGTTGCAGGTTTGGCGAGCCTAACCAATGCCTCTGCCAAACACAAACCGGCTGATATCAATTGTTTCGATCTTTGAAATCATGAAGCCGAATTTTTTCTTTGCTTTCAGCCTGTTCACAATGGCACCACTTCAATAAAGCTCAGGATGAACAGCTCATGAATCTCAATTTTGCGTTTGCGTGCATGATCGTCGTGTCTTTCGCGATTGCGTTGGGGCATGCGTGATTCAGTCTGGCTTGGGGGCTCTTCTTAACTGCACCAGCAACGCCGGCGTAAAGTGCAACACCACCATCCGCACCAGATGGTGAGTGAGGATAAACACCACGTTCAACCCGCCACCGAATGCCACGATGGCAATGGTTTCGATTGCGCCGGGCATGTAGGCCAGCCATAGCGACAGTGCATCACTGCCCAGCAATCGCGCCGCCACTTCGGCGAATCCCGCCGCAACCAGAATCATCAAACCCACCGACACCAGCGCCGCTCGCCCATGCCGTGCCAGCTCCGCGAGACCGAGGCCCTGGAAACGTGAGCCGATGCGCGCCCCGAGAATCACGGCCGCCAGATTGAGGCTCCAGTCCGGCATGTGAAAACCGTGCAGCCATCCCGATTTCAGGAACACGGCGGTCAGGATAATCGCCGTCAACATGAACGGCGCCGGCACGCCTATGGCCAGCAGCAAACGCCCGACGATCACGCTCAACAGGATCAGCCCGAACACGGTCAACGCCATGCCCGTGGACAACGGATCGACCTCGGCTGGCGTGCCCACAGCCTGTCCAGGAATCAGCAGGCTGACCAGCACGGTGATGAACAGCAGGCGTATCAGGTGCACGATGATCACCTTGCTCGACGCCCGATGTGATTCCAGCAAATCGAACACCGCCGCCAGCGCGCCGGGATACACCGCCAGCAAGGCGTCGGTGCGATTCCACCCTGCCCCGCGCGTCAGCCACCAGGCCGACAACATCACTTGCAGCGCAAGGCACAGCAGCAACACGCCGAGGCTTGGCAACATTGTCGAGACGGTCGCGCTGTCCCAGGCCTCGAACATCAAGCCTGTGGCGATGCCGAGGCTGACCTGGATGTAACCCAGGCCATAAGGGGTCCTGGGCGCGAAGCCAAATTTGGTGGCAGCCAGTGCGGTGACGAGAATCGAGCCCAACAGCAAGCCGTGGGGCACGCCTTCGAACTGCAACAGCGCGCCGAATCCGGCAGCGATCAACAGACATAGAATGGATTTCATGGTCGCCTTCCTGGCTATTCAAATGACGTCAGGCGCGCAACCGTCCAATCGCCCGCCGATACTTTTCGATCCGCTCCAGATCCTCCCAGCTGGGCGAGGCGATCCGCGACAGGTCGCTGTTCTCTTCCAGATCCGCCAGTTTCACCACCCTGCCGATGGGGTTTTGCGCGGCGCGTTCGACGAAGTCCTCGTAGGACTCGCCGGGCAGCTTGGTCACCGATTCGATGGCGCACAAAACCTCTTCGCTGAAGCCTTCCTTGCGCAAATCATCCAGGCTGATGCCACAATCCTCGACCACATCGTGCAGCACGGCGACGATGCGCTCTTCCAGGCTGCTCATGCGCAACATGACCTTCAGCGGATGCAAAATGTACGGCGCACCGCCCTTGTCAACCTGCCCGGCATGGGCCGTGGCAGCAATGGCGATGGCGCGTTCCAGAGTCTGAGTCATGGGCGTTTCCTCGGGTCAGACGCCATACCGGCCGCCAATATAGAAATGACGCTTGAACCAGCGGCCAATCGCCTGCAAACGCCCGGTTGGCTGCGCCGGCTCGGCGTAGCGCTGGAGAATCAGCGAAACCAGATCAGCCTGACTCTCCCCCGAATGCGCATCCAGCAATTCGGCCACCCAAGCGCATCCGGCCTTCTTCAAATGCTCCCGCCATTCACCGGGCCAGCTATCCAGCTCATCCAGCGCCAGCCACCGCGCACCGCCCTGTTCGCCATGTCCGCCGCCGATCGATTGCTCGAAGCAGAACGGCGTCGCCGGACGGGACAGGTCGATGCTGAAGATGTAGATGTCCTGGGTTTTGTGCTGCGGCGTGGGGGCGTTGTTGTGGCTGCCGATTTGAATCATGCGCGGTTCCGTCCGTGGCAGAGGCGTTACAACTTGTTTCGCAGTCTACGACGTGGTGCGGGTGGGGGGAACCTTTGGTGATGAGAT
Source organism: Pseudomonas sp. KCJK9016 (assembly GCF_046231795.1). NCBI lineage: Bacteria > Pseudomonadati > Pseudomonadota > Gammaproteobacteria > Pseudomonadales > Pseudomonadaceae > Pseudomonas > Pseudomonas sp. KCJK9016. Next base: position 84,034 of record NZ_JBJJMM010000016.1, on the reverse strand, counting down.
GTGGAGAGGCAAGTGAAATGGTTAAAACCACCCTCTTTTGTGTAACATTTCCAAAACAGCGTATTTACAAGGATGTTCACTGTGTCTGGAAAACCTGCTGCCCGAGTTACTGATCCAACTTCCTGTCCGCTACCTGGGCATGGCGTCAATCCTATCGCTGCTGGCTCCCCCGACGTTTTTTTGATGGTCTACCCGCGGCCAGACAGAACGATCAGAGTGCCTGTGGCAGCCCCATCGTGGGAGACGTTGCGTCTAGCGTGCTCATCAACGGCATGCCTGCCGCAACCGTGGGAAGTGTCGGAGGCCACGGCAATAAAGTAATCGCCGGCTCATCAACTGTAATTATCGGAAATTCGCACACACCCGCAGAATTCATCCCCCCGTCAGCCATACCTCTCTGGGCCATGAAATTTGACGAAAAGTTTTGCATCGTCGGGAGTGACGGCCAGCCCCTCGCCAATGTGCCGTACCACATCAAAGACGAAGCAGGCAGGGTTTATACAGGCTTTTCTGATGAATCTGGTCACACACCTCGCATCGCAACTAGCAAGCAAGAAACCCTTGAAGTTACAACCGGTGTAGCCGCGCTTGAAAAATGGGAGGACGTATGACGGAGTTCTCTTGCAAAATACCAACAAACAAGCAGGCAAACTCCGTTAGCAATGTGCCCGGCTATTTGATGCCGGCCAATATTCATTTATTTGTTGTGGTAGATGAGATCGGCAAGGACGGATTTCTAGTCAGGAAAATTTACTCGTCGCCCGACAACCCTCACCTGATCGCAAAAAATCTTTCCGAACTTCAGATCAAAAACGAGATCTGGCCGGAAAAATACGGAATGCGTTCTGTTGCACCGGATTCTGGCGCTACAGTTGCCCAACATGTTTACAGTAGCCGAAAGTACCCCTCAGGCTATATTTCCACGAGTTCCGAATTCCCGAATGGCTCACCAAGATTTGATGGAAAAACTGTCTACATTGATATTGAGAAAGCTAAAGCCGCAGGCGCAAAGCTAGTATCGACTGAAGAAATTCTAAAAGCCCTCGAAGACTACAAAAAACACGCACCAAAAAACGTAGCAAAAATCGATGAAATCGCTGGATGGGTAAAAAACATCGACAAAGAAGTATTAGTTCAAGCAGACAAAGTCCCAGCAAAAGCGATTTTTACGCCTACGTCCCACAAAGTCACAAATGCCTTTATAAAAGGCGCAAGGGTTGTTCAGGTGTTCGGGATTGCATTCACTGCATACGATCTGAAGATCGCGACTGAAGAATCAATTAAACAAAATAGCATCAAGCCGATATCCGTTGAGGTTGTCAAACAGGCTGGCGGCTGGGGTGCGGCGATAGCCGGCGCCAGGATTGGCGTGGTGGTCGGAGCAGCAGTGGGAATCGAAACAGGCCCTGGCGCAGTTGTCAGCGGCGCCATCGGGGGCATTATATTTGGCACTGCCGGTTATTTAGGTGCTACTTTGCTAACTGAATATATGGAAGAGTGAGAGCAGCATGAGCTTTATCAAAAAAACAATGGCACTGCTGAAGCCAGAACCTAGACAAGAGCAAATTGCCGGGTACAGCAAGCAGGAGCTTAAAAACTTATTCTTTCGGCCTTTAGCTCATACCAACCTACCCGTTCAGCCTCCCACTACCTCATTGGAAAGCGCTGATATCTGCGCATTTTTTTCGCAGTTCCTTATCGAACCTAAAGATTTATTTGAATTCGAATCACTCGTTGAATCTCACTTCAGAAAAAATACTGAAAGAACCTTCAATGATCTTCCGGTATTTGAATACGAAAGCGCATTAAGCGGAGACCGACTGATATTCTTCGCATCTTCTAGAGAATTCAACTCTGTCACGATTCGTTTAATAACTAACAGCCTTGACTTTCTAACGATGCTTAATCGCAAAAAATTCGCGGTTCCTCCGCCATGGTTTGTTTTTGAGGGCTACGAGCCTTCTTGGTGGGGAGGCAGCATGCAAGGTGCTCAAGAATATTACGACAACAACTACTTTTTCAGTTTTTTCACTCAATTGAGTGACGTTGAAAAGCAATCTTATTATTCGAGGTTTCGCGCAACTGATGAATGGATCGAAAGGTTAGAGTTAATGTACGACACCGAGTGAGTTGAACAGGAGCATCTTCGCCTACTCTCACCGGAATGGTTGATGGAACCTTCCGAGACGAGCCAACCTCGAAACCGTAAGCGCCCCGCTCACGATCAAACACGGGGTCATGGGAGAGTTCCGCGATGAACATCCGACTATTGCTCCTGATCGCCACTTTCAGCGTCATTCCCACGTGCGTCATGGCCGAGGGCTGCGACGTCAGGACCCGCTCCTCCAGTCCCTCGGTGCCCGCCGTGGAGACGCACAGCTGCTACGAATACGAAGGCATGCCGATCAACGCGATCGACTGGTCATGCAGCAACGAAAGCAAGGATATGCTCAACAGCAGCAAAACCAGGGTCAAACACTGCGCCGACCACTATCAGGCGTCGTGTATCGCCACCCTCACACAGGAATCCCTGGCCAACCCGCACTCCACCAGCAAGGACAAAAACGCCAAAGCCCTGAACATCCCGGACAGCGCGCAAGTGACCACGTATTACTACGACATGGAGCATCTGGCGCAGGCGCGGATTGATTGTGAGAACGGGGGTGGGCATTGGAAGGCGAAATAACGGCGTATATGCGCCCATGAAAAAGAGACACCGACGGGTCGCGATCTGAAAGCCTTGTATCCGTGACAAGGGAGCGTGCTCCCGCTGGACTGCGAAACAGGCCTGCATATGAAAAAGAGAAACCGCATCTCTGCGGTTTCTCCTGGGCATCGCATTTTGCGTTGACGAATTATCCGAATCAAAAATTCGCCGGCGTATTCGCACTGATTATCTCCGCCTCATCCGCCCCGATATTGCGGAACTTGTGCGGCAGCGTCGTCGGAAAGTAATACCCGTCCCCCGCACTCAACACGCTCACCTGCCCGTCCACCGTCAACTCGACCGTGCCACGGGTCACCAGTCCACACTCTTCACCCTCGGTGTGAACAATCGGCTCTTCCCCGGAACTCGCGCCCGGCGCGTATTGCTCGCGCAGCAGGCGCATCTGGCGGCTGGGCACCGAGGCGCCGATCAGCAGCAGGCGCAGGCCGTGGCGGCCGAGGTCGGGTTGTTCGTTGGCGCGGAAAACGTATTGGTGTTCGCGCGGGGGCTGGTCGAAGGTGAAGAAGTCGGCCAGGGACATCGGGATGCCTTCGAGCAGCTTTTTCAGGGAGCTGACGGAAGGACTGACACGATTCTGTTCGATCAGGGAGATGGTGGCATTGGTCACGCCGCTACGCCGGGCCAGCTCGCGCTGGGAGAGTTTGTAGCTTTCGCGTACTAGTTTGAGTCGAGAACCCGTATCCATGACAGCCTTATGTGAGAACGACTTAAGGGTAATGGGGGTGGGTGGCGGGTGCCGCGCAAGGCGCGCGGATCACGTTGCTCCCGTGTCCCGGAACCGTGAAAGGCGGCTATTAAATCACGTTTGTCGGTGTTGCTCAGCAGGTTCGATGGACGGCACATGAAAAGAGCCTGCTGCTGGTAATTGCGGGTCAGGCACAAGACCTGTGGGAGCGAGCTTGCTCGCGATTGGGCGGCACATTCAACATCCCTTTTGCTGATAGACCGCTTTCGCGAGCAAGCTCGCTCCCACAGGGTTTGTGGTGTTGCTTGCCAAGTAAAAAACCGGCGGCGCCTGTGCGGGGCCACCGCCGGGGAGGTAAATCAGATGCCGAAACGGTCACGCAGCGAGTAGTACACGGCGCCGAGGGCTGTCAGCGGCGCGGAGAACGTGCGGCCACCGATCATCGGCATGTGTGGCAGGGAGGCGAAGGCGTCGAAGCGTTCGGCGTCGCCACGGATCATTTCCGAAATCAGTTTGCCAGCCAGGTGCGAGCAGGTGACGCCGTGGCCGCTGTAGCCCTGCATGTAGTAGGCGTTTTTCTCGATACGGCCGAATTGCGGCATGCGCGACATGGTCAGCAGGAAGTTGCCGGTCCAGCGGTAGTCGATTTTCACGTCCTTGAGCTGCGGGAAGGTCTTGAGCATTTTCGGGCGGATCAGGGTTTCGATGTCGTCCGGTTCACGGGCGCCATACACCACACCGCCACCGTAGAGCAGGCGGTTGTCGGCGGTCAGGCGGTAGTAGTCGAGCAAGTAGTTGCAGTCTTCGACGCAGTAGTTATTGGTGATCAGGCTGCGCGCCTGTTTTTCGGTCAGCGGTTCGGTGACGCAGATCTGCGAGCCGCACGGCATGCTCTTGGCGGTCACGCGGTTGTCGAGGCCTTGCGGCAGGTAGGCGTTGCCGGCGATCAGCAGGTACTTGGCGCGGACCTGGCCTTTGGCGGTGCGCACGACGTTGGGCTCGCCGTACTTGATTTCCACCGCAGCCGATTGCTCATAGATCTTGCCGCCCAGACGCACGATGGCCGCGGCTTCACCGAGGGCCAGGTTCAGCGGATGGATGTGGCCGCCCTGCATGTCCAGCAGGCCGCCGACGTAGGCGTCGGAACCGACTTCGCGGCGGATGTCCGCAGCGTCGAGCATCTTCAGATTGCGGTTGCCGTAACGTTCCCAGTTGCGTTTCTGCTCGGCCAGACCATTGAGCTGTTTCTTGTTCATCGCTGCGAAGATACCGCCCGGGCGATAGTCGCACTTGATGTCGTATTCCTTGATGCGCGAACGGATGATGTCGGCGCCTTCGAAGATCATGCTGCCGAGGATTTCCGCGGTCTTGTCGCCGTAGCGCTCTTCGATCACGTCGACGTCGCGGCTGTAGGAATTGACCAGTTGACCGCCATTGCGGCCGCTGGCGCCGTAGCCGACTTTTGCCGCTTCCAGCACCGTCACTTTATAGCCGGCTTCGGTCAGGAACAGCGCCGAGGACAGGCCGGTGTAGCCGGCGCCTATGATGCAGACGTCGCACTCCACCGATTCTTCGAGGATCGGGAAATCGATCACTTCGTTGCGTGTGGCGGCGTAGTAGCTGTTCACGTGTTGTTGCTTCATTTTTTATTCTCCGAAGGCCGCCGGTTGCAGGCGGCCACCGTTGTAAAAGAGTCAGAGCTTGATCCAGGTCGCTTTCAGCTCGGTGTACTTGTCGAATGCGTGCAGCGATTTGTCGCGACCGTTGCCCGACTGTTTGAAACCACCGAACGGCGCGGTCATGTCGCCGCCGTCGTACTGGTTGACCCATACGCTGCCGGCGCGCAGGCCGCGAGCGAAGGTGTGGGCCTTGCTCAGGTTGCTGGTCCAGACCCCGGCGGCGAGGCCGAAGATGCTGTCGTTGGCGATCTGCAGCGCTTCCTCGACGGTGTCGAAGGTGATCAGCGACAGCACCGGGCCGAAGATTTCTTCCCTGGCGATGGTCATGGCATTGGTCACGCCGTCGAAAATCGTCGGTTCGACGTAGGTGCCACCGGTCTCTTCGAGGGCGCGTCGGCCACCGGCGATCAATTCGGCGCCCTGCTCCCGGCCTATGCTGATGTAGCGCAGCACGTTGTCCAGTTGACGCTGGTCGACCACGGCGCCGACATTGGTTGCCGGATCGAGGGCGTGGCCCGGTTTCCACGCTTGCAGCGCTTCCACCAGCAGCGGGATGAATTGCTCGCGGATCGAGCGCTCCACCAGCAGGCGCGAGCCGGCGGTGCAGACTTCGCCCTGGTTGAACGCAATGGCGCCGGCCGCCCCTTGTGCTGCCGCGCGCAAGTCCGGTGCGTCGGCAAACACCACGTTCGGGCTCTTGCCCCCGGCTTCGAGCCAGACGCGTTTCATGTTGCTTTGGCCGGCATAAATCATCAGTTGCTTGGCAATCGCCGTGGAGCCGGTGAAGGCCAGCACGTCAACGTCCATGTGCAGCGCCAACGCCTTGCCGACGGTATGACCGAAGCCTGGCAGGACGTTGAACACGCCTTTCGGAATGCCGGCATCCAGCGCCAGTTGCGCGATGCGGATCGCGGTCAGCGGGGATTTTTCCGAAGGCTTGAGGATGAAAGAGTTGCCTGCCGCCAGCGCCGGGGCGAATTTCCAGCTGGCCATGATCAGCGGGAAGTTCCACGGCACGATGGCCGCGACCACGCCGGACGGCTCGCGGGTCACCAGACCGAGCTGGTCGTGCGGGGTGGCGGCAACTTCGTCGTAGATCTTGTCGATGGCCTCGGCGCTCCAGCGGATCGCGTTGGCGGTCGCCGGGATGTCGATGCTCATCGAATCGCTGATCGGTTTGCCCATGTCGAGGGTTTCGAGCAGCGCCAGTTCTTCCTGGTGTTGCAGGATCAGGTCGGCAAAGCGGATCAGGATGCGCTTGCGCTCGGCCGGGGCCTTGCTGGCCCACACGCCGGAATTGAAGGATTGCCGTGCGACTTCGACGGCGAGGTTGGCATCGGCTTCATCGGTGCTGGCCACGGAGGCCAGGAAACGGCCGTCGACGGGGCTCAGGCACTCGAAGGTGGCGCCGCTGATGGCCGGGCGGTATTCGCCGTTGATGAAGGCGCGGGATTCAATGGTCAGGGACTGGAAGCGTTGTTCCCAGTCGTTGCGGGTCATGGTCATGGGGGTGACTCACACAGAGAAAGAGGTGACCGCCGCTCACATGGGAGCGGCGGTGCTTGCGAGGTACGCGCTTGAGCGTCAGACGGTATGCAGATACCAGTTGTACTCAAGGTCGGAGATCGAGTTTTCGAACTCGGCCAGCTCGCTTTCCTTGCACGCGACGAAGACGTCGATGTACATCGGATCGATGTATTTCGCCATGACTTCGCTGTCGTCCAGCACACGCAGGGCGTCGCGCAGGTTGTTCGGCAGGCTCTGCTCGTTCTGCTCGTAAGAGTTGCCTTCGGTCGGGGCCGGCGGCTCGATCTTGTTGGTCAGACCGTGATGCACACCGGCCAGCACCGAAGCCATCAGCAGGTACGGGTTGGCGTCGGCACCGGCCACGCGATGCTCGATGCGCACGGCGTCCGGCGAACCGGTCGGTACTCGCACGGCCACGGTGCGGTTGTCGATGCCCCAGCTCGGCGAGTTCGGCACGTAGAACTGCGCGCCGAAACGGCGGTAGGAGTTGACGTTGGGGCACAGGAAAGCCATTTGCGCCGGCAGGGTCTCCAGCACACCGCCGATCGCATGACGCAGCGCGACGTTCTGCTCGGGATCCTCGCTGGCGAAGATGTTGTTGCCTTCCTTGTCCAGAATCGAGATGTGTACGTGCAGACCGTTGCCCGCCTGGCCCGGATACGGCTTGGCCATGAAGGTGGTGTCCATCTCGTGGTCGTAGGCGATGTTTTTCACCAGACGCTTGAGCAGGATCGCGTATTCGCAGGCCTTGATCGGGTCGGACACGTGGTGCAGGTTGACTTCGAACTGCGCCGGGGCGCTTTCCTTGACGATGGCGTCGGCCGGAATGCCCTGCTCTTTCGCGCCTTCGAGGATGTCCTGCAGACAGTCGACGTATTCGTCGAGGTCATCGATCAGGTAAACCTGGGTCGACACCGGACGTTTGCCCGACACCGGTGAACGCGGCGATTGCGGACGGCCGTTCACGTTGTCCTGGTCGATCAGGTAGAACTCGAGTTCGAACGCGGCGCAGATGGTCAGGCCCAGTTCGTCGAATTTGCGCACCACGTTGGCCAGCACTTCACGCGGGTCGGCGAAGAACGGCTCGCCTTCCAGTTCGTGCATGGTCATCAGCAGTTGAGCGGTCGGGCGCTTCTGCCAGGGTTCGATGCTCAGGGTGCCGGGGATCGGATAGCAGATGCGGTCGGCGTCGCCGATATCCAGGCCCAGGCCGGTGCTTTCCACCGTGGAGCCGTTGATGTCGAGGGCAAAGAGCGAGGCCGGCAGGTTGATGCCTTTCTCGTAAACCTTGTGAAGACTGGTGCGCTCGATGCGCTTGCCGCGCACCACACCGTTCATGTCTGCAATCAGAAGGTCGACGTACAAAACCTCAGGATGTTTCTTAAGGAATGCGTTTGCTTCGTTGAGTTGAACGGCACGCAGAGGGACCGACATGATGCACCTATTTAGCTGTTAATTATTATGTTCACTGCTGTTTCGCGGAGCCAGTCAACCCGAACGGCAAAGTGAAGTCAATAGCGAACACAGGGCCGTTCAGCGTTTATTTTTCAGGCTTTTTTTAACACTCTCGTGCCAAGGCAGGCGCCAGAGCCCCGGCCTTGATGACGATGTGATGAACGGCGTTTAGAATTTTTTACATGGGAGTTGTTAATTAAAATCAACGAGGCTAAGCTCCGGAAAAGCTCGTTCAAGTGTCAAACTTCGAGGTGAATAAAAATGGCATTCAAGCCATTGATCGGCGTTACTGCGTGCGTCAAACAGATTGGCCTGCACCCCTATCACATCAGCGGCGACAAGTATGTTCGCGCTGTCAGCGTTGCGGCGCTGGGGTTGCCTGTCGTCATTCCTTCCCTTGGCAAACTGACTGAAATCGACGACCTGCTGGGTCAACTCGACGGTCTTTTGCTGACCGGCTCGCCGTCCAACGTGGAGCCTTTCCACTATCAGGGCCCGGCCAGCGCACCCGGTACGGATCACGATCCGGCGCGGGATGCCACTACCCTTCCTCTATTGCGTGCAGCCATCGCGGCGGGCGTTCCGGTACTCGGCATTTGCCGGGGTTTCCAGGAAATGAACGTGGCGTTCGGCGGCAGCCTGCACCAGAAGGTGCATGAACTGCCGGGCATGCTCGATCACCGCGAAGCCGACAGCCCGGATGTCGCCGTGCAATACGCCCCGGCCCACGCCGTGTCGGTACTGCCGGGCGGCGTGTTCGAAGCGCTTGAGCTGCCGGGCGAATTCCAGGTCAACTCGATTCACAGTCAGGGCATCGACCGCCTCGCTCCCGGCCTGCGCGCCGAAGCCGTGGCGCCGGACGGCCTGATCGAAGCGGTCTCGGTGGAGCACAGCCCGACCTTCGCGCTCGGCGTGCAATGGCACCCGGAATGGCAGGTGCTGGACAACCCGAATTACCTGCGGATCTTCCAGGCGTTCGGCGAGGCCTGCCGCCAGCGTGCGGCGCGACGCAACCTGCGCTGACGCCACCCAACGATTGCAAAACCATTTACTGCCCCCGCGGGGTCGGCGGCTGCGCGCTTGCGCATCCGTCATCCGTGAAAACAACAAACCGTAATAACAACAAGTACTACCCAGGCAGCCAGGACGGCGGCGCCGACCAAGCCGGATCGGTGCGGGCAATGCCAGCCAGGTAAACGCATTCCCCTTGTGGGAGCGAGCCTGCTCGCGAAAGCGGTGTATCAGCAAACAACGATGTCGACTGACACTCCGCTTTCGCGAGCAGGCTCGCTCCCACAGGTTCTGCGCCATAACTGACGGACATCTCGCACAGCTCTGCAATCCACTCTTAAGCCAGGCCGCGTTGGCCCGGCGACTGAAACCTGTTGGGAGTTTCACATGGCAAACGCCTCCAGCACTTACAGGAAGGCTCTTGAAGGTCATCAGCAACCGAAAAAGGTTCTGGTGAAAGTCGATCGAGTCACCAAGAAGTTCGACGAAACCACCGCTGTGGACGATGTGTCCCTGGAGATCCATCAGGGCGAGATCTTCGCCCTGCTCGGCGGCTCCGGTTCGGGCAAGTCGACCCTGCTGCGCATGCTCGCCGGTTTCGAACGGCCGACTGAAGGACGCATTCTGCTCGACGGTGTCGACATCACCGACATGCCGCCGTACGAGCGGCCGATCAACATGATGTTCCAGTCCTACGCGCTGTTCCCGCACATGACGGTCGCGCAGAACATCGCCTTCGGCCTCAAACAGGACCGTTTGCCGGCCAGCGAAATCGATGCCCGCGTCGAAGAGATGTTGCGTCTGGTACACATGACCCAATACGCCAAACGCCGCCCGCATCAACTGTCCGGCGGTCAGCGTCAGCGCGTGGCCCTCGCCCGCTCGCTGGCCAAGCGTCCGAAGCTGTTGCTGCTCGACGAGCCGATGGGCGCGCTGGATAAAAAGCTGCGTTCGCAGATGCAGCTGGAACTGGTGGAGATCATCGAGCGCGTCGGCGTGACCTGCGTGATGGTGACCCACGATCAGGAAGAGGCCATGACCATGGCCGAGCGCATCGCGATCATGCACCTGGGCTGGATCGCTCAGGTCGGCAGCCCGGTCGACATTTACGAGGCGCCGGTCAACCGCATGGTCTGCGAATTCATCGGCAACGTGAACGCCTTCGACGGCACCGTGGTCGAGGACCTCGAAGGTCACGCGATCATTCACAGCCCGGACCTGCAGCAAAAGATCTACGTCGGTCATGGCGTCAGCACCTCGGTGCAGGACAAATCCATCACCTACGCGATCCGCCCGGAAAAAATGCTGGTCAGCACCCTCAAGCCCGAGACCCGCTACAACTGGTCCGAAGGCAAGGTGCATGACATCGCCTACCTCGGCGGCCATTCGGTGTTCTACGTCGAATTGCCGAGCGGCAAGATCGTCCAGTCGTTCATGGCCAACGCCGAACGCCGTGGCGCACGTCCGACCTGGGACGACAAGGTCTACGTCTGGTGGGAAGACGACAGCGGCGTGGTACTGCGCTCATGAGAACCTTTAATCAGCAATGCCTGCGCCTGGTGCCCAGCGGGCGAAAGTTCGTCATCGGCATCCCGTTCATCTGGCTGTTCCTGTTCTTCATGCTGCCGTTCTTTTTGGTGATGAAGATCAGCTTCTCGGAAGCCGCGCTGTCGATCCCTCCGTACTCGGAGATCTACACCTACGCCGAACAGAAATTCCAGCTGTTCCTGAACATCGGCAACTACACCATGCTCGGCGAAGACGAGCTGTACCTGTCGGCCTACCTCGGTTCGCTGAAGGTCGCGGCACTGAGCACGCTGATGTGCCTGGTGATCGGCTTCCCGATGGCTTACGCGATCACCAAGGCCAGCAAGGAAGCGCAGAACGTCCTGCTGCTGTTGATCATGATGCCGACCTGGACCGCGATCCTGATCCGCGTGTATGCGTGGATGGGCATCCTCAGCAACAACGGTCTGCTCAACGCGTTCCTGATGTGGACGGGGCTCACCGATCACCCGATCGAGATCCTCAACACCAACACCGCCGTGTATATCGGCGTGGTCTACGCGTATCTGCCGTTCATGGTGCTGCCGCTCTACGCCAACCTGGTGAAGCACGATGGCAGCCTGCTGGAAGCAGCGCAGGATCTGGGCTCGAGCAACTTCAACAACTTCTGGAAAATCACCGTGCCGCTGGCCAAAAACGGCATCATCGCCGGCTGCATGCTGGTGTTCATTCCGGTGGTGGGCGAGTTCGTGATTCCGGAACTGCTGGGTGGCCCGGAGACCCTGATGATCGGTCGCGTGCTGTGGCAAGAGTTCTTCAATAACCGCGACTGGCCGGTGGCGTCCGCCCTGGCGGTGGTGATGTTGCTGATCCTGATTGTGCCGATCCTGCTGTTCAACCGCAGCCAGGCCAAAGAGATGGAGGGACGGGGATGAAACGCTTCGGATTTTCAAAGTTCATGCTGATCTTCGGCCTGCTGTTCATCTACCTGCCGATGCTGATTCTGGTGATCTATTCGTTCAACGCCTCGAAACTGGTGACGGTCTGGGGCGGCTGGTCGGTGAAGTGGTATGTGGGCCTGCTCGACAACACACAACTGATGGGCTCGGTAGTGCGCTCGCTGGAGATCGCCTGCTACACCGCCGTCGCGGCAGTGGCACTGGGCACCCTCGCCGCGTTCGTGCTGACCCGCGTCACGCGCTTCAAGGGTCGTACGCTGTTCGGCGGCCTGGTGACCGCGCCGCTCGTTATGCCCGAGGTGATCACCGGTCTGTCGCTGTTGCTGCTGTTCGTGGCCATGGCGCAATTGATCGGCTGGCCGCAGGAGCGTGGCATCGTCACGATCTGGATCGCCCACACCACGTTTTGTGCCGCTTATGTGGCGGTGGTAGTCTCCGCCCGCTTGCGTGAACTGGACCTGTCGATTGAAGAAGCCGCGATGGATCTGGGCGCGAAACCGTTCAAGGTGTTTTTCCTGATCACCATCCCGATGATCGCGCCGTCGCTGGCGGCGGGCGGCATGATGTCGTTCGCCCTGTCGCTGGACGATCTGGTGCTGGCGAGCTTCGTCTCCGGCCCGGGTTCCACCACCCTGCCGATGGAAGTGTTCTCGGCGGTGCGTCTGGGCGTGAAGCCCGAGATCAACGCCGTGGCCAGCCTGATTCTGCTGGCGGTGTCACTGGTGACCTTCCTGGTCTGGTACTTCGGTCGCAAGGCAGAAGCCAACCGCAAGCGTGCGATTCAGGAAGCGATGGATCAGACCGCCAACGAATCGTGGCAGCAACCGCAACGCGCCGCCACTGCTTGAAGAGTTACCGCTTTTGTGGCGAGGGAGCTTACTCCCGCCGGGCTGCGCAGCAACCCCGGAAACTTGTGAGTGCTGCGCACTCAAGCGGGAGCAGGCTCCCTCGCCACAGCGTTCTACATGCACCAATGTTTTGAATAAAAAGAATGGAGTTGTACCGATGAAAATGTTTGGCAGGACTCTGCTGACACTGTCCTTATTGGGCGCAATCGCCACGGGCGCCCAGGCCAACGACAAGGTGCTGCGCGTTTACAACTGGTCGGACTACATCGCCCCGGACACCGTCAAGAAGTTCGAGGACGAGACCGGCATCCGCGTGACCTACGATGTGTTCGACAGCAACGAAACCCTCGAAGCGCGTTTGCTCGCGGGCAAGTCCGGCTACGACATCGTGGTGCCGTCCAACAGTTTCCTGGCCAAGCAGATCAAGGCCGGGGTCTACCAGCCCCTGGACAAATCGAAACTGCCGAACTGGAAGAATCTCAACCCGGTGCTGCTGAAAAACGCCTCCGCCAGTGATCCGGGCAACGCCCATGCGTTCCCGTACATGTGGGGCTCGATCGGCATCGGGTTCAACCCGGCCAAAGTCAGGGAGGTGCTCGGCAAGAACGCACCGACCAATTCCTGGGACCTGCTGTTCAAACCGGAGAACGCCGAGAAGCTCAAGGCGTGCGGCATCAGCTTCCTCGACTCGCCGACCGAAATGATCCCGGCGGCCCTGCACTACCTGGGCTATCCGGTGAACGACAAGGACACCGCGCACATCAAGGAAGCCGAGGCGCTGTTCATGAAGATTCGCCCGAACGTGGCGTACTTCCACTCTTCGAAATACATCTCGGATCTGGCCAACGGCAACATCTGCGTGGCGGTCGGTTACTCCGGAGACGTGTTGCAGGCCAAGGCCCGCGCAGTGGAATCGGGCAACAAGGTGGTGATCGACTACAGCATTCCCAAGGAAGGAGCCGGCAGTTTCTACGACATGGTCGCCATCCCGCGCGATGCGGCGAACGTCGAGAACGCTTACCTGTTCATGGACTTCCTGATGCGGCCGGACATCATCGCCGAGATCACCAACAGCAACGGCTACAGCAACGCCAACGCGGCGGCGACGCCGCTGGTGGACGAAGCGATCCGCAACGATCCGGGCTCGTACCCGTCGCAGGAAGTGATGGCCACCCTGTATGCGGTGCCGGATCAGCCGATTGCCACGCAACGGATCATGACCCGGGGCTGGACTCGCGTAAAACTCGGCAAATAAACACACATCGATTTCCGTTCACGCAGCGCCTTACCACCGCTGCACCCTCGCTCTGAACGGCCTCACCTGGCCTCCCTCGGTTCAGGTGAATTCAGGCGCCCTCGGGCGCCTTTTTTTGTGGGTTCAGGTCAGCGGCCAATCGGCCAGCGAGCGGTAGCGGCCCTTGTGGGATTCGAACAGCGCAAACCGTTCGGCACGCAGGAGGAATTCCGGTGGCGTGGCGGATTCCGGCTCCGGCGCCTGATAGTCCCGGGCCAGCGTCAGGTGCGGACGATACTCGCGCGTCGCCTCTTCGAACCCGAACGGCAACATCGCCTGCTCCAATCCGTAAACCAGCCGCAACAACCCTGCCGGTGCCTGCTCCGGCGCCAGCGACAACACCCCGGCACGCCGCCACACCTGCAAGCGATCCAGCGAAATTCTCAGCACCTCACCCGGCGTACTCACTTTGGATGCCGCCTCACAGACCTCGCCAATCTGCGCCAACGGCACTGCGCCGAGAAACAGCAGCGTCAGGTGAAAATTGTCCGCCGGCACCGGTTTGCCGGTACGCAGCCCCAGCTCGCTGCGCCACTGGGCAATCGCCTTGCGTTGTGCCGGTGGGCAGTCGAGGGCGAAGAACAGCCGCTTGAATGGTTGTTCGCCGTGCTTTTCATCCGTCATGGCCCTGCTCCCTTCGATGTCGATCCGTCGATTCTACACGGCCGATCCTGGCGACTCCCGGCGTGGGGTTTATAGTTCAACGATTGCCGTCAACCGGAGAACGCCATGCGCGAGGTCCTCAGCAAAGAACCCTGGTGGGCTCGGCCACCGAATCCCGGACAGGATGAGAAGGAACTGGAATGGGGCTGGCTGGTGCATTACAGCGAGGGAGAACCGCGTTTCGAATTTGTCCGCGAGCGGCCGACGGACGAGCAGATCCGCAATCGAAAAGGCTGCCGGATCACCCCGTCGGCGGAGTGATCCGGCACGGCTGCATCAAGATTCGAGAATGTCCTTGAAGCCGCCGAAAATCATCCGCTGCCCATCGAACGGCATTGGATTGACGTCCGGTTGCATGCGCGGATCTTCCATCATTTTGCCCATGCCGGCATCGCGGGTGGCCTTGTCCGGCCAGACCAGCCAGCCGGCCGACACGGTTTCTCCGTCCTTGAGTTTCACGGCCATCGGAAATGAGGTGACCTTGCCGTCCGGCACGTCATCACCCCAGCCTTGAATCACCTCCAGTGCGCCGTACTCCTTGAACAGCTTCGCCGCGATTTCGCAGTGTTTCCTGTACTGGTCGCGATTGGCGTTCGGGACGGGCGCGACAAAAACATCAATGTAAGCCATGGTCGTTCTCCTGCGGGTTTAGGGATCCATCTGCTGGATAGTCGACTCGGGCGGGCGCCATTCGACGGGTGTTGCACCCGATCCGACCGACGGTTCGTCCGTCCCGCTCAGGATCCCCTCCACGTGCGCCGCCATGTGCAGCGTGCCGGCCATCACGCCGGTCGTCGGGTTCTGCAGCAGTTTCAGCCAGCTTTTGTCGAACGTGTTGCCCAGACTGCTGCGGATCAGCGCTTCACTGTCTGGGCGGTCGTTGGCCTGAAGGATGGCGCGAATGCCTGCCACACCTGCCGAAATCAGCCCGCCGACGAGCTTGCCTGCCGCTGCCGCCACGGCACTCGCGGCCCCACGGGGGGCCATTTCCGCTTCCATGCGCTGACTGGCGCGTTTGGCCACCGGAGCCATGCCTGCATCGGTCGAGGCGATGCCCTTGGCCCCGCCTTCGGTGTGGATCTTGTCGATCAACGCGGCATAGGCCGGCAAGGTGTTCAACGGCTCGGTGCTGACCACCTGATACAGCGAGGCATCCCGGGCCGACGGTGGACCGAGGGCGATGGCGGGAATTTTCTGCAAGTGGCCGTTGAGCTGAGCGACGGGCACGCCGTAGCGCTGGGCGATGACCGGCATCTGCTGCGCCATCAGTTGTGCGTAGAACGCGGTGGACTGGGCGAGGATCGCGTCCGGGTCAATCTCCAGAGCCACTGGCGCCAGTACCCGCTCCTGATATTGCTCCAGCAAATAGGCGGCCAGTCGCTTTGAAGAGGCATCCTGTTCCCCCCCGGCGCTGAGGGTGTACCAGCTGACCTTCATCGACAGCCATTCCTGGGTCCAGTAGCTGCTGAACCACGGGATGAATTTTTCTTCAGTTTGCTCGTAGACCCGAATGCGCCAATGTTCCATCGAACCGCGGGCGAATGCCTTGACCTGCTCGGTGGATTGCCGGGAAGCGGCGACGATGTCCTGGTCGATCTGCTGCCAGGTGGCCGGCGAAACCACCACCGCCGGCGCGCTCGCCGGGCCCCGCGCCGTGGTTGCGCAACCGGCCAGCAACATCAGTGCGGCGACGATCAGCGCACGCAGGTTCACGGTGGCGGTGTCCTTTGATGGATCAGATCTGGAGGTAACGACTTGAGTATAGGTGCGGGTATCAGCCGTTTGTCCGTTTGTGCCACTCACCGGCTCCGGGGAGCGAGTTCAGCACAGGTTCCAATCATCAATAGCGTCGATATTCACCATCGCGACGATTGCCTTCCGCATCAAGCGCGACTGGCGCAGGATTCACCCATCCGAGACACACACCGCGAGGCCTTCACATCATGAGTCATACCGTTACCCTCGCCGTGAGTTTCCCGGTCTTCGGCAACAACTATTACGATCAGCACGTGGTGTCGCTGAAGTCACATACCCTGGTGTTCAACGAAGATTTCGAAGATCTGCTGATGCCCGCGGCGAGCAATCATTTCAGCAATGAAGTGGTGGGCCTCAACGATCAGTTCCGTTTTCTGAGCGACATACTCGCCACCCATTTGCTGGACATCGAGGCCTCCGTGCCTGCGCGATCCAGCGTCCGGGCGAACGCTCATTTTTAATGCCGCAGGGCGTTCCCATCGGGAACGCCCTGTTCATTTCGATCAGTCATCATCCCGGTCACGGTAATAGCGACGCCCGTCGCGGCGATCGTAATCGCGGTCGTCCCAACGCCGGTCATGTTCGTAGTAACGGCCATGATCGCGGTCGTAATGCCGTCCATGGCGATAGTCATCATCAAAGTCCGCCACACAGCCGCCCAGCAAAACGGCAGCGGAAACAGTCAGCAGCAGGGTTGTTGCACGCATCATTCGGAATTTCCCTAAAACCTGGGTCTTGACGACGGAAATGGTCAGCGCGGTGCGCAGCCGCGACTTCGACCGGGGAAAACGCCGATGATTCACTGACGGCCCATGACCGTTGATCGCTCCGTATGCAGGCCTGGCGCCTGGGCCAAAACCCGACAAAACCTTTTCCTTCCCCCTGCGGTCACTCCTAGAACAGACCAGAACCGGCCACCACGCCGGCGTTCACGCGCGGGTCATTTGTCGCCCGCCCGACCTGATCAGAGGACTACCAGCCATGAACGATCATCCGCCTTCGGGGCTGTCCCGACGCCGGTTTCTGATTCTCGGCGCCGTGACCGCCACCGCGTTTGCGTTGCCACCTTTCATCAGCCTCAAGGCCTATGCGGCCCATCTGGAGCAACCGGCCATGACCAAAGTGACGTTTGAGGTGAACGGCAAGCCGCGGGCCCTTGAAGTCGATAACCGCACCACGTTGCTAGACGCCCTGCGTGAACACCTGCACCTGACCGGCAGCAAAAAGGGCTGCGACCATGGCCAGTGCGGCGCCTGCACGGTGATTGTCGATGGCCGGCGAATCAATTCGTGCCTGACCCTGGCCGTGATGCAGGACGGCGCCAAAGTCACCACCGTCGAAGGCCTCGGTTTACCGGACCGGCTTCATCCGATGCAAGCGGCGTTCATCAAACATGACGGTTATCAGTGCGGTTATTGCACGCCCGGGCAGATCTGTTCGGCGGTAGCGGTACTCAAGGAAATCCGCGACGGCATACCCAGTCACGCCAGCCCGAGCCTGACCGAGCCGCCGCAACTGATCGCCAGCGAGTTGCAGGAACGCATGAGCGGCAACATCTGCCGTTGCGGCGCCTACTCCAACATCATCGAAGCCATCAGCGAAGTCGCGGAGGTCTCGGCATGAGAGCGTTCAATTACAGTCGCGCCGATTCTCCCGCCGCCGCTGCGCAAGCGGCGCTAGCACAAGGCACGCGGTTCATCGCCGGCGGCACCAACCTGCTGGACTTGATGAAGCTCGACATCGAAACGCCGCAGCAGTTGATCGACATCAATCACTTGGGCCTCGACCAGATCGAAGCCATTCCCGAGGGTGGTCTGCGCATCGGTGCGCTGGTGCGCAACACCGACCTGGCCGCCGACCCGCGTGTGCGCAAAGACTACGGCCTGCTCTCCCGTGCCTTGCTGGCCGGAGCCTCGGGGCAGTTGCGTAACATGGCAACCACCGCCGGCAACCTGTTGCAACGCACCCGTTGTCCGTACTTCTACGACACTAACCAGGCCTGCAACAAACGCAATCCCGGCAGTGGTTGCGCGGCGATTGGCGGGGTCACCCGGCAACTCGGCATCATTGGGGTCAGCGACGCGTGCATTGCCACACACCCGAGCGACATGGCGATTGCCCTGCGGGCGCTGGATGCGCAGATCGAAACCCTCAAAGCCGATGGCAGCACCCGGCGCATCGCCATGGCCGATTTTCACTTATTGCCCGGCAGTACGCCGCATATCGAAACCGCGCTCACACCCGGCGAATTGATCACCGGCGTCACCCTGCCCGCGCCGGTTGGCGGCACCCACATTTATCACAAGGTGCGGGATCGCTCGTCCTATGCCTTCGCGCTGGTGTCCGTCGGTCTGATCCTGCAAAAGGACGGCAGCGGTCGCATCGCCGTCGGTGGCATCGCGCCGAAACCCTGGCGGGTTGAAGCCGCCGAAGCGCTGTTGCCGCAGGGCGCGAAAGCCATCAGGGCGCGCCTGCTCGACGGCGCCACGCCCACCCCTGATAACCGGTTCAAGGTAACGCTGGTGGAGCGCACGCTTGTCTCGGTGCTGGCCCAAGCGAGGGACGAAGCATGAAATTCGACACGCCCGCCACCACCAACCCCATTGACCGGTTGAAGGTCATCGGCCAGCCCACCGACCGCATCGAAGGCCCGCTGAAAACCAGCGGCCAGGCACCCTACGCTTACGAGCAGCATGAAGCGGCGCAGCATCAGGCCTACGGTTTCATGGTCGGCTCCGCCATCGCCAAGGGCCGCATCACGCGCATGGACCTGGATCAGGCTCGCGCCGCGCCCGGCGTGCTGGCCATCGTCACGGCGTCCAATGCCGGCAAGCTCGGCAAGGGCAAGTACAACGCCGCGCATCTGCTGGCCGGCCCCGAGGTGCAGCATTATCACCAGGCTGTGGCGCTGGTGGTTGCCGAAACCTTCGAACAGGCCCGCGCTGCGGCGCAGTTGGTCCATGTCGAGTACAGCGTCGACAAAGGCCGGTTCGATCTGGCCGCCGTGCGCGATCAAGGCGTAGAGCCAAAGGACGAGTTGCCGGACATGAGGCACGGCGACTTCGACACGGCCTTCGCCGCCGCTGCGGTGCAGTTCGACCAGACCTACAGCACCCCGGACCAGTCCCACGCCATGATGGAGCCCCACGCAACCCTCGCCGCCTGGCAAGGCGATCATCTGACCCTGTGGACCTCGAACCAGATGATCGCCTGGAGCGTCGGTGACATCGCCGCCACACTGGGCCTGCCCAAAGACAACGTGCGGTTGATTTCGCCCTACATTGGCGGGGGTTTCGGCGGCAAGCTGTTCATCCGCGCCGACGCGATTCTTGCCGCCCTCGGCGCACGTTTGGCCAACCGCCCGGTGAAGGTCGCCCTCGCCCGTCCACAGATGGCCAACAACACCACGCACCGCCCGGCCACCCTCCAGCGTATTCGTTTGGGCGCCACGGCGGACGGCAAACTCACCGCCATCGCCCACGAAGGCTGGTCGGGCAACCTGGCCGAGGGCAAGGTCGAACTGGCCGCGCAACCGAGCCAGTTGCTCTACGCCGGGGAAAATCGTCTGGTGAGCATGCGTCTCGCGCCGCTGGACCTGCCGGAAGGCAACGCCATGCGCGCCCCCGGCGAAGCCCCGGGACTGATGGTGCTGGAAATCGCCATGGACGAGATGGCGGAAAAGCTCAAACTCGACCCGATCCAGTTCCGCATCCTCAACGACACCCAGGTCGATCCGGTGAAAACCGAGCGACCGTTCTCCCGACGACGCCTGATCGAATGCCTGCAAACCGGCGCCGAACACTTCGGCTGGGACAAGCGCAACGCAACACCCGGCACCCGTCGCGAAGGTCGCTGGCTGATCGGCATGGGCGTGGCGGCAGCGATTCGCAATAACCTGCTGGTGAAATCCGGCGCCAAGGTGCGGCTGGAGCGTGACGGCAAGATCACCGTGGAAACCGACATGACCGATATCGGCACCGGCAGCTACACGATCATCGCGCAAACTGCCGCCGAAATGATGGGCGTCAATCTGGAAGACGTGGCGGTGCATCTGGGGGATTCGAGTTTTCCGGTGTCATCCGGCTCCGGCGGCCAGTTCGGCGCCAATTGCTCGACTGCCGGGGTCTACGCCGCGTGCATGAAACTGCGCGAAGCGGTGACGAAGAAACTGGGCATGACCGAAGGCGAAGCGCTGTTCGCCGAGGGTCACGTGCAGCTCGGCAGCCAACAGGTGCCATTGCGCAATGCCGCGCAAAACGGCGCGATCGAAGCCGAGGACAGCATCGAGTTCGTCGACCTCGCCAAGCAGTATCAGCAATCGACCTTCGGTGCACATTTCGTCGAAGTCGCGGTCGATGCCTTCACCGGCGAAGTGCGCGTGCGGCGCATGCTCGCGGTCTGCTCTGCGGGGCGGATCCTCAACCCGAAATCCGCCCGCAGCCAGGTGATCGGTGCCATGACCATGGGGGTCGGTGCAGCACTGATGGAAGAGCTGGCGGTGGACAAACGCCTGGGCTTTTTCGTCAATCACGACCTGGCCGGTTACGAAGTGCCGGTGCATGCCGACATCCCGCATCAGGAGGTGATCTTCCTCGATGAAACCGACCCGATCTCTTCGCCGATGAAGGCCAAGGGCGTGGGCGAACTGGGCATCTGCGGGGTCAGTGCGGCGGTGGCGAATGCCATCTACAACGCCACCGGGGCACGAGTGCGGGAGTATCCGATTACCCTGGACAAGATTCTGGACTCGCTGCCGCCGATGATCTGATCCGCTCGCGCACCAGCATGGGATGCTGGTGCGCTATTCACGTCCGCGATGGAAATTACCCGACCAGTGCAATCAACTGCTGGCGCTGTGCATCGGTCAGCATCGGCCCGAACCCGGCGCCGGCATTGTCGGCCATGTAACGCGGGTTGCCGGTGCCGGGGATCACGCAAGTCACTGCCGTGTTCGACAACAAAAACTTCAGCGCCAGTTGTGGCCAGCTGTTGACCTGCACGTCGGACACCCAGCCCGGCAACGGTTTACCCTTGAGCTGGGCCAGCAGCCCGCCACCGCCAAACGGCCGGTTGCAGATCACCGCCACACCCCGCTCGCGGCACAACGGCAGGATGCGTTTCTCCACGCCACGGTCGTCCAGGGCGTAGTTGATCTGCAGGAAGTCGAGCGGTTCGGCCTTCAGCACCGCTTCCACTTCGTCGTAGGCCGAGGGCGTGTAATGGGTGATGCCGATGTAGCGGATGCGGCCCTGCTCTTTCCATTCGCGCAGGGTCGGCAGATGAGTTTGCCAGTCCAGCAGGTTGTGGATCTGCATCAGATCGATGCGGTCGGTGCGCAGCAGGCGAAAGGAGTTTTCCATCTGCGCGATGCCCTCCTCGCGCCCGCGGGTCCACACCTTGGTCGCCAGAAACGCCGGTGAGCGCGGTTGGTGAATCGACAGCAGCTCGCCGGTGGTTTCTTCGGCGCGGCCATACATGGGTGAGCTGTCGATCAGCGTGCCGCCCTTCCTGAACAGCTCGTCGAGCACTGCCGGCAATTGTCTATAGGCCGGCTCGCCGGGCGCGACGTCGAAGCCGCGATAGGTGCCCAGCCCTACCACAGGCAACAGCTCGGAGCTGGAAGGGATGGCGCGGGTCTGCATGGTCAGGCCTCCGGGGGCACTCGACGACGTGGCGGCAGCCAACGCCCGGTCAACGGTGAACAGCGCGGTAACACCGGCTGCCAGTTTGAGCAGACGGCGACGTGAACAACCCTCAGTGTGGCTCATGCTCGCCTCTTTGTTGTTGCACCTTGTGTGCGGCGGCGGTCGCCGGGGAAGGCTCAACTACACTGCATGGGCGAACCTTCACGTCCCGTTAAAGTTAGTCGAATGTCCAGAATCCTGATGTCACTCGTCGCTTTGCTGCTGGCTCTGTACCTGATCCTGTGTGCGGCGCTGTTCGTGTTCCAGCGCTCGCTGATCTATTTTCCGCAGTCAGGCGCAGTGGATTCGGCGCAATCGCGGATGACCCTGACCATGCCCGATGCGAACATACGCGTCAGTGTCCGCGAGCATTCAGGGGCGCGGGCGTTGATCTACTTCGGCGGCAATGCCGAGGACGTCTCGCGCAATCTGCCGGCCTTTGCCGAGGCGTTTCCCGACTACGCGATCTACCTGCTGCACTATCGCGGCTTCGGTGGCAGTGGCGGTTCCCCGTCCGAAGAAGCGATTGCCCGGGATGCCCTCGCGTTGTTCGATCAGGTGTTTGCCAGGCATCCGCAGGTCGCCCTGATCGGGCGCAGCCTGGGCTCCGGCGTTGCGGTACGGCTGGCCAGTCAGCGACCGGTGACACGACTGATTCTGGTCACGCCGTTCAACAGCCTTGTGGAACTCGCCGTCGAGCATTACCCGTGGGTGCCGGTGAAGTGGCTGCTGAAGGAGCATTTCGAGTCGGGCAGATATGCGGCGCACATCCGTGTGCCGACGCTGCTCTTGGCAGCGAGCGATGACGAGGTTGTCCCCCGGGCCAGCACGGAGCGCCTGCTGCACAGCTTTCCCGACGGTGTGGCGACGCTCGAAGTCGTGAAGGATTCGGCGCACAACTCGATTTCCGAGCGGCCGCAATACCTGCAATCGATGAAGGAAATGCTGAATCGCTGAACGGCATTTGTGCACTTCGTCGGCAGCCGGCGAAAGCCCCCGCCGCTTCGTGAACCAAGCACAAAAAGGCCAGTCCTACGCGCGCCGCATTCGCGGTTAACTCCCTGTCAGCGCTGTCTTTTTTCAGAGTCTTGCGTCCCATACGCCACGCCGTTCGTTCGTCTCGCTTCGTTTCGCTGTGCCTGTTGATCCTCTCTCCTTTGCTCGCCTCCTCCGCCCATGCCGGCGCGGAACGACAACTGGCGGCCGCCATCAATGACCTGCGCGCCCATCCGCAACGCTGCGACTGGCGTGCGGCACAACGGCTGGCACCCCTGGCGCTCAAACAGAATATTGCGTTGCCCATCGGCTATGGCTACGGCGGTGGATTGCGCGAGCAATTGAAGGCTTCCGGTTATGCGGCGGTGGCCGTGCGCAGCATCCGCATTGTCGGGGCCGAGGATGCCGAAGAGGCATTCGATCAGTTGCAGGACGAACATTGCAGCGCACTGGTCGATGCGCAGTATGCCGACATCGGCATCAGCCGCACCCGCAATGAATGGCAGGTAGTACTGGCGCGGCCAGTCATTGACAGTCACATGGGCGACAACCGCAGTGTCGGCAAGGCCCTGCTGGCACAAGTCAACGCTGCCCGCGCCCGGCCGCGTCTGTGCGGACGCCAGCGTTTCGCCGCTGCCCGGCCCTTGAGCTGGAACCCGTCCCTCGGCGCCGCTGCCCAGGGCCACAGCAAGGCCATGGCCTACGGCAACTATTTCGCCCATCAGGACCCGGACGGCGATATGCCGGCCGACCGTGCCCGCGCCGCCGGCTACCGTGGCCGGCAGATCGGCGAGAACATCGCCGCCGGGCAAAGTTCGCCGAGCAGTGCAATGGCCGGCTGGCTTGCCAGCCCCGGGCATTGCGCCAACCTGATGAACCCGATGTTCACCCAGGTCGGCGCCGGTTTTGCCAGTGACGCCCGCAGTGACAACGGCGTGTACTGGACGATGCTGTTCGGCGCGCCGTGAGGTTTCACTTGGGCCGACGCACCGCCTTCACACTGCTGGTGTTCCCACCGCCACAGTAGAAACGCTCACCGCCATCGGCCTCCAGCCCCGAGACACCGATGCCGACGGGCAACGCAAGGCTTTCGAGCACTTCGCCGTTGCCCGGATCGATGCGCCGGATCTCGCTCTCGTCGCCCTCCCACGTCCCATGCCACAGCGCACCGTCGACCCAGGTCACGCCGGTGACAAAGCGGTTCGACTCCAGCGTGCGGAGGATCTTGCCGGTTTCCGGGTCGATCTGATGGATCTTGCGCTCGCGATACTGCCCGACCCACAACGAGCCCTCGGCCCAGGCCATGCCCGAATCACCTCCACCACCGGGCGCCGCGATGGTATGGAGTACCTTGCCGGTGGCCGGATCGATCTTGAGGATACGGCGGTCAGCGATCTGATACAGATGCTTGCCATCGAACGCGGTGCCACCATCGGCGCCGACCTTGATCGTGCGCACCGTTTCGCCGCTGGCCGGGTCCAGTGCATTGAGCTGACCATCGCTGGCGAACCAGACCTGCTGGCCGTCAAAGGTCACACCGTGGACGCCATGGATGCCTTCGAACGGGCCGTATTCCCGAAGGATTTCTGCGTTTGCCTGTTTCATGCTGACTACCTCGTTGAGTGGGTGAGTCCAGCCTAGCCATTGCCCAACGACACCGGGAGTAACAAGATCGTCGCGAAACCCGGCACCGGCGGGGTCAGCCAGCGTCGTGCCCGACCGACACCGAATGCCTGGACTTTGCCTTGCGCGGCCAGCGTTTCCAGCGCCCGTTGTACCTGACGCTGACTGCTGCCCAAGGCCAGCGCCAGCGCCGAACTCGACCACGCCTCGCCGTCGGCGAGCAGAGCCAGCAGCGCGGCGTGTCTGTCTTCGAGCGGCAATGTCAGCAGCGCCACATCCTGCGCGACCAGCGCATAGCCACGGGACGTTGCAGTGATTCCGGCCAACGGCTTCAGTGCAGAGCGCAGCCGGCCAATCTCGACCCGCAATCGGACGCGGTGGGATTCATCATCGAGTTTCAAACGGAAGGCCCTGGCGATCAGCGTTTCTCGGGGAACATCCCCGGGCCAGACTTCAGCGAGCAGTTGAAGCAGATTGAACAACACCGGTCGGGTTGCCAGCGCCACCGTCATGCCTGCTCCGCGCACGCTGTAGCGACAGGCATCCACCACCATCGTCGCAGACGCAAACAAGGCTTCGACCTGTGTGAGCGTCACCGTTTTCACGTCACCGGCAATCCGCAATCGGGCGGCGGGAGCGTCGAGGGTTTGCCGGGTGTGTTCGATCTCCGCCAGCAGCGCCGGAATGTCAGCCAACTGCGCCGCCCGCTGTGCACGCTCCAGCGCCGCTTGCGCCTTGTGCGCCTGCACTCGCCGCAGCGCGATCCCGGCTGACATCAGTTCATGGGCGGCGCGCAAGGCTGGGGGTAACGGTGCAGGTGTCTGTTCATCGAGCAGCGTGTCAGCCTCATTCAACTGCCCGATCAATAAAAACCGACGAATCTGCAGGTAGCGCGCGTGCGCTGCGTTGAGCCAGTCGCCGTGATCGTGCAGTGTCTGCCGCGCAGCTTCCAGCGCCCTCACCGGCCAGCCCAGATCCCGCGCCGCCAGCGCCACTTCAGCCTCGGCCACCACGCAGCGCGCCCGGGACAACGGCTCGTTGGCGCCGAACGCTTTTACCGCCCGTTGCAGCAATGCCTTGGCCCGCGCCATGTCGCCGAGCTGGGCCATGGCGATTCCACGCAGAGCCAGGGCCGGTGGATCTTCACGCAGAGCCACGAAATTCAGCGCCGCCAACGGGTCACCCGCCGCCAGGGCGTGGCCGGCGGCGTTGATCAGCGAGTCCATGGAGGGTTCGACATGGCAAGGCGTTCCGGTATCCGATCCTGGGTGGAGTCTAATACCGAATGCGGTTTTGTCTGGAGGTTGGTGTTCCCGCGCCCATCTCAGCCGAGGATGCCGGCATCCTTGAGCAACGACTGCAAACCGACAGGCACCAGCGGTGATTGCTCAGTGAAACTTAAACTGCCCTGCCAGGTTGCAGTGAACGGAGAGCCGTCACTTTCGTGACCGACGATCTGCGATTGCTCGTACACCTGCCCGTCTTCGAAACGGGCGTCGTACACCTGAACAATTTCATGCCCCGGTTTGCCGTTGTAGAAGAAGAGGCTTTCAAGCGTCCCGAGCAGCCGCAGATCCTTCATGGAAAGACCCAGTTCCTCCTGCACCTCGCGCACGATAGCCTCGCGACTGGTTTCGCCAAACTCGATGCCACCGCCGATGGGCCGGTAGAAGGTCTGGTCTGCGACCGGGTCGTGGAAGCGGTTAACCAGAATCTTGCCGTGGTGCTGAAAGACACACAGTGCAAGTGCGCGAATACGCTGTTCGGCCATGGGGTGAAATCCGTTTGCTGGTTGAAAAGCCCGGCATTAGATCACACGCCCCATGAAGGATGTGTCAGGTACGCGTCAGACCGGAGAAATCGTGGCCAGAACACCGATCATGATGGTCAACACAAGAAAGCCACCGAGGAAAATCGCCATCTTAGCCATACAGGCCTCCTGAATACTGAATGTCCGGCGCACCGGGCGCTTCGGAATGAAGCGCGTGATGTGTGGCCGAACCGTAGGGCTATTCTGGGCGCCTGGCTGAGACGGTTACAGATGCAGATTCAACCGGAAAAAGCGGATCAGATGGATCTGGCCTGTGCATGCTTCGATATTCAGACCACTACGGATGGTTTCCCTTGCGCCGCTTTGATCTAGAGTCATTGGCGCCAGGCCAAGAACAACAAAAATACAGGAGTGAAACCATGTCCGAACTGAACCTGCACGCCAACGCCGCCGAGTCCCTGAAGCGCTGGCACGAGATGATCCGTACCGGCAACCTGAAGGCCCTGCCCGATCTGCTCGATCCCGAAGCCGTATTTCGCTCGCCGATGGCCCACACGCCTTACCCCGGCGCGTCGGTGGTCTCGATGATCCTCAACACCGTGTTCAACGTGTTCGAGGACTTCAAATATCACCGTGAACTGGCGACGGCGGATGGCTTGAACGTGGTGCTGGAATTCAGCGCCAAGGTCGGGACCAAAGAGCTGAAAGGCATCGACATGATCCGCTTCGATGAGCACGGCAAGATCGTCGAGTTCGAGGTGATGGTGCGGCCGTTGAGTGGGTTGCAGGCGCTTGGCGAAGAAATGGGTCGACGGTTGGGGGCTTATCTGGCCGCTGCCAAAGCCTGAACTCCGGGCACAAAAAAGCCCACTGACCGTCACCGGTTCAGTGGGCTTCGTGTGTCAGGCGTCTGAATTACAGCGCCATGTCACGTGCAGCGCTTTCTTTCGGAGCCTGTGGCTTTTCAGCCGAAGCAGGTGCCGCTGCAGGTGCAGCCTGGCCAATCACCGGCGGGGTTGGCAGTTGCAGGATCTTGGCGGTGTAGGCCCACTCTTCAGCCACTTTGGCTGGATCGTTGTTCAGCTGGGTGCCGTAGCTTGGAACGATCTGGTGCAGCTTGGCTTGCCACTCAGGGGTCGCGACCTTGTCCTTGAAGACTTTCTGCAGCACGCTCAGCATGATCGGTGCAGCGGTCGATGCGCCTGGGGATGCGCCCAGCAGACCGGCGATGGAGCCGTCTTTCGAAGCAACGATTTCGGTGCCCAGTTTCAGCACGCCGCCAGCGGCTTCATCACGCTTGATGATCTGCACACGCTGACCGGCTTGCCACAGGCGCCAGTCTTCGGCCTTGGCGTTCGGGAAGTATTCCTTCAGCGCGTTCAGGCGGTCTTCATCCGACAGCATCAGTTGGCCAGCCAGGTACTCGACCAGCGGGTATTCCTTGATGCCAACCTTGGTCATGGGCCAGATGTTGTGGGTGGTGGTGCTGGTCAGCAGGTCCAGGTACGAGCCTTCTTTCAGGAACTTGGTGCTGAACGTCGCAAACGGGCCAAACAGGATGACGCGCTTGCCGTCCAGGACACGGGTGTCCAGATGCGGGACGGACATCGGAGGCGCGCCGACCGACGCTTTACCGTAGGCCTTGGCCAGGTGCTGCTCGGCGATGGCCGGATTATCGGTCACCAGGAACGAGCCGCCTACCGGGAAGCCGGCGTATTCCCTGGCTTCTTCGATACCGGACTTCTGCAGCAAGTGCAGGGCACCGCCGCCGGCGCCGATGAACACGAACTTGGCGTCGGTTTCAGTCTTGGTGCCATCTTTCAGGTTCTTGTAGCTGACGCGCCAGGTGCCGTCGGCGTTCTTGGTGATGTCCTGTACTTCGCTCGACAGTTTCAGGTCGAAGTTAGGCTTGGTCTGCAGGTAACCGGCGAACTGGCGGGTGATTTCGCCGAAGTTCATGTCGGTACCCAGCGGGCTCCAGGTGGCCGCGATTTTCTGGTTCGGGTCACGCCCTTCCATCATCAGCGGGACCCACTTCTTGATCACTTCCGGGTCTTCGGAGTACTGCATGCCGGCGAACAGCGGGCTCGCCTGCAGGGCTTCGTAGCGCTTTTTCAGGAACTTGATGTTGTCATCGCCCCACACGAAGCTCATGTGCGGCGTGGTGTTGATGAACGAGCGAGGGTTCTTCAGAACGCCTTGCTGAACCTGCCAGGCCCAGAACTGACGGGAGACCTGGAACGCTTCGTTGATCTCGACGGCTTTCGGGATCGTGACGTTGCCTTTATTGTCTTCCGGGGTGTAGTTCAGCTCGGCCAGGGCGGAGTGACCGGTACCGGCGTTGTTCCAGCCGTTGGAGCTTTCCAGGGCGACGCCGTCGAGGCGCTCGACCATTTCCATCGACCAGCTCGGTTCCAGCTCATTGATCCACACACCCAGGGTGGTGCTCATGATGCCGCCGCCGATCAGCAGGACGTCGACTTTCTTTGCTTCTTCGGCATTGGCGGACGACATCCCCATCGCCAAAGCCAGCCCCAGCAAGGCTGTGTTCACTTTTTTAAACATCCGTTGCACCTATGATAAAACGTCTTCCGCCCGCCGCTGTTGTACGTATGCGTTCCCCTGTTCTCGCGACACTCAGGCCAGCATCGCGGAGTCCGGCACACTTCAATTTTGACGGGTGGGCACACAAGGCCGACAGGCTGCGTCGACCTCAGTTATATGTCCCTTCTGAACTGACTTTTTATCATTATTGGCTTCAGCTACTTGAGCGACAGGGGTTCGGTCGGCCCGCCGAAAAGCGCGCCAGACTGAATGGGGTCAATCCAAGTGGCGCGAAGAATATCACGTCAGGACAAACCCGCGCGTCTGTTCCCGACTTGATGGTCTTTATCCGCCTGTGGACTTATCGGCGGCCAATCGCCGAACATGACCCTTGAAATGGCTCTGGCTGAAGCCTTTCAGCCTTTTGGCCAACCTTTTCCGCCACACAATTGTTACAAATGAGATCGGGAGGGCGCGGCTCAAAGTCTGAACCGATCCACCGACTGCGCCAGCCGCCCCGCCAGACTGGACAATTCATCCGTCGTATTCGCCGTTTCGCCGATCACCTTGCTGTTGCCTTCCGACATGCCGGCGATCATTTCCACCTGATGGGCGATTTCGTTGCTGGCCTGACTCTGCTCGCCGATGGTGCGGGTGATGTCGTTGACCAGTTGTGTGGTGTTGAGGGTGGCATCGAGGATTTCACGGATGGCGCGCTCGACATCGGCGGTGACGGCCATACCTTTGTCGACCTGCGCAACACCTGCCTCCATGCTGCTGACCGCTTCACGGGTGCTGTTCTGGATACGGGCGACCATCGCGGCGATTTCCTGGGTTGAGGCGCTGGTACGGGCAGCCAGGCTGCGGACCTCGTCGGCGACCACCGCAAACCCCCTGCCCTGCTCCCCCGCCCGCGCGGCTTCGATGGCCGCGTTGAGCGCCAGCAGGTTGGTCTGGTCGGCGATGCTCTTGATCACCTGGATGATGTTGAAGATGCCCTCGGACTCCTGATCCAGGGTGCGGATCACCTGCGCCGACTGTTGGGCGGACCGGGCGATGTCATCCATGTCGCTGACCACTTGGTGAATGACCTGCCCGCCATTCTTGGCCAGCGCCTCGGCCTGACTGGCCATGCTCAGGGCCCGCTCGGCATGCCGGGTGATTTCTTCGATGCTGGCGGTCATCTGGCTCGCGGCGGCGGCCATGGTGCCGGCGGCGACGCTTTGCTGCTGGCTGCTGTCGGCCACCCGATGGCAGCCGTGGCTCAGCTGCTCGCTCATGCCACTGACACCGTGGGCATTGCGCCGCACCACGTCGATCATCTCGCGCAGATCCCGCTGCATGGTTGCCAGCGTACGGATCAGCGCGCTGGCCTCGTCCTTGCCCGATGGCTCGGCGATCGACTCGCCGAGGTTGCCATGGGCGATGCTTTCGGCAATGCGGCTGGCGGTTTTCAATGGGCCGGTGATGCCCAGGATCACCCAACGCCCCTGAACCGCCAGCAGCAACAGGCTGGCGATCAGCACAATGCCAAGGGCCATGTTGGCATTGCGGATCGCCGCCTCGGTGCCCTGGCTGGTCTGGCGGGTATTGCTTTCGATCAGCTCGCTCAAGGAGGCCATCTGTTCTTCGAGCTGGCTGAACGCAGCGCTGAACGTACCGAGTTCCTGCTGCGCCGTGTCGGGGTTTTCCAGCGCCAGCCCGACAATCCGCTCGCCCGCGTTGATGTAAGTATCGAGACTCGGCCGGATCTGCTCCAACGCCGTCCGAATCGAGGCGTCCAGAGGCAGTTTGAGGTTTTCGCCGAGGACTTCGCGAAAATGCGCGGCATGCTCTTCGACGGAACGACGCACCTCATCCGCCGTGCCGGCGCCTTTGCCCAGCCCCACCAGCATGGCCGAGTAAACGTCGGCACGCAGGGCGTCATGCATCATGTCGGCTTCCATGTGATTGCGCAGCGCGCTCATGCTGACCGCATTGTCACTGACCGCCGACGCCATCCGCTGGTTACCGACATAACTGACCAGGCTCACGATCAGCGCCGTCAGCAGACTGGTCGCGATCAGCAACACCAAACGCAGTTTGATCGACACGGTGGATCCTCCCTGAGTGCCCTGAAACGAGCCTTTCAGCGTTTCAGTTAAGCCTATTTCCACCCGCCTGCCGTACCGGAGCGTCGCAATGTATGTCAGCGCCCGCCTCGCCCTATCGAAGACTGTGCACCCGGTCTCACTTTATGCCGCGACCGTCCGCCATCCTGCACGGAACTCCCGGTCAAGCCGCACCTCTCACATTATGTGGTAATTCCTTTTCGCTTTACGCTGCTGGAGGAACACCGTCATGCGTCGTTTATTACTTGTTTCGTCTCTTGTGCTCTGCCTGCCATTCGGCTCGGCCTTCGCCCGTGTGGATGCGGGAGATGTCGCGACTTCGGCGGGCGTTTCCGCATCGCTGTATTCCACCTTCAAGGATCACAAAATGGTGATTCCGGCCCGTGACGACCTGTCCGCATTCGTCGCCAGCGGCGGTGCGATCCGTGGCGCGTACCTGGAGTCGGCGCTGCAACAGGTTCGTCAGGCCAACCCGGGGCTGAACGCCAGTGATGAAGAGCTGGCCAATGCGATCCTGGCCCATTACGAAGGCCTGTCGCAGTAACAGCCCCCTACTCGACGACGGTGGCGGACGGATTTGCCACCTCCGCGCTCTGCCGATGGACGGCAGCGGGGCGACCATGGGCAAAACCGTCGAACGGCCTCTATGATGGAGGCCATGACGATTTCCGCCCCGATCCGCTCCCCCTGCCCGCCCGGCGCCTGCATCTGCGGGCGTGATCCGTTGCTGGAAATGCCCGGCGCGGATCTGCGCATCCTGTTGCTTACGCGCCAGGAGGAAAAGCGCCTGCTCGAGCGTCTGGAAAACCTGCAGAGCCTCGCTGATCTCGAGCGCCTTCAACAGCGGATGTACGAGCAGTTGGGGATTCGCATGGACATCGCTCCCGGCTTCAACGAAGTGCGAACCATGCGCGGCATCGCCATCGAAATCGACGAGCTGCCGGGCATGTGCCGCAAGACTCGCCAGGCGATCCCTGCCGCCATTCGCCGAGGCCTGGAAAAGCACCCGGAAATCGCCTTCGAACTGCTCAACGCCCACGACTTGTTACGTGACGCCTGATCACTTTTTCATACCGACCCTTTTGCGCATCTCGACAGTGATGCTCTGACGGGTTTTCTTCATGTCCGCCCAGGGCTCGTCGCCGACATCCGCCAGCCGCTCATGAACATTGCGCACATTCCAGTGATCAGCGCCCTTGATGTCGCCGACTTCCTCACGAAACAGCGGCACCGATACCGGCAGCCCTTCCCGGGTGCGGGCGGCGTAGGCGCAAATGGTCGTGGCGCCCAGACCGTTGCGCAGGTAATCGATGAAAATCCGTCCCACGCGATTCTTCGGCCCCGACACCGCCGAGAATCGCTCCGGCAGCAAGCGGGCCATATGGCTGACGATGGCATGGCTGAAATCCTTCACTTCGTCCCAGCCATGCTTGCGGGTCAACGGCACCACCACGTGAATGCCCTTGCCGCCGCTGGTCTTGAGAAAAGCCTTGAGACCCAGTTCGTCCAGCACGCTCAAGGTCAGCGCAGTGGCTTCCACCATGCTCTTCCACGGCAGCGCCGGATCCGGGTCGAGATCGAGAACGAAGCGGTCGGGTTTCTCCAGGTCTACCGTCGTGGCGTTCCAGGTGTGCAGTTCGACGGTGCTCATCTGCACCGCACCGATCAGCGCTTCGGGGTTGTTGATCAACATCACCGGTTGCCCGGTGACATGCTTGTCCAACGTGCGGATGCCGGGGATCGCCAGGTGTTCGGCGTTTTTCTGAAAGAACAGTTCGCCGGCGATGCCATCCGGGGCCCGCACCAGCGCCACGGGCCGATCCTTGAGCTGCGGCAGAATCCAGTCGGCGACGCTGGCGTAATACTCGGCCAGTTGCAGCTTGGTGGTGCCGCTGGTGGCGTCGATCACCCGGTCCGGGTGGGTGATTCTGACCTTGCCGCTGACCAGTCCGGTTTGCGACGCTGCCCTGGCGGTGGTCGCAGGTTTTTTCGCGGAGGTCCTGGTGGCTGAAGTTGTCATTGGCTTCGCTCGCTCCTCGGTAATTTGCGCCGCCGGTTTGTCATCGCGCAGACCATGGAACACGGCGTGGCGAACCGAACCTTCCCGGGTCATTTCGGCAAACGCCACCTCCGCCAGCAGCTCCGGCTTGAGCCAGTGCACCCCCTTGGCCTCAAAACCACTGGGCGGGTTGACCAGTGCAGTCTTTTTTGCCCGCAACGGCTTGAGCCGGGCCAGCAAGGTTTTCAGGGTGAGATCATTGAAACCGGTGCCGACCTTGCCGGCATAACGCAGCTCGCCGCTGTCGCGGTCATGCAGACCGAGCAGCAGCGCACCAAAGGCACTGCGCGACCCTTTCGGATCGGTATAGCCAACAATCACGAACTCCTGGCGATGCTTGCACTTGAGCTTGATCCAGTCACTGCTGCGCCGGGACACATAGGGCGAACCGAGGCGTTTGCCGATCAGGCCTTCCATTTGCATCTGGCAGGCGCTGTTGAGCAACGCCTGAGGGGTTTCGTCGAAGGCCTCGGAGAAACGCAGCAACGGCTGCTCGTGCGCCTTCAATACCGTGGCCAGTGCAGCCCGCCGCTCTTGCACCGGAACTTCGCGCAGGTCGACGCCGTTGAGGTAGGGCAGGTCGAACAGGTAATAAAGGATGTCGGCACTGCGGTTGGCGTCGAAGGCGTTTTGCAGAGCCTGAAAATCCGGAACGCCGTTTTCGTTGGCGACCACCACTTCACCGTCAAGCCATGCCGACTCCAGTCCCAGGGCGGCGAGTGCCCGGGCATGTTCCGGCAGTTTATGCGTCCAGTCATGGCCGTTACGGGTAAACAACTGCACCTGCTCATGATCGATGCGCGCCATGATCCGGTAGCCATCGAACTTGATTTCGTAACTCCATTCCCCTTTTGGCGCACTGTCTACCAGCGTGGCCAGTTGCGGCTTCAGCAGTGCCGGGAGCCGTGCCTTGTGCGCGCCGACAAGTTTGCCCGACGCGGATTTGCGCGGTGACGGCTTCAGCGGCTTGACTTGCCTTGCATCGAGCTTCGGTTTGTCGACCAGCGTGCGCTCGCTGAGCACGCTGTCCGGTTCGGCGTCCAGCACGTCGTATTCGTCTTGCGGCCGGGCGGCGCCGTCCTGATGTTTGATCAGGAACCACTGTTCCTTCTTGCCCGGCATGTGGGTACGGACCAGATTCCAGACGCCTGCGAGTTTTTCACCCTGTAACTCGAACTTGAGCTTGCCCTTGGCGTAGGCCTTTTGCGGATCCTCCAGCGGAATCCACACGCCGCGATCCCAGACGATCACATCCCCTGCGCCGTAGTGCCCTTCGGGAATGTTGCCTTCAAAGGTGGCGTAATCCAGCGGATGGTCTTCGACGTGGATCGCCAGGCGCTTGACCTTGGGATCGAGCGAAGGGCCTTTGGGCACCGCCCAGCTTTTGAGCGCACCGTCGAGTTCAAGGCGAAAGTCGTAATGCAGGTGCGAGGCATCGTGTTTCTGGATGCAGAACTGTAGCGCGTGGTCGGTTCCGGCCTTCCGGCCCCGGCGCTTGACCGCTGCCGGCTCCGAGGTTGCCGAGAAGTCGCGCATGCGGTTGTAGTCGTCGAGGTTCCTGTTCATGGCGGCTCCGGCTGCAATCGGCTGCTGTTATGCAGAAGAGCGACGCCGGCACGGAAAAATTCAATCGGTGTAAAAAAGCCCCGGACGGATGGAAACCTCCGGGGCGCAGGGGATGACCTGTTTCAGGCTGTACCTTTGGCCTGCTGCTCCAGATGAACCTGTAATTCGGGATCGATCTGCAGCGCCGCCGCCAGCTCATCCAGGTAATTGCGTTCGGCGTCCTGCTGATCGTCCACCAGCATCACACTGGCGATATACATTTCGGCAGCCACGGCCGGATCGCTGTTCGCCGCCTGCGCAACTTCGCGGGCATCGAGAGGTTTGGCGACTTCGGCGTCCAGCCATTGCTGCAGGTTCGGGTCGTCGGTGTGGCGGCCGATTTCACTGCCGATCAAGCGTTTTTCCGACTCGTCGATTCGTCCATCGGCCTTGGCCGCCGCGATCAATGCGCGCAACACCGCATGGCTGTGTTCCTCGACCTGCGGACCGGCCAGCAGGTCCGCAGTCTGCGGGGTCTGTTGCGGGGCCGCTGACGCCTGACTGCGTTGCCAGGTCTGGTACGCCTGGAACGCCATCATGCCCAGCGAAGCCAGTGCCGCGTAGTTGGTGCCCCCGGAACGACTTTGCGTACCACCGCCCAGTCCTCCGCCGCCGAGCAAGCCACCGAGCAAGCCACCCAGTCCGCCGGCAGGCACACCACCGCCGCTGCTGCCACCGCCACCGAGCAGCCCGCCCAGCAGACCGCCGAGCCCGCCCAGACCGTCGCCGGCCGAGGCGCCACTTTGTTGTCCCGCCGAGGCCTGGCCTCGCAGCAGTTGTTCGAGCAGATCACTGGTGTTCATGACGTCATCCTCAAGCAAAGGCATAACAGCGTCAGGCAACGATAGACCCGCCTGCGGCTTGCGCCAGCACCGTTTGGCCGACACCGGGGCGGGCAGGCGATTTGTGCGTCGAAAAAATTGCGTTGCCAGCTAACATTCATGAGTGGGTGAACCTTATCCCGGCCCGGCCGGTCGATAGCTGCAACCCGACCCGGTTGGCCGCATGCCTGTTGCTGGTTCCCGGCCTGCTTCACTTTCTGGAGACCGCCTCCGTGATATCGACCGTTCACATCGCCAGGCTCAAGGCCTGGGGCGCCCATGGTTTCACCGCGACCGGCGTGGTCACCGCCTTCCTCGCCACGCTCGCCCTGCTGGAAAACCAGGCGACCCATTGCCTGATGTGGCTGGGCGTGGCGCTGATCGTCGACGGCCTCGACGGGGCGCTGGCACGCAAGGTCAACGTACAATCGGTGTTGCCGAGTTTCGACGGCTCGATCCTCGATCTGGTGATCGATTACTTGACCTACGTGTTCATTCCGGCGCTGTTCATCTATCGCTACATTCCCCTTCCCGATTACACCCTGCTGCTGACCGTGTCGCTGATTCTGGTGTCGTCGCTGTTCTGCTTCTGCAACGTCAACATGAAGAGCAAGGACAACTTCTTCGTCGGTTTCCCTGCCGCGTGGAACGTGGTCGCGCTGTGTCTGTACATTATCGAGCCCGGTCCGTGGATCACCTTCCTGACCGTGATCGGTCTGGCACTGCTGACCGTGACCCGGATGAAATTCCTGCACCCGTTTCGCGTGCGCCGCTTCATGCCGATCAACATTGCGGTAACGGCGATCTGGCTGTTGTGCAGCCTGTCGCTGGTGCTCAACCACCCGCTGATCAACCCGCTGGTGATGGGTTTATGGCTGCTGGCATCGGCTTATTTTCTCGGCATCTGCTTCTGGCGCACGGCGCTTGAATGGTTTGACGGTGCCCATCTGAAATAGAAAAACCTGTGGGAGCGTGCCTGCTCGCTCCCACATGGGTTTGCGTTCATCGCTTGGTTATTACCACCTCCAGATACTCGCTCGGCACCACCATCGACTCTGGCCCAGCCCGGTTCAGCCCGTCGATCAGTTGCGTCAGATCCCTTTCCAGTGCCTGCCCGCTTTCCGGTGGCAACACGGCGAACGCCTTGTGCACCGGTCCGTACCAGTGGCGAAAGATGTCAATGAAGTGTGCCGCCGAGCGATAACGAAAATTGAAGTGGCGGCGAGTCACCTGTAACTGGAACTGGCGATCATCGAACTGCGAATGCAGCCACGCTTGCGCGCCCCAGTTCGACGGTGGCTGCGCACCGGGTGGCGGCGGCAGGTGGCGTCCAAGGGTCTTGAACATCTGGCCGACGAAACCTTCCGGTGTCCAGTTGGCCAGCCCGATCCGCCCGCCAGGGCGACAGACCCTGGCCAGTTCCTGCGCCGCCCTGGCCTGATCCGGGGCGAACATCACACCGAAGGTCGACAGCACCGCATCGAAACTGGCGTCGTCGAACGGCAGCGCTTCGGCGTCGGCCACCTGGAAGGTCACGTCCAGATGTTCGGCCCGTGCC
The DNA here is from genome assembly GCF_046231795.1 of Pseudomonas sp. KCJK9016. NCBI lineage: Bacteria > Pseudomonadati > Pseudomonadota > Gammaproteobacteria > Pseudomonadales > Pseudomonadaceae > Pseudomonas > Pseudomonas sp. KCJK9016. The sequence continues at coordinate 47,152 of NZ_JBJJMM010000016.1, read as the reverse complement.
CGGTCCTGACCGCGCTCCAGCAACGCCGCGACATAATCGGTGGACAACACCCGACAACCCCGACGCGCCGCCGCCAGCGTGGCATTGCCATTGCCGGCCGCCACGTCCAGTACTTCTTCATCGCAACACAAATCGCAGGCTTCGGCGAGGTTCTCACCGACAATCTGCAAGGTGGTGCCGATCACGGCGTAGTCGCCGCTGGCCCAGGCGACCTTCTGGCGTTCCTTGAGGGCATTGAGATCGATGGGGGTGCTCATAGACGTCACTCGGCGGTCGTCGGGTCGATGACGCTCATCACCCGGGATACGCTGTTGGCCGGAAACCCGCCCAGCCGCGCGTGCTCGCGCACCTGTTCCTCATCAGGGGCGATGTACACGCAGTAGATCTTGTCGGCGGTGACGTAACTCTGCAGCCATTGCACCTGCGGCCCGAGTTCGCGCAACACCTGGCAGGACGTTTGCGACACTGCCTTGAGTTCTTGCTCCGACAGGTTTCCGGCTCCTGGAATCTCGCGTTCAATCACGAATTTGGGCATGGCAACCTCGCTTTCTTTTTATCAGTGACAGGGCGGATACACCCCTGCTCTTTCACTATCGTCCCGAGACTGTGCGCCGTCCCTGCCAATCGTCTGGAGAACCCCGTAAACCGGGACTTCGCCGATGAGTGGCGGGATTTTGTAAAGCGCTCGAAACACTGTCCGGGGTTGCCAATGCGCAGGCGGATCGGCTTTCATGCAGACCCGCCTCGTGAACGGAATCCGGACATGTCATTGCGCCTCGTATGGCTCGCCGACCACATGCAGCACAGCAACACCTACGCCGAGTGGATCCACCGCCAGTTTCACTACGAATACGCCGATCAGCCGCTGACCGATTGGCAACGGGAGTTTGCCGAAGGGCAAACCAATGGTGACTGGCGCTGCCTGATCGCACTGGACGGCGAGCGGTTGCTCGGTGGCGCGGCACTGGCGCGTGCGGATCTCGCCCAACGACCGGATCTGGGACCCTGGCTGGCCTGTGTGCTGGTCAGTCCGGAATCTCGCGGGCAGGGTCTGGCAGAAAAACTGATCGAAGGCATTGCCGACGAAGCCAGGAAACAAGGCCAGCCACGCTTCTACCTGCATACGCAGAACAAGCAGGATTACTACGCCAAACGCGGCTGGACCGTGCTGGAACGTTTTCGGGCCTGGGGTAACGAACAATGGCTCATGGTGCGCGACCTGTGAGCCATTGATGTCCGCGGTTCAGGCGGCCGGTGCCTTGGCCTCTTTCAGCAACTGCTGAATCATCTGTTCCTGAGCTTCGTAGCGCCCCTCGCCAAAGTGGGTGTAACGCACCTGCCCCTTGGCATCGATCAGGTAGTGCGCCGGCCAGTACTGGTTGTCGAAGTTGCGCCAGATCGCGTAGTTGTTGTCGATGGCCACCGGGTAGGTGATGCCGAGTTTCTTCACCTGATCCTTGACGTTGTCGATGATCCGCTCGTAGCCGTATTCCGGGGTGTGGACGCCAATCACCACGAAGCCGTCCTTGCCGTACTTCTTCTCCCACGCTTTCACATAGGGCAGCGTGTGCTGACAGTTGATGCAGTCGTAGGTCCAGAAGTCCACCAGCACCACTTTGCCGCGCAGGGATTCAGCGTTCAGCTCCGGTGAGTTCAGCCATTGCACCGCGCCGGCCAGCGACGGCATCGCGCCTTTACTCTGCTCGTCCGAAATCGAGTCCGCCCGCACTTTGCTGATGAAGTAGTCGATCACTTTCGGCGCGTTTTCCAGCACGTTTTTCTCGACACTGGCGACGCCCTCGGACGATGTGCCGGCCAGCAGGGTCCGATCGGCCCCGGTGGAAATCACCACCGCCGCCGCCAGCACGGCGACACCTGCGCCACGGCGGAACCAGCCGGTGAAAGGAATCGACGGTTTCAACCGGTTGACCAGGCCGCGACCAGCGAAAATCAGTGTCCCGAGCGACAGCGCACTGCCCGCGCCGTAAGCCAGCAACAGCAGACTGGTCTGGGCGCTGGCGCCCTGCAACATTGCACCGGTGAGGATCACCCCGAGAATCGGCCCGGCGCATGGCGCCCACAACAGGCCGGTGGCCACGCCGATCATTACCGGAGCCATGGGGCCGGCCTTCCTGCGGGTGTCCGGATCCAGACGATTGCCAAGCAACACGAACGGCCGCGCCAGCCAGTCACCGATGCGTGCGGAAATCAGCGACAGCGCAAACAGCACCATCACGATCAGCGCGACATGACGGCCAGTATTGTTGGCCTGGATCACCCACTCGCTGCTGACCACGGCGAGACTGGAGATCAGGGCGAAGGTCAGGGCCATGCCGCCGAGGGTCAGCAGGATCGAGGAACGCGAACGGTCGGCGCCGGCAAACAGAAACGGCACCACCGGCAGGATGCAGGGACTGAGGACAGTCAACAGACCGCCCAGAAAAGCGATGAGGAACATAGGGTTCACCTTTTGAAATGTGGGCGGTCTGCCGATCAAAGAGGTGTCTGCCGTTCACCGGCAGACACCTTTGCCGTTCAAGCCGTATGGCTGTCCAGCCATTGGCTCTGCGGGGTCCGGCTGGCGCCATTTTCGGCAACCATCTGCCCTTGCGGTGTATGGCTTGAGCCGTCCGCCGCGACCATCTGCCCTTGCGGCGTGTGGCTGGCACCATCGGCAGCCACCATTTGTCCATGCGGCGTACGGCTGGAGCCGTCGGAGGCCATCAGGCCATCGTGGCCCGGCTTGGCCACCGGGGCCAATTGAAAGCAAGTGCTGCTGCCACAGGTGTTCTGTTCGACGGCGGCGTTGGCATGCGCGGCGACGCCGGCGAAGGAGAAGGCAACAGCGGTCAGAAAGCGAGATACGTTGATCATGGCGAGAGTCCTTTGATGGAAGTGGGCAATCAGTTTTCGTTGTTGCAGCCGTCGGCGAATTTGCTGTAATCGAGTACGCGGGTCTGACCGGCCGAATCGAGGTAGGTCATGCGGGCGTCGACGATGCCGCAGGTCATCGATTTGTCTTCTTTCATCGAGATCACTTTCTGGATATCCAGATGCGTGCCGTAGGTGTAGGTTTGCGGGGCAGCTGCTTCGGCGCGGGCCGACAGGGTGCAGATGTTCAGAGCGGCAAACAGGCAGGCGGCGATTGCGGATTTGTGAGTCATGGCGTTTTCCTCAAGGCTTCAATGGGTAGTCGGTTGTTTGAGCCGAGGCGCTGTGGTGTGCCTCGATGGAGCTCATTTAAAGCTCGCGAGGTATCCCGTCTGTGTCGGAAAACGTCCGGTATAAATCGCTACGTATCTCGCCCGCCGGGGGATACACAGCGATACAAAACCCGGAAAAAATCGTGATTTTGCGTCCACATGTATCAGCCATCGCGGCAGATACACTGCAATACAAAGGCAGGCAGGCGAGCCGGTACGGGCTCTATAGACTGCGAGACATTCCCCCACTTGATAGAGGTTTGGCTCCATGGATCATGTCGATCACATTCTCATCGTCGACGACGACCGCGAGATTCGCGAACTGGTTGGCAACTACCTGAAAAAGAATGGCCTGCGCACCACCGTGGTCGCCGATGGGCGGCAGATGCGCAGTTTTCTGGAAGCCAACACCGTCGACCTGATCGTGCTCGACATCATGATGCCCGGCGATGACGGCCTGCTGCTGTGCCGCGAATTGCGCGCCGGCAAACACAAGGCCACGCCGGTCTTGATGCTCACCGCACGCAACGATGAGACCGATCGCATCATCGGCCTGGAAATGGGCGCCGACGATTACCTGACCAAACCCTTCGCCGCCCGCGAACTGCTGGCGCGGATCAACGCCGTGCTGCGCCGCACGCGCATGCTGCCGCCCAATCTGGTGGTCACCGAAAGCGGGCGCTTGCTGGCCTTCGGTCGCTGGCAGCTCGACACTTCGGCCCGGCACCTGCTGGACAGCGATGGCACCATGGTCGCCCTGAGCGGTGCGGAATACCGCCTGTTGCGGGTATTCCTCGATCATCCGCAGCGGGTGTTGAGCCGCGATCAGTTGCTCAACCTGACCCAGGGCCGCGACGCCGATCTGTTCGACCGTTCCATCGACCTGCTGGTCAGCCGCCTGCGCCAGCGACTGCTCGATGATGCCCGTGAACCGGCCTACATCAAGACCGTACGCAGCGAGGGTTATGTGTTTTCGCTGCCGGTGGAAATCCTCGGAGCCCCTGCATGAAGATCGCGCTGCACTGGCCGCGCACCCTCGCCTCGCGGCTGTCGCTGATTTTCCTGATCGGCCTGATCCTCGCCCAGGCGCTTTCATTCGGTGCTCAGTATTACGAGCGCTATGAAAGCGCAAAGAACACCATGCTGGGCAACCTGGAAACCGACGTGTCGACCTCGATCGCGATCCTCGACCGCCTGCCCGCAGCCGAGCGCCCGCAATGGCTCGAACGCCTGGCCCGGCCCAACTACGGCTACCTGCTCAGCGAAGGCGAACCGGGTACACCGATCAATTCGGGCGAAGTGCCGATTGCGGTCACCTCGATCACCGACGCCATCGGCGAAAACTATCCGCTGACCTTCACCGACATTCCCGGGCCGAAAAAGCACTTTCAGGGCCATCTGCGCCTGAGCGACGGCAGCCCGGTGACCATCGATGTGCGACCGTCGATGGTGCCGCTGTCACCCTGGCTACCGGTGGTGCTGCTCGGGCAACTGGCGCTGATGATTGCCTGTACCTGGCTGGCGGTGCGCATCGCCATCCGCCCGCTGACCCGGCTGGCCAATGCGGTGGAAACCCTCGACCCCAACGCCCATCCGATCAATCTGGATGAGCAGGGTCCGAACGAAGTGGTCTACGCCGCCCGTGCGTTCAACACCATGCAGGCGCGCATCGCCGCGTACCTGAAGGAGCGCATGCAGTTACTGGCGGCAATTTCCCATGACCTGCAAACCCCGATCACCCGAATGAAACTGCGGGCGGAGTTCATGGACGATTCGGCGGAAAAGGACAAACTGTGGAACGACCTCGGCGAGATGGAGCATCTGGTGCGAGAAGGCGTGGCCTACGCCCGCAGCATCCATGGCGCGACCGAAGAAAGCCGTCGCACCAACCTCGATTCGTTCCTCGACAGTCTGGTGTTCGACTATCAGGACATGGGCAAGCAAGTGCAGTTGAGCGGCAAGAGCGAAGCGGTCATCGACACCCGCCCCCACGCCCTGCGACGGGTGCTGGTGAACCTGACCGACAATGCACTGAAATTTGCCGGTGCCGCAGAGCTGCTGATCCAGCGAGAGAAGACCGGCCTTTCGATCAAGGTCATGGACCGCGGGCCGGGCATCGCCGAAGAAGAACTGGCCCAGGTGATGGAGCCGTTCTACCGCGTGGAAAACTCGCGCAACCGCAGCACCGGCGGAACCGGGCTGGGGCTGGCGATTGCCCAGCAACTGGCGATGGCGCTGGGGGGGTCGCTGAATCTGAGCAACCGTGAAGGGGGCGGGTTGTGCGCGGAGTTAAAACTGCCCCTACACACCTGAGCCAAGAATAAGTCCCTGTGGGAGCGAGCCTGCTCGCGATGGCGTCAGTCCAGACAACATCTTCGTTGGCTGACAGACCGTCTTCGCGAGCAGGCTCGCTCCCACAGGATTTGCGGTGTTTGTGGGATCAGTTGATTCCGATCACACCGTCCTCGTGCATCTGTTGCAACAACGCCAGTCCGCTGTCCATGAACGACGCAGTTCCCGGCAACCCCGCCTCCATCGCCAGCCCTTCCAGTTGCTCGCGACCGTTCAGCGCAGGGAACTCGCCAACTCGCTGCAACAACCGCCACGCCAACGGACTCAACTCGGAAAACTTCACACTGAAATCCGCCGCACGCCGCACCAGCAACAGGGTTGGCTGGGCGGGTGGCGTTGACGGCTGATATTCAGGGCTGAGGATCTGCACCGGCCACACATACGCCAATGGCCAGGCCAGCGCCGAAACCTGCAGTGGCCGCTCCAGCAGCAACGCGGGATCACTGTTTGGCAGCGGTTCGGCGTCGGATTGCTGCAACACCATCTCCACCCACTCGTAATGCGCCAGTTCCACCAGAAACGCCGGCCACTCGCCCGCACTCAACACTGCTGGCTCCGAGGCGAGGTAACCGACGAACTCTTCGGCGATCTCACCGAATTTCGGCGTCTGCGCGCGGTAGTCCCGCAGAAAGCCGCGAATCAATGTGCGCCAGCGCTCCTGACCGATGATCCGGATCAGCACCGGAAAGGTCCCACCCAACAGCTGCGAGACATTGTTGAAGACCAGATCGCGATAGACATTGACCCGCGCCGCGTTCATGTCGGCCGGCGGCGTCTGGTTTTCGGGGTCGCGCAGGTAGCGCGTCAGGGCCTGTTGTTGCTGCTCAAGGTTATCCACGCTGGCCTCCCTGATGCTGCAAGCGGCGAATGGTCTGCAACTCGGCCACCAGTTCAGAGAATGCCGGAAAGTTGAAGTCGCGTTCGAGCAAGGTCGGCTGCACGCCAAAACGTGCGTAGGCCTCCGCCAGCAATGACCAGACCACCTGTTTCACCGAAGCGCCGTGGGTGTCGATCTTCAGCGTGTCGGACTCGTCGAAATGCCCCGCCACATGCATCCCGACCACCCGGCCCGGTTCGATCCCGGCCAGAACCGTCTGCGGGTCGAAACCGTGGTTGATCGAATTGACGTAAACGTTGTTCACATCGAGCAGCAGATCGCAATCCGCCTCGCGCAGCACGGCATTGGTGAAGGTCACCTCGTCCATGTCCTGCCGGGGGGCGGCGTAATAGGAAACGTTTTCCACTGCCAGACGCCGGCCGAGGATGTCCTGGGCCTGACGGATCCGCGCGGCAACGTGGTGCACCGCCTCTTCGGTGAACGGCAGCGGCAGCAGGTCATAGAGGTGACCGTCGTCGCTGCAATAACTCAGGTGCTCGCTGTACAGCGGCACGTTGTAATGATCGAGAAACACCCGGACTTCCCGAAGGAAGTCGATGTCCAGCGGCGCCGGTCCGCCGAGCGACAACGACAAACCGTGACAGGACAACGGATAACGCTCGGCCAGTTCGCGCAACGCGGCACCGTGAGCGCCGCCAACACCGATCCAGTTTTCCGGGGCGACTTCGAGAAAGTCGAAATCGCCGATGCGGGCGGCTTGAAGATCTTTCATCAGGCCGCGACGCAGGCCGAGCCCGACGCTGGCCTGCAAGGTGGGGCGGGGAATCTGCATGGGGCAAGACCTCTGTAAATGAGCCGCCGACAGTGGCGACAGAGGACCAGTGAATGCGCACGCTGTATCACGGCTGTGTTCCCCCGCCTTGGCATTTGCAGGGCTGTGTATCCCCGGCCACTTTTGATACATGCAGATACAAAAATCCGCCCAACACCGACTAGACTCAATCAGTACCCAGTCGAGGGGGCCGCAGACGCCATCGGCGCCCTGCCCGTTTCCACGACCACCGCCCGGTGGTGCATGCCTCGACCCCCATCATCACCGGACTGTGATCCCTGACAGGAGCACATGACATGGACGAGGCCAGACTCAACGAGTTCATGGGCAAACTGGTCAACGACATGGGCGGCGCAGCGATGCTGGCCAATGTCATCGTCGGCGAAGAACTCGGCTTGTACAAAGCTATGGCCGACAGCCAACCGATCACCCCGGAAACCCTCGCCGAAAAAACCGCCTGCAATACCCGCCTGGTCCGCGAATGGCTCAGCGCCCACGCAGCCTCCGGCTACATGGAACACCTGGATGGCAAATTCCGTTTGCCGGAAGAACAGGCCATGGCCCTGGCCAAGGATGAATCGCCGGTCTACGTGGCCGGCGGCCTCGGCGTGGTGGCGTCGTTTTTCCACGACAAGGACAAACTGGTCAAAGCCATGCGCGGCAATGGTGCTTTGCCTTGGGGCGATCATCATCCGTGCATGTTCACCGGCACTGAACGGTTCTTCCGCCCCGGTTACAAAGGGCATTTGATCGCCGAATGGCTGCCGGCCCTGGACGGCGTGGTGGCCAAACTCGAAGAAGGGGCCAAGGTGGCCGATGTCGGCTGCGGTCATGGCGCCTCCACGGTGATCATGGCCCAGGCGTTTCCCAACTCGCGTTTCGTCGGTTTCGACTACCACGCCCCCTCGGTCACCGTCGCCACCCAACGCGCCGAAGAAGCTGGCGTCAGCAGCCGGGCGAAGTTTTTCCAGGGCACGGCGAAAAGCTTTCCTGGCGATGACTATGACTTGATCTGCTACTTCGACTGCCTGCACGACATGGGCGACCCGGTCGGCGCAGCACGGCATGCCTATGATTGCCTGAAAGACGACGGCACCGTGCTGTTGGTCGAGCCGTTTGCCAACGACACCCTGGACGACAACATCAACCCGGTCGGGCGCCTGTTCTATGCGGCGTCGACGTTCATCTGCACACCGAACTCGCTGTCCCAGGAAGTGGGCCTGGGGCTCGGGGCACAGGCTGGTGAGTTGCGCTTGCGCAAGGTGTTCAATGAGGCCGGGTTCAAGCAGTTCCGGCGGGCGACACAGACGCCGTTCAACCTGATACTGGAGGCACGCAAGTAAATGTCGGCACCGGGCGCCCCGCAAGAGGCGCCCGGCGGTGCTAACCTGCAAGGCACTCGCAGCCTGCGGAACACCGAACATGCTCGACCACCCTTCTGACGAATATCTCGATTATCTGCAACGGATCATGGCCGACGGCGATTTCGTGGTGCTGACCGGCGCCGGCATCAGCACGCCGTCGGGCATCCCCGACTACCGCGACACCAACGGCGTGCGGCGGGGTCGCCAGCCGATGATGTATCAGGAATTTCTGTCGGCGCCCGAGTCGCGCCGTCGCTACTGGGCCCGGGCCATGCTCGGCTGGCCACGTGTGCGCCAGGCACAACCGAATGCGGCCCACGAGGCACTGGCCAGCCTGCAAAGCCAGGGGCGTATCGGCGGATTGATCACCCAGAACGTGGATACCTTGCACGATCAGGCCGGCAGTCACGATGTCATCGAGCTGCACGGCAGCCTGCACCGGGTGCTGTGCCTGGACTGTGGCCGGCGCAGCGAGCGGGATTCGATCCAGCGCGTGATGGAAACGCAAAATCCGTATCTGGCGGGCGTCGATGCGGTGCAGGCGCCGGACGGCGACACCCTGCTTGATCCGGCTTTCGAGGCACTTTTCCAGGTACCGTACTGTCCGTACTGTGAAAGCGAACGGATGAAGCCGGATGTGGTGTTTTTTGGCGAGAACGTGGCTCAACCAACGGCGGCGCGGGCCATGGCAGCAGTGGAGAATGCGGCGGGAATGCTGGTGGTCGGCTCGTCGTTGATGGCGTATTCGGCGTTTCGCCTGTGCCGGGTGGTTGCGGATCGGGGCAAGCCGCTGATCGCGATCAATCTGGGCAAGACCCGGGCGGATGAGCTGCTGGATTTGAAGATCGAGGCGTCCTGCGAACACATTCTGCCGTCATTGGCTCAACGCCTCAGTGCTCAGCCTTGAGAATGTCAAAAAGCGCCTGCGCCGCCGCCGACAATTCATTCCCGGAATCAGTCAACACGCCAATCGCCCGCTCCACCACGGGCTGATGCAGGGTCAGGCAGTGCGCTCCCAGCTCGCGCATCTGCTCGGCGCACAGGGCCGGCACCGCGCTGACACCCAGTCCGCTGGCCACCATCCGCCCGACGGTCGCCAGTTGATGGCTTTCAAACTCCACCGGCAATTTCATCCCTCGGGCCTGCAAGTGTTCCTCAAGCATCACCCGCACTGTCGACGGTCGCTGCAGAGTGATGAAGGGTTCTTCGAGCAAGGTCTGCCAGTCGACATCGGTACGCCGGGCCAACGGTGAATCCTGGGGCACCACGGCGACGAAGCGATCCCGGTAAAGCGGTGTGAAGGTCAACGAAGTGTTCTGCAGCGGCTCGAACGCCACGCCGAGTTCGACCTGGCGATCACGAACCATTTCCAATACCTGCTCGTTGATCACGTCGTTGACCGTGACATTGACGTTCGGGTAGCGCGCCCGGAAAGACTTGAGGATCGGCGGCAGCAGGTTGCCGGCGAACGACGGCATCGCCGCCAGCGTCACTCGCCCCCGTTGCAGGCTGAAGCGCTGGCGCATTTCATCTTCGGCGTTGTCCCAATCGGCGATCAGGCGCCGGGCCAGCGGCAGCAGCGATTCGCCTTCCGGGGTCAGCGCCACGTTGCGCGTGTTGCGGCTGAACAGGCGCCCGCCCAGTCCCTCTTCCAGCGCCTTGATGGTCAGGCTCAGCGCCGACTGCGACAGGTGCAGCCGCTCGCAGGCCACGGCAAAACTCAGGCTCTGGGCCACGGCGAGAAAGGCGCGGATCTGCTTGATGGTCATGGTCGCGTTGCTCCCGTTGCGAGCTTCAAGCGTTAAGCTGCAAGACAAAGGATGATGATTTGATGAGATTTATCAATCAATCCACCTTAAAAATCAACTTAACAAATATATCCAGCAGCGAGACACTCCAGTCATTCGGCTAGCCAGCCGCCCGACAAACAATAAAAGAGGTGCATATGGCAGGTTTCGACAAGCGAGTATATTCCTACGAGGAAGCCATGGCGGGCCTTGAGAACGGCATGACCGTGATCGCCGGCGGCTTCGGCCTGTGCGGCATTCCGGAGAACCTGATCGCCGAGATCAAGCGCAAGGGCACCCGCGACCTCACCGTCGTCTCCAACAACTGCGGCGTCGATGGCTTCGGTCTCGGCGTGCTGCTGACCGACCGCCAGATCCGCAAGGTGGTCGCCTCCTACGTCGGCGAAAACAAACTGTTCGAAGAGCAACTGCTCAAGGGCGACATCGAAGTCGTTCTGACCCCGCAAGGCACTCTCGCCGAAAAAATGCGCGCAGGCGGCGCCGGCATCCCGGCGTTCTTCACCGCCACCGGCGTCGGCACGCCGGTCGCCGAAGGCAAGGAAGTGCGTGAATTCCACGGTCGCAAATACCTGATGGAAGAATCCATCACCGGCGACTTCGCCATCGTCAAAGGCTGGAAAGCGGACCACTTCGGCAACGTCATCTACCGTCACACCGCGCAGAACTTCAACCCGCTGGCCGCCACCGCGGGCAAGATCACCGTGGTCGAAGTCGAAGAAATCGTCGAGCCCGGCGAACTGGATCCGTCGCAGATCCACACCCCCGGCATCTACGTCGACCGGGTCATTTGCGGCACGTTCGAAAAACGCATCGAACAACGCACCATCCGCAAATAATCCAGGCTGACGGAGAACAAGAACATGGCACTTACCCGCGAACAAATGGCTCAACGCGTCGCCCGCGAAATGCAGGACGGCTTCTACGTGAACCTGGGCATCGGCATTCCGACCCTGGTCGCCAACTACATCCCCGAAGGCATGGAAGTCATGCTGCAATCGGAAAACGGCCTGCTCGGCATGGGCCCTTTCCCGACCGAAGAAACCATCGACGCCGACATGATCAATGCCGGCAAACAAACGGTGACCGCGCGTATCGGCGCATCGATCTTCAACTCCGCCGAATCCTTCGCAATGATCCGAGGCGGTCACGTCGACCTGACCGTGCTGGGCGCCTTCGAAGTGGACGTACAAGGCAACATCGCCTCGTGGATGATTCCCGGCAAACTGGTCAAGGGCATGGGCGGCGCGATGGACCTGGTGGCCGGCGCCGACAACATCATTGTCATCATGACCCACGCATCCAAGGACGGTGAGTCCAAGTTGCTGAGCCAGTGCAGCCTGCCGCTGACCGGCGCCGGTTGCATCAAGCGCGTACTGACCGACCTTGCGTACCTGGAAATCGAAAATGGCGCTTTTGTCCTCAAGGAACGCGCACCTGGCGTCAGCGTCGAGGAAATCGTCGCCAAAACCGCTGGTAAACTTGTCGTCCCGGATCACGTACCGGAAATGCAGTTCGCTGCCGAGTGAGGAATTCGAAAATGCAAGACGTCGTCATTGTTGCCGCCACGCGCACCGCGATCGGCAGTTTCCAGGGATCGCTGGCCACCGTTTCCGCCGTGGATCTGGGCGCGGCGGTCATTCGTCAGTTGCTGGAGCAGACCGGTCTGGACGGTGCCCAGGTCGATGAAGTGATCATGGGCCAGGTGCTGACCGCCGGCGCCGGCCAGAACCCGGCGCGCCAGGCGGCGATCAAGGCCGGCCTGCCCCACGCCGTGCCGGCCATGACCCTGAACAAGGTCTGCGGCTCGGGCCTCAAGGCCCTGCACCTCGGCGCCCAGGCGATCCGTTGCGGCGACGCCGACGTGATCATCGCCGGCGGTCAGGAAAACATGAGCCTGGCCAATTACGTCATGCCGGGCGCTCGCACCGGTCTGCGCATGGGGCACGCGCAAATCGTCGACACCATGATCAGCGATGGTCTGTGGGATGCGTTCAACGATTACCACATGGGCATCACCGCCGAGAATCTGGTCGAGAAATACCAGATCAGCCGCGAGCAGCAGGACGCTTTCGCCGCTGCTTCGCAACAGAAAGCCGCTGCCGCCATCGAGGCCGGACGCTTTGTCGATGAAATCACCCCGATCCTGATCCCGCAGCGCAAAGGCGATCCGGTGGCGTTCAAGGTCGACGAACAACCACGGGGCGACACCACCGCCGAATCCCTGGCCAAACTGCGCCCGGCCTTCAAGAAGGACGGCAGCGTCACTGCCGGCAACGCTTCGTCGCTGAACGACGGCGCGGCTGCGGTCATTCTGATGAGCGCGGAAAAAGCCAAGGCCCTTGGCCTGCCGGTGCTGGCGAAAATCGCCGCCTATGCCAACGCGGGCGTGGACCCGGCGATCATGGGCATCGGCCCGGTGTCGGCCACTCGCCGCTGCCTGGACAAGGCCGGCTGGAACATCGGCCAGCTCGACCTGATCGAAGCCAACGAAGCGTTCGCCGCGCAATCGCTGGCGGTGGCCAAGGATCTGCAATGGGATCTGGACAAGGTCAATGTCAACGGCGGCGCCATCGCTCTCGGTCACCCGATCGGTGCATCGGGCTGCCGGGTGCTGGTGACCCTGCTGCACGAAATGATCAAGCGTGATGCGAAAAAGGGTCTGGCGACCCTGTGCATCGGCGGCGGTCAGGGCGTCGCTCTGGCGCTTGAACGCGCTTAAGCACAAAAGCGTTCAACAGCGGGCGGCGGATCCACGACATCCATTGCCCGTTGGCAACAAGCCCGGTACGACTGACGTCGCACCGGGTGTTTTTTTGCCCGTCGTGTGGAAAATCACGCCGCCAGTTGCAGAATCAACCAGGCATTGGCGCCGCTGATCACTCCAAACAGGCCCCACGCCAGAATCCTTGTCGGCAATCGATTCACAAACGGCCCCATCAGTTGCTTGTCGTTGGTCATGCGAATCAGCGGATACAGCGCAAACGGCAATTGCAGGCTCAACACCACCTGACTCAGCACCAGCAATTTGCCCACCGCATCTTCGCCCATCAGCCACACGCCGATGAACGCCGGGATCAGCGCCAACCCCCGGGTGATCAAGCGTCGCTGCCAGCAGGGAATGCGCAGGTTCAGATAGCCTTCCATGATCACCTGGCCGGCGATGGTGCCGGTGAAGGTCGAACTCTGCCCCGACGCCAGCAGCGCCACGCCGAACAGCACACTGGCCAGCGCGCCGCCCACCAGCGGGTCGAGCAAGTGGTAGGCGTCCTGAATGTCCACCACATCGGAATGGCCGGTTTGATGAAAGGCTGCCGCCGCGAGAATCAGGATCGCCGCGTTGACCAGCAAGGCCAGCGCCAGCGAGCCGATGGTGTCGATGCGCGCCAGTTTTACCGCATCCTGCTTGCTGGCCAGATCCTGGCCGATCAGCCGCGTCTGCACGATCGACGTGTGCAGGTACAAGTTATGCGGCATGACGGTGGCGCCGAGGATGCCGATGGCCAGGTACAGCGGCCCTGCTTCGCTGATCGCCGACAGCGACGGTTTGAAACCTTGGGCAACGTCCGGCCAGTATGGTTTGATCAGCAGCAGCTCGACGAAAAAGCACGCGCCGATGGTCGCGACCAACACCAGCATGATCGCTTCCAGCCTGCGGAATCCACGGTTTTGCAGGGCCAGCACCAGCAAGGTATCGAATGCGGTCAGGGCAATGCCGAAGCTCAGAGAACAACCGAGCAACAAGTGAAACGCCAGCGCGCAGCCGAGCACTTCTGCAAGGTCGGTGGCAATGATCGAGATTTCCGCCAGCACCCATTGCAGCCGCGCCGTCGGGGTGCTGTAGCGTTCGCGGGACAGTTGCGCCAGATCGCGTCCGGTGGCGATGCCCAGCCGCGAGCAAATGCATTGCACCGCCATCCCCGCCAGGCTCGCCAGCAGCACCACGAACAACAGGCTGTAACCAAAGTGCGAACCGGCCTCGATGGCCGTCGCCCAGTTGCCCGGGTCCATGTAGCCGATGGACACCAGCAGACCGGGGCCGGCAAAACGCAGAACGCGTTTGAAGAACGAGGCATTCGGATCGACCGAGACGCTGCCGGCCACTTCCGGCGGGCAGAACGGCGCAGTGGCGATTTTGGGCAGGCTGAATTTCACGCACACATCCAGAAACAAGTCGAAAGGCGCAGCTTAGACGTTTCAGTCGGCGCACCCAAGCGCCGATGTGCTGCGCTCAGGGTCCGGCAGTGCCGAGCAATTGCCGGCGCAATTCGGGGCTGCGCGTGCGTGGGTCCAGCCAGATATTGAAAAACGCCTGGGCGAACAGAGGATCGTCGATCTCATGTTGCAACTGTTGGCCGACAAAGAACCGTGCGCCCTGCCCCGGCAGATACACCCCGGTAATCCGCGTGCCGGCCTGGACGTCGACGAACGATTGCTGCATCTGGGTCTGCCACACGGCCAGTTGTGCCGGGCTGATGGCGGAGCCCGCCAGGCGTTTGATTTCATCGACGCTGGCCTTCACCAGATCATCGCGCGACACATTGCGCCGGTAGATCAGCTCCAGCGCGAAAGGCTGGCCGTCGGCGAGCGGTCGTGCGGCACTCCACAACCGGGCGTTATATATGTCGAAACCGAACACGCTGAAGTCACCGGTGCCGATGATCTGCGCGCCGGGCACAGCGTCCTGCCAACTGGCCCAGGTCGGTGTCAGCAACAATGCCCACAAGCCGACTCCGCAGCATCCACGCAACACCCTCGGTGTTCTGCTCATCGCGGCATCGACTCCGGTAAACCCTGATTACCAGAGCATAGTCGGCGATCCCTTTCGGCACTTTGTATACATTTATTGCATGCATTTTCAGCAATCCATCACCGGCAATGCTACCGTGGCCGTCTCTCACCCACGGAGTCACCCGCGTGCTGATCCTCAAACTGCTGCTGATCCCCGGTTTTCTTTTGCTGATTTCCCTGGCGGGCAAACGTTGGGGTCCCAGCGTGGCCGGGTGGCTGTCGGGGTTGCCGGTGGTGGTCGGGCCGATTCTGTTTTTCCTCGCCATCGAGCAAGGTCCGGCGTTTGCCGCGCAATCGGCGGTCGCGGCGCTGTCGGCCATGTTTGCGATGATTGCGTTTTGCATCACCTACGCGCAGGTGGCGCAGCGGGCGAAATGGCCGTTGGCGCTGGTGGTTTCTCTTTCGATCTGGGCCGTGTTGGCGCTGATCCTGTCGCTGATTCCGGCGTCGCTGCCCTTCTCCATTGCCGCTGCGGCGACCGCCCTCCTTGCCGCGCCCTACCTGTTCCCCAAGGTGCAACCGGTGACCAGCGGCCCGGCGCCGAAGTCGGACAAACTGATCTGGCGGATGATTGCCGGGGCGGCGTTGACGCTGGTGGTTACGATGCTGGCCAGCACGGTCGGCGAGCGCTGGAGCGGATTGCTCGCGGTGTTCCCGGTGCTGGGCAGCGTGATGGCAGTGTTTTCCCAGCAGACGCGCGGGCCGGCATTCACCGCCGCGCTGTTGCGGGCGACGGCCACGGGGATGTATTCGTTTTCGGCGTTTTGCCTGGTGTTGGCCCTGACGGTGCCAAGTCTGGGTTATGGCGGCTTCGTCGTGGCGGTGGCCGTTTCGGTGGCGATGCTCGGGGTCACGCGGCAGTTGCTGGCCAGGCCGGCGCCAGCGCCGTCGGCCAATTGAATCCGCCCGGACAAACCGCTCTGGAGTGCCGGGTGTGCTCCGTGGGATGATCGCCGCCCAAGCGCGACCATCCCTCGGAGATTCGAATGTCATTGCTTAGCAAGAAAGCCGTCGTCCTGCTGCTGGCGGCGGTGGCCGGTTTCGGCGCCGTCGGTGCCCAGGCGGCCAAGGCCAAAGAGAAGGCTGTCACCGAGAAAGTCTCGATGCTCGACGGCAAGTTCAGTTTTATCTTGCCCAAGGGTTTCGTCGGCGACCCGCTGCCGGCCGGCCCGACCGGTGCCAAGGGCACGATGTACACCAACCAGACCAGCAAAACCGTGGTCATCACCGCCGAGAACCAGATTCCCGAAGGCAACAACGTCAAGGACAACGACAGTGCATTTCTCGACAGCACCGTCTCCGACTTCATCGAAGGCCAGCGCAAGGCACTGCCGGACTTCAACAAGCTGAGCGAAAAGAGCCTGACCCGCAAAAGCAATGGCCTGGGACTGCGCCAGGTGGACAGCACCGCGACCCAGGGCGGTGGCCAGACGCTCAACACCACGCTGATGGCCGGCTCCGGCACCCGCATGGCGCTGGTTCAGGTGATTTCCCGGGCCAGCGACAAGAGCGGTCACGACGCGCTGGTGAAAGCCATCCTCAGCGAAAAATGATCGTCACGGATTGAGTCGCTGCAACCAGCCGTTCAAATCCCGAAGCTCGGCCGCACTGATGCTGTGGCCGACGCCGGGATAGGCATGAAATTCCGGTGTGTAATCCAGCTTCTCCAGCAGCGCTTTGGCCGACGTGGCGCCACTGTAAGGCACCCGGTCATCCGCCGTACCATGGCCGATGAAGATCGCCAGCGGCGGATGCTGCGCTGACGTCAGCTCATTCTTGAGCACCGGCAACACCCGCCCGCTCAACGCCGCAATGCCACCGACCGCTGCCGGCTGCCGCAACCCCACCTCGTAGGTCATCATGGCGCCCTGGCTGAAACCGATCAGGTACACCTTATCCGGTCGGGCGTGATATTTCTGCGCGGCTGCGGTGACAAAGGCTCGCAGTTTCTGGCTGGCGGCCTTCAGATCATCGGTCTCACCGTTGTAGGCTCCTTCGCCCTTCTTGCGAAACCACTGGAATCGCCCTTCTCCCAACGCCATCGGCGCCTGCACCGACAGGTAGTTGTATTGCGCGGGCAGCTGAAATTTCATGCCGATCAGGTCGGCTTCGTTACTGCCATAGCCATGCAGGAAAATCACCAGCGGACGCTGTTCGGCGTCCGGGTGAACCTGGGCCAGGTAGTTGAGCGGCAGATCGTTCTGCAGCGAGGTCTGAGCCTGAACGGCGGTGGACACAAGCAGCGTCAGCAGCGCAAACACTTTCAACATAAGCCTTCCTTCACACAGTGCAGGGTTCGGGGCAGAGCCTAACACTGTGGTTCGGCCGAAGGAGTCAATCGTTAATCAGCTTGCCTGCCCGAATCGGCTCGCGCCCCGCCACTTTCGCCTGCCAGGTGCCCGGCTGGGTGTAGCGCCCACGGTCGATGGCGAAGAGCACGCCGCTGGTGCCGGCGCGCACGGTGGTGACGCGATCCTTCAACGGATCGACCACTTCAAACAGGGGATCACCGCGCTCGACCCATTCACCGGCGTCGCGCAGGAAGCTCACCACGCCGTGGTGCGGAGCGAACAGGTATTCGGTGCCTTCGAACGGCATGCCTTCGCAGCATGCTTGCGGCGCTTGCGGCCATTCGCCGCTGATGAAGCCCTGCTCTGCCAGAAAGCCCAGGATCGCTTCGCAATTGGCCTGTGCCTGATCGACCCGGGTATCGCCCATACTGCCCAGTTCCAGCGTGGTGGCGAGGTTGGCGGGTGGAATCGCCGCGTTCGGAAACAACCGTGCCAGACGCAACCAGGGCGTGGAGCACGACTCATCGAACGAACTGCCGCCAGAGTCTTCACACAACAGTGCCACGCCGGCCTTCAAGCGAGCGGCAAGGGATTGCCATTGCGGCCAGTGTTGCGGCAGCGCGTAAAGGTGAATCGCCGCCTCGAAATCGCAGTGCAGGTCCAGTGTGATGTCGGCGTCGCAGGCATGGCGCAGCAACAGACGATGCAGCGCTTCCAGTTGCGAGGTCGGGGCCGGCAGGTCGTCGAGCACCTGGCCCATGGTCTGGCGGATAAGGGCGGTGTTGGCCTCGGCATCACTGCCCAACTGCTTGCCGATGCGCTCCGCCACCGGGGCACTGAGTTCAACGAAGGAACGGTTGAAGTTCTTGCCGCTCGCCAGTTCGAAGCGGCCCAGATGACTGCCTTGCAGGTGTTGGTCGAGACCGATGGGATTGGCCACCGGCACCAGTTCGATCACGCCTTGCAGCCGGCCTTGCTGTTCCAGTTCGCTCAGGCGCTGTTTCAGTTCCCACGCGGTGCGCATGCCCGGCAACTCATCGGCGTGCAGGCTGGCCTGAATGTAGACCTTGCGCGGGCCGGTACCGTAACGAAAGACGCTGAGAGAGCGCTCGCTACCCAAGTGGCTCCAGGGCAGAACATGATCGATGCGTTGCATGGGGAACTCCGGAAATTCTGTAGTCGCTGCTGCACAGTGACTGCCTTGAAAATGTGCTGACAGGATAAATCACAGGCGAAAAAAAAGTGGCCACCGCATCAACGGGGCCACTTTTTCCAAGGCGTATTAATGGCCGTACACGTCAAAGTCGAAGTACTTGTCCTGCACTTGCTTGTACTTGCCGTTGGCGCGGATTTCATTGATGGCGGTGTTGAATTTCTCCGCCAGCTCGGTATCGCCTTTACGCACGGCGATACCGGCGCCGCCGCCGAAGTACTTGGCGTCTTCGTAGGTCGGGCCGACGAATTCGAAGCCTTTGCCGGCGTCGGTTTTCAGGAAGCCGTCGCTCAGGTTGACCGAGTCGGCCAGCATCGCGTCGATACGGCCGGACACCATGTCCAGGTTGGCTTCCTGCTGCGAGCCGTAACGCACCAGCTCGATCCCGGCCGGTACCAGCACTTCGGTAGCGTAACGGTCGTGGGTACTGGCGCGCAGCACGCCGACTTTCTTGCCCTTGAGCTCGACCAGCGGGTCTTTCACGCCGGAACCTTGCTTCATCACGAAGCGCGCCGGGGTATGGTAGTACTTGATGGTGAAATCGACGTTTTTTTTGCGATCGTCAGTGATGGTCATCGAGGACAGGATCGCGTCGATCTTCTTCACTTTCAGCGCCGGGATCAGGCCGTCGAACTCTTGCTCGACCCAGGTGCATTTGACTTTCATCTGCTCACACAGCGCGTCGCCGATGTCCACGTCGAAACCGGCCAGTTTGCCGTCAGGGGTTTTCATCGAGAATGGCGGGTAACCGGCTTCGATACCGATACGGATCGGTTTGGCGTCTTCGGCCACGGCGGTCAGGGACAACATCGACAGTGCCAGGGCACCGAACATAACCAGCTTTTTCATTTATTACTCCCGTGTGCGGAGGCTTTTATTGGCAGCTTTCGATTGTCAGGTTCGGCCTTGGGCTGGTGAGCGCAAAGAAACCGAAGTGGCCGGCAGTCTATGGCGCCACGCACGGGGCAAATTGTTTTTAAGCGACAAATACTTACAGAAAATCGGCGAGTGCCGTCACACAGGAAAAGTGTGCGCCAGAGCGGTGCAAGGGTTGTAGGACAAAGCCATTAAAAGTTGCCGCCGAGGGCGGCAACTCAACGGGTATCAGCAATCGCAGGCAATCGCAGGTGTCACGCTGCGTGGTGCCGGGACACTCAATTCGAAACCCTCATCGAGCCAGCCGGTCACCCCGCCGATCATTTCCTTGACCGGGTAACCCAGCGCCGCCAGTTTTACCGCAGCCTTGTTGGCACCATTGCAGTGTGGCCCGGCGCAATAGACCACGAACAGCGTGGAGCCAGGGTAGTCCGCCAGCGCTTCGGCGGTCAGCAGACGTCCCGGAATGTTGATCGCCCCCGGTACATGACCGCGCTCGAAGGCCAGCGGCCCGCGCACGTCCACCAGCACAAAGTCGACCTCGCCGGCCTCCTGGCTGCTGAAGACATCGGAACAGTCGGTCTCGAAGGTCAGACGGTTGCTGAAGTGCATCAGGGCAATGGCCGAAGGGGCTGCAGGAATTTGGCGAACCAGGCTGGGCATGTTGTGTTGCTCCTACGTCTGTGAAGGGATGAACAGACTTTATCGAGCCGTCGCTTGCCGCTAAAGTGGCGCACAAGACACTCACCGGGAACTTTCCGCCAAATGCCTGATTCACCTGGATTGGTCGCGATCCTGGCCTACGACGGCCTCTGTACGTTCGAGTTCGGCATCGCCGTGGAGATCTTCGGCCTGGCCCGACCGGAATTCGAATTCCCGTGGTACACGCACTGCATCGCCGCCGTCGATCAAGGCCCGATGCGCGCCATGGGCGGGATTCAGGTTTTGGCCGATGGCGGTCTGGAACTGTTGGCAGAGGCGCGCACCATCATCATTCCCGGCTGGCGTGACCGCAGCGCGCCGGTGCCTGAGGCATTGCTCGAAGCATTGCGTGATGCGCACTCGCGCGGCGCCCGGCTGTTGTCGATCTGCTCCGGCGTCTTTGTGCTGGCGGCCAGCGGACTTCTCGACGGACACGGCGCCACTACCCATTGGCGCTACACCACGGAGCTGGCCGAGCGCTTCCCGGCCATCGATGTCGATCCGGATGTGCTTTACGTCGATTCCGGCCAGTTGATCACCTCGGCCGGCAGCGCCGCCGGGATCGACGCCTGCCTGCATCTGGTGGCGCGGGACTTCGGTACTCAGGTGGCCAACTCGGTGGCGCGTCGGCTGGTGATGTCGCCGCAGCGCACCGGCGGTCAGGCGCAATTCATTCCGACACCGGTCAGCCCGACCCCGCGCAGCGATCTGTCGCGTGTGATGCAGTGGGCCCGCGAGCGCTTGCATGAACCACTGGAAGTACGCGATCTGGCTAGCGAAGCGGCGATGAGCGAACGTACCTTCCTGCGCAAATTCACCCAGGCCAGCGGTCAGTCGCCCAAAGCCTGGCTGCAACACGAGCGCCTGGCCCGGGCTCGGGAGTTACTGGAAAGCACACCGCAGAACACCGAACAGATCGCCCAGCGCTGTGGCTATCGTTCAGTGGAGAGCTTTCGCGTGGCGTTTCGCAGCGTGGTCGGCGTGCCGCCCTCGGTGTATCGCGAGCGCTTTGGTCGAGAGGTCAGGACTTGCGCAACAGATACGTGTCCATGATCCAGCCATGCTCGGCCCGCGCCGCCTTGCGTACCCGCTCGATGTCATCGGCGACATCCTTGAGCTTGCCGCTGATGAGGATTTCATCCGGCGTCCCGAGGTAGGCCCCCCAGTAGATCTCTGTCTCCTGATCAGCCACCCGATGATAGGAGTCTTCGGCATCGAGCATCACCACCAGGCTGTCGGTGTCGCTCACCTGCCCCACCGCCAGACGTCGGCCGGTGGTGATTTCAATCGAGTGGCCGATGGTATTCAACGGCACCTTGTGTTGCGCCGCCAGGGCCTGAACGCTGGTGATGCCAGGGATCACGTCGAACTCGAACGCACATCGCCCCGAGGCCAGAATCGCCTGCAGAATACGGATCGTGCTGTCGTACAACGCCGGATCACCCCACACTAGAAAACCGCCGCACTGACCGTCAGACAATTCGTCATTGATCAGGTGTTCGAAGGTTTGCTGCCTGGCCCGGTTCAAATCATCGACGCTGACCCCGTAATCCACGTCGCCGCGCTCCCGCTCCGGACTGCGGGCTTCGGCGAAGCGGTAAGTACGATCGGTGATGTAGCGTTCGCAGATTTCGCGACGCAGGTCGATCAACTTGTCCTTGCTCCGGCCCTTGTCCATGAGGAAAAACACGTCCACCTGATTCAACGCTTTCACGGCCTGCATCGTGATGTAGTCGGGGTTGCCGGCACCTATGCCGATCACCAGCAATCGCTTCATACGCAGTCTCCTTCAAGGTCGATGCCGGACAAGCGTAGTCGCCAGCGCCCGAAGAAACGCAACTCGACGGCCGCCAGCGGCTCGACATCGATCCGGTTGAACGCCTCGCCCTGCAGGACCTGTGTCAGCGCTGCCCGGATCAAGAACGGATGGGTCACGGCCACCACATGTCCCGGCGTGGTTTGCAGGGCCGCCAGCCACACGGCCACCCGTTCGCAGAGTTGGACCACTGACTCACCGCCGGGGGGCGCAACGCAGGGATCTTCGAGCCAGGCCTGCAAGGCTTCCGGTTCATCTCGCTGCAGGTCTTTGATCGACTGCCCCTGCCAACGGCCCCAGTCGCAATCGCGCAAGGCTTCATCAATCTTCGCATCTGCACCGAACCATGCGGCGGTCTGGCGTGTACGCAGTTCCGGACCGCAGATCAAACGACGTGGTAACTCGAACCGGCTGGCCAGGAAGTCAGACGTCACAGCCCTTTTTTCAACGGGCTCATCCGTAGGAAAACGCGCCAATTTTTGTGAGACGGTTCTGGCGTGACAAATCAAGGTCAAACGGGTGGCCTGCACGCTGGATCACTCGGTCAGAAAGTAAAAAACATCCGGCAAAGCGCCGGCAGAGCCGTAATTGTGCCGTAAACCGGGCTCCTTCGTGACAGCACCGAAATCGCTCCCTCATAACAAAGCGGTAATTACTGACACAACAATGGGCAATGGACTACAAGACCCGTGGATATCCATGTAGCCCTTGCTACACGGGCATTTCGCCCCATTTGGGGACTTCGCTGACGCCACGGAAAATTCACTAGACATGTAACGTCAGTTACATAAATACTGTTTTAACGGATTGTGAAGCGAATTCAACACCCCCCCATCCAGCAGGAGCCCGGATGCCCCCTCTCAGAGACCTGATTACCGATCCCGGCCTGGACCTTACGCCGTCAGAGCGCAAAGTCGTCCGCGCCTTGCTCGATCAGTACCCGCGCAACGGACTTGGCCCGATGGCACGTCTGGCAGAGCACGCCGGTGTCAGCGATCCGACCATCGTGCGTCTGGTCAAAAAACTCGGCTTTGGCGGTTACGCCGAATTTCAGGATGCCCTGCTCAGCGACATGGACCATCGCTTGCGTTCGCCACGCACGCTGCTGCAACCCCGTTCGAACCTGAACCAGGACGATGCCTGGAGCCACTATCTGGCCCACAGCCATAGCCTGCTGGCGGAAACCCAGGCCCTGACTCAACCCGAAGACGTGCGGATCCTGGCGCAATGGCTGCTTGACACCCGCCATCAGGTCTACTGCTTCGGCGGGCGCTTCAGCAGCCTGATGGCCACCTACCTGCTCAATCACCTGCGATTGCTGCGCCCCGGTTGTTTTGCCCTGGAAGACAACGCTCAACTGCCCGATCGCCTGTTCGATCTGCAACGTCAGGATGTGGTGCTGGTGTTCGACTATCGCCGCTACCAGACCCAGGCCCTGCGCGTGGCCACGGCGGCGAAGCACAACAATGCGCGGGTCGTGTTGTTCACCGACATCTACGCCTCGCCGTTGCGGGAACTGGCCGACATGATCATCAGCGCCCCGGTGGAGTCGGCGTCGCCGTTCGACACCATGGTTCCGGCGCTGGCCCAGGTCGAAGCGCTGATCGCCTGCCTGACCCTGCGCAGCCCGGACCTGGCGGACCGCCTGGAAGGCATCGATGCCTTGCGCAACGACTTCGACACCCATTTGCTGGAGGAAAAATAAGGATGTTCAGCCTTCCCCATCGCTCGCCACGGGACCTGCCGTTTGTCACCGATCACACCGCGCTGTTGCTGGTGGACATGCAGCGTGCCTGGCTCGAGCCGCAGTTCGACCCGCACCTCGAAGGCCCGGACGCCGCTTACTTCCTCCATCGCACACGCTCGCAAGTGGTGCCCAATCAGGTGCGCCTGCTCAACGCCTTCCGCGATGCGCGGCAGAATGTACTGCACACTCTGATCGAAAGCCTGACCGCCGATGGTCGTGACCGCTCGCTGGATCACAAACTGTCGGATATGCACCTGCCCAAGGGCAGCCCGCAGGCACAGGTCATCGCAGAACTGACCCCGGCAGAAAACGAAATCGTGCTGCCCAAGACCTCTTCCGGGGTCTTCAACTCGACCAACATCGACTATGTGCTGCGCAATCTGCAAACCCGTCATCTGATTATCGCCGGCATCGTCACCGACCAGTGCGTGGACATGGCCGTGCGCGACGCCGCCGACCGGGGCTATCTGGTGACGCTGGTGGCGGATGCCTGCGCGACCTACACCGAAGCACGCCATGACGCCTGCCTGAACGCGATCAAGGGCTACTGCTGGATCACCGACACCGACACCGTGCTCGGTCGTCTGCGGGAGATGACGCCATGAGCGAACGCCTGTCGCCACTGCCGATGACCACCATCGTTACCACCGACCTGATCGGCATCACCCGTGGCCGCTCGTTTCCCAGTGATGAACTGGAACACTATCAGGCGGCCGGTTGCGGCTGGGTGCCGGCCAACAGCGCGCTGACCCCGCAGGACATCATTGCCTCGGCCAACCCATGGGGCGCTTACGGCGATCTGCGGCTGATTCCCGACCTGGCCAGCCGCGTCACCGTCGGCAACGGCCCGGACGCCGCCGCCCCGGCGCTGGATTTCATCCACGGCGACATCCGCGAGACCGACGGACGCCCGTGGGGCGCCTGCCCGCGCACGCTGCTGAGCGATGAAGTCGAGCGTTATCGCGATCAGCTCGGCTTGCAGGTCAACGCCGCGTTCGAACACGAATTCAACCTGCACGCCGGCTTCGCCGAACACCTGGCCTTTTCGCTGGAGTCCCAGCGCCAGGGCGCGGAGTTCGGCGGCTGGCTGCTCAGTGCCCTGCGCGCCGGCGGTGTCGAGCCGGAAATGTTCCTGCCCGAATACGGCAAGCATCAATACGAAATCACCTGCCGCCCGACCCTCGGCGTGGCGGCGGCGGATCGTGCAGTGAACGTGCGCGAGATCACTCGCGAGATCGCCCGGCAGATGGGCCTGGATCTGAGCTTCGCACCGAAGACCGCCGCCGATGCGGTGTGCAACGGTGTACACCTGCACGTCAGCCTGCTGGACCTCGCGGGCCAGCCGATGCTCTATGACGCCGGCACCAGCAATGGCCTGTCGACCCTGGGTCAGCACTGGGCGGCTGGCGTGCTGCATTATTTGCCGGCGCTGTGTGCGTTCACTGCACCGACGCCGGTGTCCTACGAGCGCTTGCAGCCGCACCACTGGAGCGCGTCGTACGCCTGTCTGGGCCAGCAGAACCGCGAAGCGGCGCTGCGCATCTGCCCGACCGTGAGCCTGGGCAACAAACCCGTCGCCAGGCAATACAACCTGGAGTTCCGCGCCATGGACGCCACCGCCTCGCCGCACCTGGCGATGGCCGCGCTGCTGATCGCCGGACGTCTGGGCATCGAACAGCGTCTGGCGCTGAACGCGATCACCGATGAAGTCCCCGATTCACTCAACCAAGAACAACGGGCGGCCCGGGGCATTGTTGCCCTGCCCGCCTCACTGGCTCAGGCGCTGGATTGCCTGCGTCACAGCGAAGCGCTGACGGCGGCGCTGCCGGCGCCGTTGCTCGACACCTATTTCGCCCTTAAAACCGAGGAACTGGCGCTGACGGAACAGCTCTCGCCCGCTGACCTGTGTGAGCACTATGCACGCCTGTACTGAATCCACCGAGCTTGGGTTGTACACCCGACCGGTCTACAACCTGATCCGCGAAGATTCGACGCACCCACTGATTCTGGTGTGCGAGCACGCCAGCCGCTACATCCCCGACGCCCTGAACAACCTGGGCCTGGATGACGCGGCGGCGCGTGAACACATCGCTTGGGACATCGGTGCGCTGGAGCTGGCCGAGCGACTGTCGGAAACGATCGGCGCCACGCTGCTGAGCGCCAACTATTCACGGCTGCTGATCGACCTCAACCGGCCCCGCCATGCCCCGGACAGCATTCCGGCGCAGAGCGAGATCTATCAGGTGCCCGGCAATCGCGAACTCGACGAAGCCAGCCGCGAATACCGACGTCAGTGCCTGTTCAAGCCGTTCCATGCACGGCTGCAACAGTTGATCGACAAGCGTCTGGCCCAGGGCCGCCCAGTGCGGGTGGTCGGGATTCACAGTTTCACCCCGGTTTACTACGGCCAGCCGCGTGAACTGGAAGCCGGCGTGCTGTTCGGCCAGGCAAAGGCCTACGCCCAGCGCCTGCTCGACGGGCTCGGTCAGCATCCGCTGAAAGTGGCCGGCAACCAGCCGTACAGGATCGACCCGCTGGGCGACATGACCGTGCCGGTGCACGGCGATGCCCGGGGCCTCGACTCGGTACTGATCGAGGTGCGCAACGACCTGCTGCGCAGCCCGGACGCGGTTTCCCGCTGGGCAAATTATCTGGCTCCACTGCTTTGAACATGGCTGTAAAAACTGCTGACGCTGTAAACGACGGACCGACATAACAACTAAAACGAACGATTGGCTGACAAGGAGTTGCGCTTCATGGAAATAGAAGAGTTCGGCTACAAACAGGAGTTGAAACGTAGCCTGACGCTGACCGACCTGGTGGTGTACGGGATGATCTTCATGATCCCCATCGCCCCGTTCGGCGTGTATGGCTACGTCAACGCCGAGGCACCGGGAATGGTGCCGCTGGCGTACATCATCGGCATGGTGGCGATGATCTTCACCGCGCTGAGCTACGGCAGCATGGCCCGGGCCTTTCCGATTGCCGGTTCGGTCTATTCCTACGCGCAACGCGGCCTGAACCAGCACGTCGGCTTCATCGCCGGCTGGCTGATGCTGCTCGACTACCTGCTGATTCCGCCGCTGCTTTACGTTTATGCAGCGATGGCGCTCAACCATTTGTATCCGGACATCCCGAAAGTCGGCTTCATTCTCGCGTTCCTGGTCAGCGCGACCTTCGTCAACCTGCGCGGCATCACCTTCACCGCGCGCATGAACATCCTGTTCCTGCTGGCGCAGCTGGTTGTACTGGGGATCTTCCTGTTCTACGCCTGGAACGCTCTGCACAACGGTGGCGGCAACGGCCAGCTGACCCTGGCGCCGCTGTATCACCCGCAAACCTTCAACTTCGCCCTGCTGATGCAAGCAGTGTCGATTGCGGTGCTGTCGTTCCTCGGTTTCGATGCTATCTCCACACTGGCCGAAGAGATCAAGGGCGATCCGGGCCGCAGTGTCGGCAAAGCAGCGCTGATCACTCTGATGGTGATGGGCGCGATTTTCGTCGTACAGACCTGGATCGCCACCGATCTGGCAGCGGGCATGGGCTTCAAGTCCGCCGACACCGCGTTCTATGAAATCGCTGAAATCGCCGCCGGCAGCTGGCTGGCGACCCTGACCGGCGTCGCCACGGCCCTGGCCTGGGGCGTCGCGGTGGCGATCACTTCGCAAGCCGCCGTCTCGCGCCTGCTGTTCGGCATGGCCCGCGACGGCAAGCTGCCGAAAGTGCTGGCCCGGGTGCATCCAAAACACAACACGCCGTACCTGAGCATCTATCTGGTGGCCGTGCTGTCGCTGGTCATCTGTTACCTGTTCATCAACTCTGTGGACACGCTGACTTCGCTGGTCAACTTCGGCGCCCTGAGCGGCTTCATGCTGCTGCACCTGACCGTGATCAATTACTACTGGCGCCGGCAGAAGTCCGGCCAGGTGATCCGTCACCTGATCTGCCCGGTGATCGGCTTCGGCATCGTCGCGGCCATCATGTACAACATGGGTGTTGATGCGCAGAAACTCGGCCTGATCTGGATCGCCCTGGGTCTGGTGTACCTGTTCTTCCTGAACAGGCTCGGCGCCAGTACCGCGCTGCCCGACCCGAGTAATGGCTGACAAGAAAAAGGGCGGCGTCTGACAAGAATTCAGGCGACCGCCGCTTTAACGCGTGGAAACCGACAGTGATAGTCAGGTTCGGCGAATGTGCCGAACCTTTTGATACAGGAGTGCATCCATGCTGGTCTTACGTCCAGTCGAGCCTACCGACCTGCCTCAATTGCAACAACTGGCCCGGGACAGCCTGGTGGGTGTCACGTCCCTGCCGGACGACCGCGAACACCTGGGCGGGAAAATCGCCGCGTCCTGCGCGTCGTTCGACAGCAACGCCTCGGCCCAGGGCCCGGAGAATTACTTCTTCGTACTGGAAGACCAGGACCACCAGCGCTTGGTGGGCTGCTCGGAGATCCTCGCCACTGCCGGCTTCAACGAACCGTTCTACAGCCTGCGCAACCGCCACTTCACCAGTGCTTCGCGGGAACTGCACATCGAACACGGCGTGCCGGCACTGTCGCTGTGCCATGACCTGAGCGGACACACGCTGCTGCGCGGTTTTCACATCGACGCAGCGCTGGTGCGCACGCCGTACTCGGAATTGCTGTCGCGGGCGCGCCTGATGTTCATCGCCGCCCATGCGCCACGTTTCGCCGAAGCGGTGATCACCGAGATCGTCGGTTACAGCGATGAACAGGGGCAGTCGCCGTTCTGGGATGCGCTGGGCAAACACTTCTTCGACCTGCCCTACGTCGAGGCCGAACGCCTGTGCGGCTTGCAGAGCCGTACGTTTCTTGCCGAACTGATGCCGCAATACCCGATCTACGTGCCGATGCTGCCGCCAGCGGCGCAGGCGTGCATCGGCCGGGTACACCCCGACGGCCAGGAAGCCTTCGATATCCTCGAACGGGAAGGTTTTGAAACCAACAGCTACATCGACCTGTTCGATGCCGGTCCGACCCTGTACGCACGCACCGGCAACATCCGTTCGATTGCCGGCAGTCGGGTCGCCACGGTCCGGGAGGAACCACGGATCGACGCACGTGGTCGCTATCTGGTGAGTAACGATGCGCTGCATGGATACAGAGCAACGGTCGCCGAGCTGGATTACCAGCCCGACCAGCCCCTGGCGTTGACGCCGGCGATGTGTGCCGCGCTGAAGGTCAGCCATGGCGGCAATGTTCGGGTGGTCGCCCTGTGAACCGCGCCGGTATTTCACGACAGTGCCCGAGCAGGCGCGCAAAAGGAGTTGCAGCATGATTGTCCGTCCGGTCCAAGTCAGCGACCTGCCCGCCCTGATGACGCTGGTGCAGCAGGCCGGGCCCGGGTTCACCACCCTGCCGGCCAATGAAGATCGCCTGTTTCATCGGGTACGCTGGGCCCAACGCGCCTTCGCCGAGCAGGTCGAGCGCGCCGATGCCGATTACCTGTTCGTACTTGAAGACGATGAGCAGCGAGTGGTCGGGGTCAGTGCCCTGACCGGCGCCGTGGGTCTGCGCGAGCCCTGGTACAACTACCGGGTCGGTCTGACCGTCAGCTCGGCACCGGACCTTGGCATTCAGCGACAGATTCCGACGCTGTTCCTCAACAATGAACTGACGGGCCAATCGGAGCTGTGTTCGCTGTTTCTGCGCCACGACCAGCGCCACGGCAGCAACGGCCGCCTGCTGTCATTGGGGCGTTTGCTGTTCGTCGCCGAATTCCCGCATCTGTTCGGCGAGAAGATGATTGCCGAACTGCGCGGAAGTGCCGACGAGCAAGGCTGCTCGCCGTTCTGGGACAGCCTGGGCCGGCACTTCTTCCAGATGGACTTCAGCCACGCCGACCATTTGTCCGGATTGGGCAACAAGTCGTTCATCGCCGAACTGATGCCGCGCCAGCCGCTGTACACCTGTCTGCTTACCGAACAGGCCCAGGCGGTGATCGGTCAGGCCCACCCCAACACCGAACCGGCGCTGAAGATCCTTCAGGCCGAAGGTTTTGCCCATAAGGGTTATATCGATATCTTCGACGGCGGCCCGGTCATCGAGGCGCCGATCCACAACATCCGCACCGTGCGCGACAGCCTGGAACTGAGCCTGGGCATCGGCACGCCGGACGACCAGGCGCCGCTGTGGCTGATCCACAACCGGCGCCTGGAAAACTGCCGCATCACCGTGGCGCCGGGGCGTCGGGTCGGCGGCAGTCTGGTGGTCGACCGCCTCACCGCCAAGCGCCTGCAATTGCAGCCAGGCAACTCGGTGCGGGCGGTGCCGTTGCCCAATCAACAGCAGCAGGCGGTGGCGGCCTGAGCCCCCCAACCTGCGACAAGAAAGCCTGAACAGGTTTTTCCTGGTTAACTTCCTCGTTAATTAGTCATGATCCTTGACCCATTGGCGTGATAGCCTTTTCACCTTCGGCGTTGACACCTTTGCTCAAGCCTTTCCATTCCTTTGTATTGGTGGAACTCGTATGACCAGGCTTTCTCATCAAGATTTGCGCCGTAACTTCCGTCAGCTGCTGGCCTCCGACACCTGCTATCACACCGCCTCGGTGTTCGATCCGATGTCCGCCCGCATCGCCGCTGACCTGGGTTTTGAAGTCGGGATTCTCGGCGGCTCGGTCGCCTCGTTGCAGGTGCTGGGCGCTCCGGACTTTGCTCTGATCACCCTCAGTGAATTCGCCGAACAGGCCACCCGCATCGGCCGCGTCGCCCAATTGCCGGTGATCGCCGACGCCGACCACGGCTACGGCAACGCGCTCAATGTGATGCGCACCATCGTCGAACTGGAGCGCGCCGGCGTCGCCGCCCTGACCATCGAAGACACCTTGCTGCCGGCCCAGTTCGGCCGTAAATCCACCGACCTGATCACCGTCGCCGAAGGCGTCGGCAAGATTCGCGCGGCACTGGAAGCACGGGTCGATTCGGAAATGGCAATCATCGCCCGGACCAATGCCGGCATCCTGCCGAACCAGGAAATCATCAGCCGCACCCGGCAGTATCAGGCTGCCGGCGCCGATGGCATCTGCATGGTCGGCGTCCAGGACTTCGACCAGCTCGAGCAGATCGCCGAACACCTGACCGTCCCGCTGATGCTCGTCACTTACGGCAACCCGGCGCTGCGCGACGACAAACGCCTGGCCGAACTGGGCGTGCGCGTGACCATCGACGGCCACGGTGCTTACTTCGCCGCGATCAAGGCCACTTACGACAGCCTGCGCGAACAACGGCAGATCTTCACCCAGGCCTCGGACCTGAGCGCCACCGAACTGACCCACACCTACACCCAGCCTGAGGAATACATCCTCTGGGCCAAGGAATACATGAGCGTCAAAGAGTAACCCCGCACCACGTTACAAAGAGGCAGAGCGGCCCGACGCCATCACGAGTCCACTCGCATGGCGCCCGCCGCGAAACCGCTGGCTGCCGTTACTGTTTCGCCAACTCCATCATCATCCGCGACAACAGATAAATCCGCGGCGCCACGCTTTCCACCTCCGCATATTCTTCCGGCGTGTGAATGTTGCCGCCAACAATCCCGAACCCATCCAGCGTCGGCGTACCCACCCCGGCCGACAGGCTCGCATCCGCTGCCCCGCCGCTGCCTTCTTCGGTCAACTTGCGGCCGATCTCGCCATAAATCCCCTGAGCCATCGCCATCAAACGATCCGACTCCGCCGTCTGCGGCATCGGCGGCAGGCCGCGTTGCAGCGTGGTCTTCACTTCAGTCTCGGGGATCAACTTGTCCTGCGACACCCGCGCCAGATCCTTCTCGATCCGGTCGAATTCTTCCGGCACCGCTGCCCGCACGTCTGCTTTCGCGGTGGCCTGATCCGGGATCACATTGGTGCGGTCGCCCGCCTTGAGCACGGTGAAGTTGATGGTGGTTTTCTTCGCTTCGTCGCCGAGCTTGCCCAGTTGCAGGATCTGGTGCGCCGCCTCCATCGCCGCGTTGCGCCCCAGTTCCGGTGCGACGCCGGCATGGGCAGCCTTGCCCTTCACTTCGACCAGCGCGGTGGCGCTGCCCTTGCGCCAAACCACCAGGCCATCCGCCGGACGACCCGGCTCAAGGTTGAGCGTCACGTCGTGCAATTTGGCGGTTTTCTTGATCAGGTCGGTGGCGACGTCCGAACCGGTTTCCTCGCTGGCGTCGAGCAGGAACGTGATTTGCGCGTAGTCCTTGAAGTCGAGGTTCTTGAGGATTTTCAGCGCATAGATGCCGGCGACGATGCCGCCCTTGTCGTCCATCACCCCAGGGCCGTAGGCGCGGCCGTCCTTGATGTGAAACGGTCGCTCGGCGGCGGAGCCTTCCTTGAACACGGTGTCCATGTGCGCCATCAGCAGGATCTTTGCCTTGCCGGTGCCTTTGAACGTGGCGAGTACGTGGTGGGTCTTTTCCGGCGTGTTGGGCACAACCTCGATGGTGGCTCCAAGCTTTTTCAGCTCGTCGATGGCGATTTCGCTGACTTGTCTGAGGCCGTTTTCATCGCCGGAACCGGAATCGATGTTGACCAGCCGCTCCAGCAGTTTCAGGGCTTGCGGTTTGAACTGTTCGGCTTCGGCGAGCACCTGTTTATGCGGTTCGGCGAAAGCCCCGGCGGCTGCCAAAGAGAGGGTCAGGCCGAGGCCGGCGGCGAGCAGAGAACGAGGGAAATTGAACGTCATGAATCAATCCTTGTTTCGTGTCGGGTACTGAACCGTACCTGACATCGCCCCGGGGCTCCATACCGGATGCGACCCCCATCCTGTCCAGAGCGAAGCCGGATCCGCGCCACTTCCAGCACACGTCAGGCAAATGGTTGGCTATACATGAAAGGAAGAAAACGGAAAAAAAATTTCAAGAAGGAACCCCATGCAGAGCTATCAAGTGTTGATCATCGGCAGCGGCTTTGGTGGCCAGTGTGCGGCGGTCAACCTGCTCAAGGCCGGCATCGACGATTTTCGCCTGCTGGAACGGCGGGACTTTTTCGGCGGCACCTGGTGCCAGAACACTTACCCCGGCGCGGCGGTGGACGTGCCGTCGCCCCTGTATTCGCTGTCGTTCGCGCCCTTCCCGTGGACACAGATGTTCGCCGCACAGGCCGAGCTGCATCGCTACACCGAACAGGTGATCGAGCGCTTCGGCCTGCGCGACCGGGTGGAACTGCAAGCCAATGTCGAACATATCGAATGGGACGACGGCGCAAAGCGCTGGGCCGTACACACCGGCACCAAAGGCACCTACTACGCGCAGTTCCTGATCAATGCCACCGGACCGTTGAGCCAGCCGGTCGTCCCGCACTTCCCCGGTCAGGATCGCTTTCAGGGCAAGACCTTTCATACAAACCATTGGGATCACAGCTACGACTATCGCGGTAAACGGGTGGCCATCGTCGGCAGCGGCGCCAGTGCGGTGCAAGTGATTCCGACGATTGCAGCGGATGTTGCGCATTTGCACGTCTTTCAGCGGACACCCCACTGGGTACTGCCACGCCCCGACCGAAAGTTCGGACGTTTCCAGCGCTGGCTGCTGGGGCTGAAACCGGCCTGGAAGCTGTTGCGCTGGATGATCTACTGGCAGTTCGAAACCCGGATCATCGCCTTCAAGTATTCGAAGCCGGCGATTCACATGGTGCAGAACCAGGCGCTGAAATTTCTCAAACGCCAGGTTGCCGATCCCGAACTGCAGCGAAAACTCACACCGGACTTCACCATCGGCTGCAAAAGGGTGTTGCTCTCCAACACCTATTACCCGGCGCTGACCCGCGCCAATGTCACGCTGCACAGTCGCGAACAGGCCATCGCCGCACTCGACGAAACCGGCATCATCACCACGGATGGCCAGCACATCGATGTCGATCTGATCGTCTGGTCAACCGGTTATGACGCCACCGATGGCGTGATTTCCTACCCGGTCAGCGGAAAAAACGGCATCAGACTGCGGGACGTCTGGGCGCAGTATCCCCGCGCCTACCTCGGCACCAGCCTGCCGGACTTTCCCAACCTTTTCATCGTCACCGGGCCGAACACCGGCATCGGTCACACCTCGGCCCTGTTCATCATCGAATCGCAGATGAACTACATCCTCGACTGCATCCGCACCGTTCAAGCCAAAGGACTGCGCAGCATCGAAGTTCGCCCCGAAGCAGAACGTACCTACACTCAGATGATTCACCGGGAGATGGAGCGCACGGTCTGGAAAACCGGTGGCTGCCACAGTTGGTATCAAAGCAGGAGCGGTCATGTGATCGCGATGTTCCCCGGCTTCAGTTTCAGCTTTTACCGGTTGACCCGTGGGCTGAAACCGGCCGACCACATTCTGTCTTGAACAAGGAAGATGTCCGATGCTCTTGCTGTTTGTCGCCCTCGCGGTTTTCGTGGCCTGGAGCTGGTTGAGCTACCCGGCGGTCGGCCACTGGCTCTACGATCTGAGCACGGCCCTGGAGGCCAGACTCTATCGCTTGCACAAGATCGAGGTGCCGATCGCCGAAATGACCGTCTCGACCTGGCAAGGCGGCCCCTATGAAGCGTCCAGCAGCATTCTGATGCTGCACGGCTTCAGCGCCGAAAAGAACCTGTGGTTGCGCTTCGCCCGGCATTTTGTCGGGCAGTACCGAGTAATCATCCCGGACATCGCCGGCCACGGAGAAACCGGCTTCAAGGCCGGTGGCGGCTACGACATTCCGCTTCAGGCCAAGCGCATGATCCAGTTGCTTGATGTCTGCGGCGTCGAGAAAGTCCACGTGATCGGCAACTCCATGGGCGGTTACATCGCCGCGTGGCTGGCGGCGACCTACCCGGAGCGTATCGCTTCGGTGGCGCTGATCGACCCGGCCGGCGTCACTGCGCCCGAGGCCAGCGACATGGAGCGTCACCTGGCTCGTGGGCACAATCCGTTCCTGATCAATTCCCGGGAAGAATTCCGACACTTCTATGCGATGACCATGGCCTCACCGCCATGGGTGCCTGGCCTGGTGCTGGACGCCATTGCCCAGCGCTACGAGCAACAACGGGACGAACTGGAAGAAATCTTCCGGGATTTCCGCGCCAGTCCGCCGATGGAACCCAGACTGGCCGACATCAAGTGCCCGGCGCTGCTGCTGTGGGGCCGCAAGGACCGGTTGATCGATGTCAGCAGCGTGCCGGTGTGGAGCAAAGGCATCACCAATCTGCGGGTGGATGTGTGGGACGGGGTCGGTCATATGCCGATGGTCGAACAGCCGTCGAACACGGCGCGTTTGTATCGGGAGTTCCTCGGAGAACATTCGCGCACGGACAGGTAAACGATCAGTCGTTGGCAGAATGAAGTCCGTAGGATTCTTCGTTTGCCCGCGTGAGCGAAGGCTGCGATCTTTTGCTCCATCCTTTACGTGACCGTGCCAGGAATTTTTTTCATGACCGTGCAGCCGTTCGTCAGCCCCGACCTGATCCGCCAGCGCTTCTCCAAAGCGATGTCCGACATGTACCGCGAAGAGGTGCCTCTGTACGGCGCCCTGATGGAACTGGTGGAGCAGACCAATCGCGATGTACTCGCACGCGAACCGCAGCTCGCCAGTCAATTGCACAGCACCGGCGAAATCGAACGGCTGGACATGGAACGCCACGGGGCAATCCGCGTCGGCACCGCCACCGAGCTGGCCACCCTCGCCCGCCTGTTTGCGGTGATGGGCATGCAACCCGTGGGTTATTACGACTTGACGCCCGCCGGGGTGCCGGTGCATTCCACCGCATTCCGTGCGGTGCATGAAGCTGCGCTGCAGGTCAGCCCGTTCCGGGTGTTCACCTCATTGCTGCGGCTGGAATTGATCGAAGACCCCGAACTGCGAGCCTTCGCCCGGTCGGTGCTGGATCAGCGTTCGATCTTTACGTCAGAGGCGCTGCGCCTGATTGAACAGGCCGAATCCGTCGGCGGACTCAATGAATCCGAAGCCGGGGAATTCGTCCTGCAAGCGCTGGAGACTTTTCGCTGGCACCACAGCGCGACCGTCACCGCCGCGCAATACCAGACCCTCAGTGCTCAGCATCGACTGATCGCCGATGTCGTAGCGTTCAAGGGCCCGCACATCAACCACCTGACCCCGCGCACCCTGGACATCGACATTGTTCAGGCGCAGATGCCGCTGCATGGCATCACCCCGAAAGCGGTCATTGAAGGGCCACCTCGTCGACAACACCCGATCCTCCTGCGCCAGACCAGTTTCAAGGCGCTGGACGAGCCGATCGCTTTCACCGACCAGACGCAGACCCGTGGCAGCCACAGCGCCCGCTTCGGCGAAATCGAACAACGGGGCGCAGCGCTGACACCCAAGGGTCGGGCGTTGTACGACCGCCTGCTGAATGCAGCACGAGATGAGCTGGGCGACTTTCCCAATGAAGCCAATGCCTCGCGCTACAACGCGCTGATGGCGCAGCACTTCAGCGAATTCCCGGACAGCCTCGATGGCATGCGCGAGCAGGAATTGGCGTATTTTCGCTATTTCGTGACGGACAAAGGGCTTGCGGCGGGTCGTCCTGCCCAGGTCTCGCTGGAAGGACTGCTGCGCGACGGGTATGTGAAAGCCGAACCGCTGGTGTACGAAGATTTCCTGCCGGTCAGTGCAGCGGGGATTTTTCAGTCAAACCTGGGCGACGCGGCGCAGGCGCACTATGGCGAACATTCCAACCGGCAGTCCTTCGAACAGGCCCTCGGACGCTCGACCATCGATGAGCTGGGGCTGTATGCCGAAACCCAGCGACGCTCGATCGAAGAATGCCTCGCTGCGTTGACTCGATAAGCGACGAAATGGCGCCTGGCCATACTGCGCAAGAAGTTGCGCAGTCGCCCGCCTCAAAAGACCTCTCGAACCGCTGGAGGCCTTGCGTACCAAGGCCTCCAGCCAAGTGCGCAAGAAGTTGCGCAGCACTGCGCAACTTCTTGCGCACTTTTTGTCTGAAACAGCGTTCTTTTCATCGAAATCCGCCGACACCTCCCGCCCGCCCCTTGTTTTACGGGGCTTCTGAAAACCTGGCACGCTCCTTGATAACAGTCAGGCACCCACCGGGCGATTTCGCCTCCCGGGCACCCTAACTTTATCCGCAAGGAGCACCTCCCATGGCAACACCAGCGTACATGTCGGTTACCGGCGAAAAACAAGGCCTGATCACTGCCGGCGCTTTCACCGCCGACTCCGTTGGCAACACCTACCAGGAAGGTCACGAAGACCAGGTCATGGTTCAGGCGTTCAGCCACGACGTGATCATCCCGCGTGACCCACAGTCCGGTCAGCCAACCGGTCAGCGCGTTCACAAGCCAGTGATCATCACCAAGGTCTACGACAAGTCTTCGCCTCTGCTGCAAGCGGCCCTGACCTCCGGCGAGCGCATGAGCGAAATCGTCATCCAGTGGTACCGCACTTCGGCTCAAGGTACTCAAGAGCACTACTACACCACCAAACTGGAAGACGCGATCATCGTCGCCATCAACAACAAGATGCACAACTGCCAGGACCCATCGAACGCCCACTTCACCCACCTGGAAGAAGTGCAGTTCACCTACCGCAAAATCACCTGGACCCACGAAGTATCCGGTACTTCGGGTTCCGATGACTGGCGTGCTCCAGTCGTTTAATTACGGCTGACTGTTGCAAGCATCGGCCAGCTCTGCTGGTCGATGTTGTTTACGCCCCTCCAGAATTTCGCGTGCGTTGATCCGCTTGACGGTCATCGACGAACGCCGCTGTACAGCACGAGGAACAAGGGATGTTCGCGCCGGCCAATGAAACCCACTTTGCCCTGACCATCGAAGGGCTTTCCGTTGATTTCCAGGTGTATACCGTCACCGGTCGGGAAGCCGTCAGCCAGCCATTTGCCTTCGAGGTGGAGCTGGTCAGTGAGCAGCCGTCGCTGGACCTCGAAACCCTGCTGCACAAACCGGCCTTCCTGCAGCTGTCGCCCGACGGCAGCGGAATTCACGGCCTGATCTACCGCGCCGCGCAAGGCGACTCCGGCAAGCGCCTGACGCGCTATTCCGTGACCCTGCGCCCGCAACTTTCGTACCTGGCGCACCGGGTCAACCAGCGGATCTTCCAGAACCTCAGCGTGCCGAAGATCATCGGCATGGTCCTCGAAGACCACGGCATCCAGAGCAACGCCTACGCCTTCCAGACCGGCTCGATCTACCCCGATCGCCTCTACTGCGTGCAGTACGACGAGTCGGACCTGCATTTCGTCCAGCGCCTGTGCGAAGAGGAAGGCATTCATTACCACTTCCAGCACAGCACCACGGCCCACAAGCTGGTGTTCGGCGATGACCAGACGGTGTTCCGCAAACTGGCGCCGGTGGCCTATCAGCAAGACTCCGGCATGGTCGCCAGCACCCCGGTGATCAAGCGCTTCGACCTGCGCCTGGAAACCCGCACCAGCCGCACCACCCGCCGCGACTATGACTTCGAAAAACCGCGCATCACCCTCGAAAGCGAAAACCGTGGCGACGCCCTGCCCGACCTCGAGGATTACGACTATCCGGGCCGCTTCGTCGACCGCGAGCGCGGCAAGCATCTGGCCAAACGCGCCCTCGAACGCCATCGCAGCGACTTCCAGCTCGCCGAGGGTCGCAGCGATCAGCCGTTGCTGGTCAGCGGCCATTTCCTTGCGCTGAAGGAACACCCGAAGGCCAAGTGGAACGATCTGTGGCTGCTCACCGAGGTCTTGCACGAAGGCAAGCAGCCGCAAGTGCTGGAAGAGTCCGTCACCAGTGACACCACGGCGCTGAAAGACGATTTCCATCAGGGTTATCGCAACCGCTTCCAGGCCACCCCGTGGGACGTGCCGAACCGCCCGCCCCTGCGCCACCCGAAACCGCGCATCCTCGGCAGCCAGAGCGCCGTGGTCACCGGCCCGAAAGGCCAGGAAATCCATTGCGACGAATACGGTCGCGTGAAAGTCCAGTTTCATTGGGACCGCGAAGGTCAGGCCGACGACAAGACCAGTTGCTGGCTGCGCGTGTCTTCCGCCTGGGCCGGCGCCCAGTACGGCGGCATCGCCATCCCGCGCATCGGCATGGAAGTGCTGGTCACCTTCCTCGAAGGCGACCCCGACCAGCCTTTGATCAGCGGCTGCCTGTACCACAAGGAAAACACCGTCCCCTATGCCCTGCCGGCGAACAAGACCCGCACCACCTTCAAGACCCTGAGCTCCATGGGTGGCGGCGGCTTCAACGAACTGCGCATCGAAGACAAGAAAGGCCAGGAACAGATCTTCCTGCACGCCCAGCGCGACTGGGACGAGAACATCGAACACGACCAGAAAATCCGCGTCGGCAACGAGCGCCACGACGTCGTGGAAAAGAACAGCTACACGGAATTCAAGGCCGAGGAACACCACACCGTCTACGAAGACCGCAAAGTCGAAGCACGGGCCAACGACCACCTGACCGTGGGCGTGAACCAGCACATCAAGATCGGCACCGGCCAGTTCATCGACGCCGGCCAGGAAATCCACCTGAGCAGCGGCATGAAAGTCGTGCTGGAGGCCGGGGCTGAGCTGACGCTGGTCGGTGGCGGCAGCTTCATCAAGATCGATGGCGGCGGCGTGACCATGAGCGGGCCGGCGATCAACATCAACTCCGGCGGTGGCCCGGGCAGCGGCTCCGGCGCCGCCCCGCTGCTGCCCGGCGTGCTGAAACAGGCCGACGCTGACAAGGCGGGGGCTGTGCTGACGCCGGCGCAGATCAACACGCTCAAGCGTAATGCGCCGTTCTGTGAAGAATGCGAAAAATGCAAGGCAGGTGCCTGTGCCATCTAATCGACTGACACCCAAGGACTGGCTGGCACAACAGCCGTTGAAAAAAGACGAACGCCTGTACCTGATCGTCAGCGCCGCCAGCGATGCCGACGCGCTCAAGAACCTCTACCAAAGCGAGCCCACCGTCCAGGCCATCCCCATCTGGGGCGGCACGCCCTACGCCACCTGGCAACCGGTGATGCCCTACGTCGCCGAACTCAAGGCCAACTCGGCCTTCCTGCCCTGGATCACCGAAACCGACGCCCTCGACTGGGGCTGGCTGGCCGTCTCCCGCTCCGAACCCGACGAAGTCTTCGAACACCTGCGCAGCCTGACCCAAGTGAAAATGCCGGACGGCACCGAGGTGTTTTTCCGGTTCTGGGATGGGCGGCATATCTATCCGATTCTTGAAGGGTTGGGTGAGAGCGCCGGGGAGGTGCTGCCGGTGTTTGAGCGGTATCTGATCAATGGCCGCAGCCTGGAAGTCGGGCCGAGAGTGGTGCCGAAGGTGAAGGAGTGGCCGTGGTGGGAGGTGCCGAAGAAGCTGCTGGATCAGTTGGCGGAAGAAGACCGGACGACGCTGGTCGGCAACTTGATGCAATGGCTCGAAGAAGCACGCCCGGACCTCTATACCGCGTGGCCCGAGAACAATCTGAAACTGAAAATCACCCGTTTCGTACGTCGCCCGGATGCTCCGGACAACCTTAAAGAAGCACTGTTAAACCACCTGATTCTGGAGCAAGGCTGATGGATCGCGTTGCCTTTGTTGACAACCAACTGAATACCTTCAAGGACAGTTTGAAGCTGTATCAGGAACAGACCAAGACCTGGTACGCGAGAGCCGCCGACAAGGCCAGTCGGGCCGCCGACCTGCCTTCCCTGCTGGGCATGGAGCGAGTGATCAAGGTTGGCAACACCAGTAAGTCGGTGAGCATGACCGACGGCGACTTCTCTTCGAACGTGGCTCAATGCCCGTTGAAGGGACCGCTGCTGATCGAAAGTAAATTCGAATCGGTTTATGACATTCCCATCGGCGATATCGAAGTCGAGATCGTCGCAGTGGAAGGTGGTGCAGTCAGCAAGGTCAAACTCGATCAGCAAGGCAAGGCCAGCTGGACCGGCGGAATTCCCGGCAAGTTTTACAAAATCCGTGTTCACAACGAAGTGACGCCTGCGCAGATCGACGCTCTGTTTAGCTCCTATAGCGGCGTAACAGCAGACCTTGAAGGTTTCCTGCGCAAGGAGTGGGCCGGGTTCAAGCCGCAATGGTCGAATCTGTCGGCCTCGGGCACAGCGATGGCGATCGGCAACGGCATTCTTGAAGGTGGCTGGGAGGCCATCAAAGGCGTGTGGGATGGCATCAGTCTGGTGCTCGACATTCTGCAAGACCCCAAGAAGTTTGCAAAAGATCTCGGTGCCGGCGTCCAGGACCTGATCAAAGTCGCCGAAAGTTCGCCAGACATCATGAAAAAAGCCATGTTGCTGGCCAGCGACGAAGCCGCTTTGTTCCTGCTGGTACGCAGTGCCGTGATCTGGTTGGCAGGCTTGCCGCCAATGAAAATGGCCGGCGACGTTGCGAAGATGACCACGGCCATTGTCGTCGGCATCGCGATCGACATCGTGATTGGCGTGGTCCTGACCATTGCGGCTGAAGGCACAGGGGTTATCTACCTCGCCGCCCGACTGAAGAAGTACGGTGAGCTTGTCATCAATGCTGTCACCAGCTTCGTGAAGTCGCTGTTCAATATCATCAATGGTTTTATGGAGTATGTCGCGAAGTACACCGCTGTTGCGGCGCGTGGGGTTACGGCGAAGGTAAGAAATGGTATTTCTGAACTGAGGTTTGATGGAAAGAGAAATGCGACTCTAGGTAGAGGAAAAGCGGGAGACGATGTATCCCGACAGGCAAAGTCGCCCGCAGAAAAAAGTGCCGAGCCGGCCTCGGAAACCTGCACCAACGGATGCCCGGTCTCGATGGTCACCGGCGAAGAACTGCTGACGCTGACAGATGGCCAACTTGATGGCTTGCTGCCGTTTGAATGGACGCGCCTGTACAGAACCAGCGCCGTGGAAATCGACTGTGGCCTGGGCTACGGCTGGAGTCACGCCCTTGCCCACCGCATCGAAATCGTGGGCGATGAGGTCATCTGGACCGACCACGAAAACCGCTCAACACCGTTCCCGCTTCCAAGCGAGCAACGCCCGGCGATCACCAACAGCCTCTCGCGTGCAGCCATTTTCCTCGGCGATGACCCGTCCGAACTGGTACTAGCCCAAGCAGGCAAACGCCCATCGTTCTACCACTTCCGCTTCAACAGCAAAGGCGCAACCCTGATCGCTATCAGCGACAGCTATGGCAATCGCCTTCACATTACCCGGGACATACATGGCCGTATAAAACGCCTCGACAACGGCGCCGGTCGTTCGCTGCTTTTGCGCTACGACCGCAAACATATTGTGGCTGTCGACTATCAGCAGTTTCTTCCAGCGGACAATCTTGAGGATGCCTGGCACACCGTCCAGACACTGGTCACCTACACCTATGACGCGCAACACCGGTTGATTGAAGCAAAGAACGCCGCCGGGGAAGCCGAGCGTTATCGCTACAACGCTCAACACGTGATTCTGGAGCGGCAACTGGCCGGCGGCGCGAGCTTCTTCTGGGAGTGGGAGAACGAAGGCAAACTGGCTCGATGCATCCATCACTGGGCAAACTTCTCGCAGATGGACGCGCACTACGTCTGGGATGACAAAGGCAGCGTGACCGTTACCAACGCCGATGGCAGCGAAGAGGTTTACACCCACGACGACCAGGCGCGACTGATCAGCAAGATCGATCCGGATGGTGCCGAGCACCTCAAGGCCTATAACGACAAAGGCCAATTGGTCGCGGAAAAGGATCCTCTCGGTGCCGTGACCGAATATCGGTACGACGATGATGGATTGATGACCGCTGTCATCCCTCCTGAAGATGAAGCCACCACGTACGAATACAGCAACGGATTCGTCAGCGATGTTCA
This sequence comes from Pseudomonas sp. KCJK9016, assembly GCF_046231795.1. Lineage (NCBI taxonomy): Bacteria > Pseudomonadati > Pseudomonadota > Gammaproteobacteria > Pseudomonadales > Pseudomonadaceae > Pseudomonas > Pseudomonas sp. KCJK9016. The sequence continues at coordinate 4,543 of NZ_JBJJMM010000016.1, read as the reverse complement.
CCGTGGCAAAGCCAGCTGGAAGTATCAACGCAACAGACAGGGTGATGTCACTCAGCAAATCGACCCGGACGGAAATTCGACGTTCTACAGCTACGACCGTCAAGGACGTCTGCTGGAGATCCGTCACCCGGATGGCAGCCGCCACCAACTGGGCTGGAACAACCTCGGTCAATTGCTTGAGGAGCGCCTGCCCGACGGTGGCCAACGCAAATATCGCTACGATGCGTTGGGCCGACAGATAACTCGGCAAGAAGAATCAGGTGCCATCACCCAATATCAGTGGGATACCGCCAACCGCCTCACACAAATTATCTTGCCGGGCGGCGCAACGCGCGCGTTCACCTACAACGCCTACGGCAATGTCACTGCCGAACGCGACGAACTCGGCCGCGTCACCCGTTACGAATATGCCGACAACCTGCACCTTGTCAGCCGTCGCATCAATCCTGACGGCAGCCAGCTGCGCTACCGCTACGACAACTCGCGCCTGTTGTTGACCGAGATCGAAAACGAACGTGGTGAGCATTACAAACTCGACTACTACTCGAACGGCCTTATCCAGCAGGAAACCGGCTTCGACGGTCGTCGCACTGCATACGAGTACGACCTCAATGGCCAGTTGCTGAAGAAAACCGAATTCGGCGATGACGGCAGCGAGTTGGTGACTGAATACCAACGTGATGCGGCTGGCAGGCTTCTGGTGAAGACGCTTCCCGATGGCGAAGAAATCCACTACAGCTACGACGCCCTCGGCCGCCTGGTCAACGTCGACGACGGACACTGGCCGCTCGCCTACGAATACGACCTGCAAGATCGCCTCGTCACCGAACATCAGGGCTGGGGCACCTTGCGTTATGAGTACGACAGCGTCGGCCAGCTCAAGCACTGCCGCCTGCCCGATGGCAGCAAACTCGACTACCGCCACCAACCCGGCGGTATGCTCAGCGGCATCGATCTCAATGGCTCGCGCCTGACGTCTCACCAGTTCAGCGGTGGTCGCGAACAGCAACGCCAGCAAGGCCTGCTGCTCAGCCAATACCAGTACGACGAACAAGGTCGCCTGCAGGCCCACAGCGTCAGCCAGCGCGAGAAAAACCTGTTCCAGCGCCGCTACAACTACGACGCAAACGGCAACCTCGCCGGTATCGACGACAGCCGCAAAGGCAGCCGCAGCTACCACTACGACCCACTCGATCGCTTGATCAGCGTGCGTGGCGCGACACCGGAAACCTTCGCCCACGACCCGGCCGGCAACCTGCTCGGCCAGAACAACGAAGGCACCGCCAACCTCGCCAACGTCAAAGGCAACCGCCTGCTGATGCAAGGCGACCGCCACTACGACTACGACGCCTATGGCAACCTGATCCGCGAGCGTCGCGGAACCGGCCAGAAACTCGTCACTGAATATCGCTACGACTGCCAGCACCGACTGATCGGCGTCAGCCTGCCGGGTGGCAGCACCGCGTCCTACAAGTACGATGCTTTCGGTCGCCGCATCGAGAAAACCGTCGATGGCCAAACCACCGAGTTTCTGTGGCAAGGCGAACGCCTGATCGCCGAAAGCGCGGACAACCGTTATCGCACCTACATCTACGAACCCGGCAGCTTCCGCCCGCTGGCCATGCTCGACGGCGAAGGTCCGCGCAAGGCAACGCCGTTCTATTACCAGCTCGATCATCTGGGCACACCACAGGAACTCACCGACTACAGCGGCGAAATCATGTGGTCCGCGAAGTACCGCGCCTACGGCAACGTTGCCGCGTTGGACGTCAGCGAAATCGACAACCCGTTGCGATTCCAGGGTCAGTATTTCGATGTTGAGACGGGGTTACATTACAACCGGCACCGCTACTACAATCCGGGGACTGGACGGTTTCTGACTCCGGATCCGATCAAGCTTGCGGGTGGGTTGAACAACTACCAGTACGTGCCTAACCCTACGGGGTGGGTGGATCCGTTGGGTTTGGCGAGTAAAGAGTGCGATGGACCAGAGCCATACGACAACTCGGCTCATAACGCCGCTAAATACGCTGCAATGAAGCGAGACCTAAAAACGACTGAAGCTGCTAACCCTGTAGTCGAAAGCCTACGAACGACTGGACAGCTTCCAAGCAACTATGTCACGAAGGCTCAAGCAGCGCAAAGTGGATGGAAACCTGGAAAGGCATTAAACAATAGTGTTCCCGGTGGTCAGCTAGGTGGTGATGTTTTCCACAATGATACAAACGTGCTTCCTTCAGCACCTGGTCGAACTTGGTATGAGGCTGATGTAGGTCTTAACAATACAATGTCTCGTAGCAACCAACCAGGAACGAGACTACTTTATTCAGACGATGGACTTCTTTATATAACTAGCGACCATTATGAAACCGTTAGCTCTATTGGAACGTGGAAGTGATTTTAAATGATAATTACACTTGATGGCTTAACCATTTCATCAGAGCAAGAATTCCATAAAGAAATAGCCATTGCTTTTTCGGTGACAGATTTTTATGGAAACAACCTCAACGCCTTATGGGACCTACTCAGCACAGGCGTGGAGCGCCCAATAGATTTAATATGGAAAAATTCTGAACTCTCAAAAAAAAACATGGGGGATTCATACAATAAAATAATTAAGATTTTTGAACGCACAAAGCAACAAGATGTGGGCTTCGGATGGGAGGACAAATTCAATTATTATCTAGAGTAGCCGCTAGTAAAAAAACATCAAAGGTGACATCCATCAGCGGGTATCAAGTCAATAGTCAAAGGGCTAGTCAAATGGGACACCCATTAACCTTGACTTGGATACCGGCTAATGGGCGTCACCTTTTCTATTTAGTTGTTGCCTTTTAGTCTGAAGAAATCCTTACCGTAGCCAAAAACACATGGCAAGATGATCTTCTGAAAGCACGTACACAATCAAAGGGGACCAATCAAATCTGGCCCCTTTTACTCTAAAACCAACTAGAGGCTGAAGAAAAATACCAGATAGGAAGAGGTCGCGGACTAGACCACATTGAAACAGACGTCCCTGAATCTCATGCCATTCGGGACGGATTTATTTTTAGAACTGGCTTCCTACATGGTGAAAAGCATCCAGGAATGTAAAATGAATATCTTTTCCGTCCCTGACGGCACAATACAAAAATAACAAGCCGCCCAGGAAAACTTTCTGTAGAATTTAAAGATTGTAAAGAAGAAGTTTGGATACTTAAATTTGAGAATCTTGTTGCATTTCAGAGTATAGGTGCGAAAGGTGAGGAAATAGCCGAAACCTCAATGCAAGACTCAGAACTTATAAAAATTATTGACAAGAACGATTTAGAAAAAGAGTCAAAAAACTACTCTTTTCTTTGCGCTTGGCACCAAAAGCCTGTATTAACAATAATTGCAAGTAGCTTTACGCAAGTAAAATTATAAACCCGCCCAATTTTCATAATCCGACCCTAGCGACCCACATGGTGATTATCCACACTTTCAGCTTCACCCTGTGAAAGGGGAAGTTATAAGAATCTATTGGCCAAACCAATTTGAAGGACAAAAATGAGCACTCAGAAGACTATCCCTAGAAAAGTTTGGTGGGGTTTGGAAGCAAAATCATATACAGAGATTGCGCAGGAACTACCTTCGCAGGATGAGTCACTTAGAAAATGGATCGCAATCTACGCTGTTTATCATTTAAATTTTGAAAATAGACACCCCAGAGAGAGTTACTACAAGTTTCTAGAGGATGCAAAAAATTCTAAATACGTCATTATAGAATTCACCATCCCAATCCACTTTCTCGAAACAAGAGACAGCATTGGCGCCACCGACACGACAATCACAAAGTGCAAAACCATGGAAACAGAGGAAGAAATAAACTCTTTTCTTTATGAAAACAATATAAACTCCGAGCTATTTACGCCTCCATGGACCTGCGAGTACCCGCTAGACTGAACTCAGAAAAAAATAGACAAATACGTCTCCTTTTCAAACCAAAGAAAGGGAGAGGCTTATTTTTCGTTAAAGAAAATAAATCTGTCCCCTTTTACTAGTCCCCTTTTTCTAAACGTCGGGAAAACGCGGAACTGGTGGCGCAGTTAGAGGACATATCTTATTAGAATCAGTGCCTGTATCACGCGCGAGAATTGGAGACCCGCAATGAACTACCTGGAAAAAGAAATCGACTCTGTCTTAGAAAAGCAGAACCTAGCAAATAAAAAACTAAACGAAATTGAACTAGCCAACCTAATCAACGATTTGACGATCGCATTCTTCTCCCCTCCTGCGAAGAATCTGGATCCATATTTTTTGAAAAACACCGAAAAAAAGCATGATCCTGAATTATGGAAAAAAGTTGACACACTTGACGACCTTGAATATCCCACTCTAATAGTTCACGACAATAAAACTCACGCATGGAAACTAGAGTCCTCTACTGATCTCAAAGCGCTACTATTCGAAACAACTGGCTTCCCATTCTGGATAATAGGGAACAATTTTAAAACCTTGAGATACATGGATGATCACGACTGCGTGCACACCTGCATAAAACCAAACAAATAATCCACTACCC